>CAADGM010000017.1 GCA_900696535.1 uncultured Planctomycetota bacterium
CCGATCCAACTGGATTAAAGGCCGTTCGGCGAGCGCGTCGAACGGCTTTCTCTTTTCCAGACAAAGAGTTGTGGCGCTCAGCGTGCGGTTCAAAGATAGCGCGTCGAGGATCGCGCGTTTTTCGGCGATCTTTGAACGCTGCCACGCCGCCGGGGCTTCCTGGCTCCAGTCGAACACCGCCAGCGCCATCACCGCCCGCGAGCGGCCGTTGTCCCCGCACCGGTGCCCGTTGTCCCCGCTGGCGTGGCCGTTGTCCCCGCAACTCGCGAGGGCACGTTCCACCTCGGCGAGTTGGCCCACCAGGTCCGTCGTTTTGCTCTGGAACGTCCCCGCATCTACAGCCCCGGCCAGGTGGGCCGTGAGGAGGCGGTCCTTCATGGCCGCCAGTTCCGACTGGCGTTTGAGCAGCGCCTGACGTTGGCGATATTGCGTTGCGCTGATGTCGTCGAGGGCCGCCTTGAGCGTGGTCCGGAACCACGCGGCGATCTCACGCGACGGCAGCACGAGTGTCGCGAGGTCGTTGACGATGGCCTGCTCCAATTCGTCCGCTCGCCAGCGCACCCGTGGGTGATCTGGCTCAGGACGGTTGTTCGCGCAGCGGTAGTAGAGATGCTCGCGCACGCCGCCGCCGTTGAGTCGGCGCCGAATCCGCTCGCCCGTGATCGCGCTGCCGCAATGGGCACAGACCAAGAGGCCGCCGGAAAGGGGTATCTCGGGCTTGCCGGTGCGGCGGTTGCGGCCGTGCAGGACGTCCTGGCAGCGCTCGAAGAGCGCGTGGCTGATCAGCGGCCGGTGCTTGCCCGGGCAGGTTTCTCCGTGCCAGTTGATCTCGCCGAGATAGAAGCGGTTGTTGAGGATGTACGACAGCGCCGTGCGGTTGAACTTGGGCTGGCTCGGCCGGAAGACGTGGCCTTCCTCGTGCAACCGCTCGGCCAGCAACTCGAACGTCGTGTCGCCGCGCGCGTAGAGTTCAAAGATGCGGACAACGGTTTCGGCCCGCTGCGGGTGCAGGTGGATCGGCTCGTTGCGATCGTCAGCATTCACGTACCCGAAGGGCGCGCCGCCCGGGAACCAGCCCTGACGGACCTTCTCGTCCTTGCCTTTGAGCACCTCGCTGCGGAGGTTGTCGCTGTAGTACTGGGCGACGGCCGCCATCACGTTGAACGACAATGTGCCGGCCGCGCCCGGGCCGAACTGGTTGTCCACGAAGGCGAGCTTCACGCCGGCCTGGTCTTCGAGCTCCAGCATCCGCACGGCGTCGCGCATATTGCGGCAGACGCGGTCGAGCTTGTGGGCCAGAACGGCGCCGATGGCCTCCTTGCGGGCGTTGCGGCGGACCCACTCGTACATCTCGTTGAACGCCAGCCGCTCGGCGCCGCGCTTGGCCGACTCGGCTACGGCGAACTCGCGGACCACGGCCCAGCCCTCGCGCTCGGCCTTGGTACGGCAAGCACGGAGCTGGGCGTCGATCGAATAGCCCTCGCGCTGCTCGCGCGACGAGACCCGTGCCCAGATCACGACGTTCATGCACCCGCTCCGGACTGGTTGGCCCGCAGGATCGCGAGGGCCGCGTTGCGCACATTCACCAGCATCTCGATCGCCTCTTCGTCGCCCACGATGCGGCCCAGGTGCCTGGACCACACCCGGCGGGTCTCCGCGATCAGCTCGACCGTGATCCATGCTTCGGACAACGGCCGCAACGGACCCGCTAGCGATACAGGAGCCACGTCGGGCCGAGAAAGTCCAGTCGAATTCTCGACAGATTTCTGGGCCGATGAGGACCGATGTTGTCTCGCGCGGCTTCGCATCAGCCGCGCACCCAGCCGTCCAGACCGACACGCTTGAAACGGGCCCGGATGCGCTCCACGACCCGGCGGGCGGCGCGCCAACTGCAGCCCAGGTCGGCCGCGATGCGACGGACGGTGTGGCCGCGCATCAGTCGGGCACAGACATCCCGCTCGGTGGTCGGCAGTGCCGCGACCGCCATCTGCACATCCAGCCGCAGCTCGCGGGCGTCGTCCTGTGCGATCAGTTGCTCGCCGTTGCGTCTGCCGCTCAGTCCCAGACTCTCGCGATAGCGGGCCACGCGCTCGCGTTCGCGCTGCTCGACACGCAGCATCGTCGTTAGCCGATGGTTGATCAGCGCGCACAACGCCGTCGATTCTTTCGCGCCGCTGGCCCGCTGTGGATCGAAGCGGAACTGCGTGATGGCCACGGCCAACTGCTGGAGGGCGTCTGGCCACAGGTTCGGCGGCAGGCCCATGGCCTTCATCCGTGACAACGCCAGCCGAATCTTCCAGTCCTCGATGCACCCGTTGTACCGATTCATGACTTGCTCGGTCATCGCGATCGCGTCCTTGCTGGGGCTTTCGTCGCCGCCGAGACGACCTCGGCGACCTGCGCGCGATGGTCCGATCAAGGCCGGGGACAACGCTCTAGCTTTGGAGGTGTCGGGCGAAAGTCAGATGTCGCGCCATATGTCTGAATCAGCGGGGTCAGGCCGACAGCGTGTCCGACAGGGTGTCTGCCGGGGCAGGGACATGTCGGACATATGTCGGACACGTGTCCGACACGTGACTTTCGACGTGGGCGCCGAACCGAGCACGCCGGCGGCGAATCACTTCCCGTCGGCGGCGCTGGACCGCCCGCGAACGAAGGACACAGCCAACGATGCCGTCCCCCGCGATCCCAGCCTTCATCACGCACGAACCGGCGGAGATGTACCACGCCCGGTCGGGCGAATTCCTGACCAGCCACCTGCTCGCTGATTTCCGCAAGTGCCCGCTGCTGTACCACTGGCGGCGGCAGGGCTTGGCGCCGCGTGAGGATCGGCCGGCGTATCTCATTGGCCGGGCTGCGCACACGCTGATCCTCGAAGACCGGCCGGTCTTTGAGCGCGAGTACGCCGTCGGCGGCCCGATCAATCCCCAGACCGGTAAGCCCTACGACAAGCGCAGCAAGGCGTTCGCCGAGTGGGCGGAACGGCAGGGCAAGCCGGTGTTGGGGGCGGACGACGTCCGGCTCGTCGAGCACCTGCGCGCCGGCGTGATCGCCCACGACGGGGCGCGCGAGATTCTGGCCGCAGGCGTCGCTGAAGGTGTCGTACGCGCCGACTACCGCGGCGTGCCGTGCCAAATCAGGCTGGATTGGTTCAACCCCAATCCCGGCCTCGGCCTCGTCGACCTGAAAACCGCGGACAGCCTCGACTGGTTCGAGGCCGATGCGCGCCGCTTCGGCTACGCCCATCAGCTCGCCTTCTATCGCGCGGTGTTCGCCGGGGCCGCTGGTAAAGCGCCGCTCGACGTGCCCGTTCACCTGATCGCCGTCGAGAAGAAGGAGCCCTTCCGCTGTGGGCTGTGGCGCGTCGGCGAGGACGTGCTGGCGGTCGCACAGAAGGACAACGAGGCCGCCATCGACCGACTCAAGCGCTGTCTGCAAGCCGGCACGTGGCCCACCGGATACGAGCAGGTCCGCGCGTTCGACTGGCTGTGACGAACCTGGCGGCGGGCACGGGATGGCGTGCCGCCGACCGGAAGCACGGAGGCGACCGGTCGGCTGGCCAGACTCCCCGAACTCGTGCCCGCCGCCGCGAACAGCAACTCGGGGCCGGGCGTCGGCGCGCCGGGCGCGCCAACGCGACAAAGAGCGGTCCGGAGCAGCAGCGCCGGCCCCGGCCCACGGCACAAAGGAGAGCGTGATCTATGAGCCTGTTGGAACAAGTGCACATTGGCAAGAAGCCGGCGCCCCGCCGCTGCATGGTGTACGGCGTCCAGGGCGTCGGGAAGTCGACGTTCGGTGCCAGCGCACGCCGGCCGGTCTTCGTACAGACCGAGGACGGTCTCGGTGAGATCGAATGCGCCAAGTTCCCGTTGGCGCGCTCATTCGACGAGGCGATGGCCGCGCTGGCGGAACTGGTCACGCAACCGCACGAGTACGAGACCATCGTCGTCGACTCGCTCGATTGGCTCGAGCGGCTGATCTGGCAGGAAGTCTGCAAGGCCGAGAACGTCTCGAACATCGAGAAGATCGGCTTTCAGAAGGGCTACGTGTTCGCCCTGAATTGGTGGCGCCAGTTCCTGGCGGGCCTGGACGACCTGCGCCACACGCGCGGCATGGCGGTCATCCTCGTCGCGCACTGCAAGGTGGAGAAATTCCAGACGCCCGAGGATTCGGCGTTCGACCGCTTCTCGCCGCGGCTGCACAAGCTGGCGTCGGCGGTCGTGATGGAGTGGTGCGACGAGGTCCTCTTCGCCACGTACAGCACCACAACCGACCCGAAGAAGGTCCGCAATGTCACGGCGCCGGAACGGATCATGCGCACGTGCGAGGGGCCGACGCACGTCGCCAAGAACCGGCTGAACATGCCGTACGAGCTGCCGCTGGAGTGGGCGGCGTACGACTACTTCATCGGCCTGGCCCACAACCCCGCCCCCAACCCTCAGCCTCAGGAGAGTTAACCGATGGCAAACCTCAACGGATTCGATGCGCGCCAAGTGGACCCCGCGGCCGATTTCGAGCCGATCCCGGCCGGGAAGTACCTGGCCGTGATCACCGAGTCGGAGCTGAAGCCGACGAAGAATGGCGGCGGTCAGTACCTGCAGTTGGCCTTCCAGATCCTCGACGGGCCCTACAAGAACCGCTACGTGTGGGCCCGCCTGAATCTCACCAACGCCAACCCCACGACGGTGCAGATCGCGCGGGCCGAACTGTCGGCGATCTGCCGGGCGATCGGCGTTCTCACGCCGAAGGACAGTGTCGAGCTGCACAACCTGCCACTGGCCATCCGGGTCAGTCAGAAGAAACGCGCCGACACAGGCGAGCTCACCAACGTCATCAAGGGCTACGAGAAGAAGGAAGCGCTGGCCGGCGAGCCGCAGCAGCAGGCCACGTCCAATCAGGGCGCGTACAACGGCAGCACGCCGCCGTGGAGGCGTTCGTGATCACGCTGGAGCTGCCGTACCCCCCCAGCGTGAATCACTACTGGCGGCACTTCTGCGGACGGACGTTGATCAGCCGCGGGGGCCGCGCGTTCCGTGACGCGGTGCGCGCCGCCCTCGCGGCGGCGCGGGTGACGCCTATGCCGGGCCGGCTGGCGGTCGCCGTCGAGGTCTATCCGCCCGATCAGCGGCGCCGCGACATCGACAACGTGCAGAAAGCACTGCTCGATGCGCTCGAGCACGGCGGGGCTTTCCACGACGACTCGCAGATTGTCTGGCTGCTGACGGAGAAGGCCCAGGTCATGCCCGGGGGCAAGACCATCGTCCGGATCGCGGAGAGGACATGCAGGAATCCGGGCTTTCCGATTGTGGCACCCTCGAGTCTGAACTGATCGGCGCTGCGCTGCGGTACGTGGCGGTCGCCGACTGGTTCGAGGGGCGGCCCTGCTCGCGGGCCGAGCGGGCGCGGGATCACGCGGCGATGGATGCCTTCAACCGCATCGAGGCGGAGTTGCGCCGTGTGGGCGGCCGGCTACTGCGCGAACTGGGACACCGCGAGCTGGTGCTCGAGCGTACGTTGCAGGAGCTGCTCCCGTGAACCTGTTCACGCGCGATCACCAGCCCATGACGCTGCGGCCGTACCAGCGCGACGCGGTCGAGGCCGTGTATCGCCACTTGCGCGCGCAGGATGACAACCCGTGCGTCGTGATCCCAACCGCTGGCGGCAAAACGCCGTGTATCGCCACGATTTGTCGGGACGCGGTGCAGCTCTGGAACGGGCGGGTGCTCATTCTGGCTCACGTCAAGGAACTGCTCGAGCAGGCGGCCGAGAAGCTGCTGGCGGTCGCGCCCGATCTGCCGTTCGGCATCTACTCGGCGGGACTCCGGCGGCGCGATCTGGGCTGCGCCGTGACCATCGCCGGCATCCAATCGGTCTACCAGAGGGCCTGCGACGTCGATGCCGTAGACCTGGTGATCGTCGACGAGGCGCACCTCATCCCGCCGGACGGCGAGGGCATGTACCGGCAGTTCCTGACGGAGATGCGCACCGTCAATCCAGACGTGCGCGTGATCGGCTTCACGGCCACGCCGTTCCGGCTCAAATCGGGGCAGATCTGTGCGCCGGACAACATCCTCAACGCGATCTGCTACGAGATCGGCGTGCGGGAGCTGATTGTCCAGGGCTATCTTTGCCCGCTGCGGACGAAAGCCGGCACGGTCAAGCCCCACACCGATCAACTCCACGTCCGCGCGGGCGAGTATGTCGCCGGCGAGGTCGAGGACTTGATGGACGATGAGCAGCTCGTCCTGTCCGCCTGCCGCGAGACGGTCGAGCACACCCAGGATCGTAAGAGTGTGCTGGTTTTCGCGTCGGGGATTCGCCACGGGCAGCACATCGTTCGCACGTTCCACGAGCGGCACCACGTCGAGTGCGGCTTCGTGTGCGGCGACACGTTGCCGTTCGAGCGGGATGAGACGCTGCGGCGGTTCCGCGCCGGCGACCTGAAGTACCTGTGCAACGTCAATGTCCTGACCACGGGTTTCGACGCGCCGAACATTGACTGTATCGCGCTCCTGCGGCCGACGCTGTCGCCGGGCCTTTACTACCAGATGGTCGGGCGGGGATTTCGGCTGCACCCTGGCAAGACCGACTGCCTAGTGCTCGACTTCGGCGGCAACGTCCTACGCCACGGCCCGGTAGACCAGCTCCGCATCACCGACACGGACGCGCCTGGCAACGGCGACGCGCCCGCGAAGGAGTGCCCGCAGTGCCCTGCGCTGATCGCGGCCGGGTACGCCAACTGCCCGGAGTGCGGCTACGCGTTCCCGGACCGCCAGCGCACCAAGCACCAGGCCACGGCCAGCACCGACGGCATTCTGTCGGATCAGGTGACGCGCACCGAATACGAAGTCACGGACGTGTTCTATGCCGTGCATGTGAAGCGCAACGCGCCGCCGGATGCACCCCGGACCATGCGCGTCGACTATCGGATCGGGTTCAACGACTACGTCTCTGAATGGGTGTGCTTCGAGCACGACGGCTATCCCCGCCAGAAAGCCGAAACCTGGTGGCGCGCGCGCTCGCAGGAACCCGTGCCGCAGACCGCCGCCGACGCCGTTGACCTGGCGCAAGCCGGTGCGCTGGCACCGACGCTGGCGATCACCGTGCTGCGCGCCGCCGGCGAGCAGTTCGATCGCGTCGTGGGCTACCGGCTCGGCGCGCGGCCGCCGGGCCTCGAGTCGTCAGAGGGTCTGCCCGAATACGCGGCGCCGGTCGACGACAGCGAGGTGCCCTTCTGATGCCCAACCTGGGGCACATCTGGGACGGGCAGGGTGAGCCGGACGTCACAGTCACGTGTAGCTCATGGGAGGACGAGCGCGCCGCCGAGAGCGACCTCGGGACGTTCCTGCAAAGCACTGGCCTGTTCCACGTCTACCGGCAGGTCGTGGGTCGGCCCCTCTGGACGCACTGTTTCCAGCATCCGCAGGACGTCCGCGCCGACGTGCTGCTTCTGCCAACCGCGCGGTTGATCGAGGCCGGTTGGACCGCCGGTGCGACCGTCATCGAAGTGAAGCGCTCGGGCGAGAAGATCGGGCCCGGGTGCAATCAGCTCATCGACTATCTGAATTCGGCCTGGTGGCTGCCGGACTCCGGCGGCGTGGCCGTCGTGCCGGCATTCGGCTTCCTGTTCCCGGCCCACAAGCAACACGGGCCGCTGGCCAGCGTGATGGCGCACCAGCACATCGGGACCGCCTGTTTCTATGACGGCGCCCTGTACTGCTACTGCGGCGAGAGCCCGGTGCTAACGCTTTCCGCCGCGGGCGAAGTGCGGCTGGGGCGCCTCGATTTCGGGCTGAAAGCGGGGGCGCGCTGAATGGAGACGCTTCTCCGCGACATCTTCGGCGACGCGATCTCGGCGGAGCGCCGCCTGGTGATCTTCACCACGCCAGAGAAGCGCTCGCGCCTGTTCCCTGACCCGGGCGAAGCGGGCCGTTACGCGCAGTCGCTCAGCGGGACGCGGAATGTCTATTTCGGGCTGGCACTGATGGGGGGCCAGCCGAAAGGTCGCGGAACACTGGACGACACGGCCGCGATCGGGGCGCTGTGGGCCGACATCGACATCGCGGGCGGTGCGCACCAGCGGCGCGACCTGCCCCCGACGCTCGACGACGCCCGCGGCCTGCTCACCACACTGCCGTTGCGCCCGTCGATCGTGGTCGACAGCGGTCACGGCCTGCATCCCTACTGGCTCCTGAAAGAGCCGTGGGTTTTCGACACGCCCGAGGAACGAGACCGCGCCGCCCAACTGGCAAAGGGCTGGCACGGCGCCATCTGCGCCGCGGCTGCCGCGCGCGGGTGGTTCATCGAAAACCTGGGTGACCTGACGCGCGTGCTGCGCCTGCCCGGCACGATGAACGTGAAAGTGCCGGACCAGCCCGTCGAGGTTCGCATCCTCGAGCACCATCCTGGGCTGCGCTACGCGCCGGACGATTTCGAGCCGTACCTCGTGGACGCTGCGCCGCCGCGCGTCATCGCGGTCGGCGGGCTTGTGCTGAACCCGAGTAGCGAGCCGCCGGCGACGAAGTTGGCCGAGGCGGCGGCGGAGTGCCCGCAGTTCTGGAAGGCGTGGTACCGCGACCGTCCGGACCTGCCGGATCAGTCGCAGAGCGGCTACGACCTCAGCCTGGCGACCATTGCGGCCCTGCGCGGCTGGACCGACCAGGAGATCGCCAACCTCATCATCGCCGCTCGCCGCCGGCACAATCGCAATCCGGCCAAGGCGCTGCGCCTGGATTATGTCCAGCGCACGATCGAGCGTGCCCGCGCGGCCGCGACACAAGGCGATTCAGGTGAGGGTGAGGTTGACCTCTCCGCATTCCTACCTGCGGCGGCGGCATCGGACACCGGCCCCAAGCAGCCCGAGGCGCCGCCCGATCCGGGGCCGTTCCCGGCAAACCTGCTGGACGTCCCCGGCTTCATTCACGACGTGATTGCATTCAACATGGCGACTGCCACACGGCCTCAGCCGGTCCTGGCGCTGGCCGCAGCCATCTGCCTCCAGGCCGTGCTCGCCGCCCGCAAGGTGCGGGACGAGCGCGGCAACCGCACGAACCTGTACTGCGTCGGCGTCGCGCCCTCGGGCGCCGGCAAGGACCATGCCCGCAAGGTCAACAAGAACATCCTCTTCCAGGCCGGGCTGAATGGCCTGGAGGGCAACGAGGACCTGGCCAGTGACGCCGGGCTCGTGGCGGCGGTCGAGCACCAGCCGGCGATCCTCTTCCAGCTCGACGAGTTCGGCCGTTTCCTGCGCACGATCGGCGACCCGAAGAAGGCCCCGCACCTCTTCAACGTCCTCGGGGCACTGATGAAGTTGTTCTCGTCAGCCGACACCATTTTCCGCGGCAAGGCCTACGCGGAGCGCAAGCGCAATCGCGTCGTCGATCAGCCCTGCGTGAGCCTCTACGGCACGACCGTGCCGGAGCACTTCTTCGAATCGCTGACGGTGGACAGCCTCAACGACGGCTTCATTGCCCGGCTGCTCGTGTTCGAGGCCGACACCACGCCGGCCAGGCAGCGGGCCACGGAACAACCCGTGCCGCCGCCCGTGCTGGAGACGGCGCGCTGGTGGGGCGACTTCCGCCCCGGCGGGAATCTCCGCACCGAGCATCCGGCCCCGCTCCTCGTGAAGTACACGCCCGAGGCCGGCGCACGCTTCGACCAGCTCGCGGCGACCGTCGATGCCGAACTGGCCAAGCCCGATGCCGACGGGCGCTCATTGTGGGCCCGCGCCGAGGAGAAAGCCTGCCGCCTGGCGCTCGTGTATGCCTGCTCGGCGGATCGCGCAAATCTCGTGATCGATCTCGCTGCGGCCGCCTGGGCCTGTGAGCTGTCGGACTACCTGACGCGCCGCATGCTGTTCGTCGCGCACGAGTGGGTCGCCGACGGTCTGTTCGACGCGCGGCAGAAAAAAGTGCTCCGCATCATCCGCCAGGCGGGGGGCACCATCGGTCGGCGCGAGTTGTCCCGGCGCACGCAGTCCATGACGCAGCGCGAACGGCAGGAGGTGATCGACAACCTGATCGAGACCGGGCAACTCGACATGGTAGTGACGCCTACCGGGACCAAGCCGAAGGTGACCTATGCGATCCGGTAGAACCGTCAATTCGTCAATCCGTCAAATAGGGTCTCTCCATATAGAGAGTGCGCGCGAAGCGTGTAGAAGAGAAGAAGATGACGTATTGACATATCTCTCTCTTCTATACGTATCCCCTTGCTTTTGCGCGACCTGCGCGCCGCGAATCCGTCAAGGAAACGTCAGCCTACGCCGGCCGCATAGGTACTTCCCCGCCCAGGGTCCGAGTCTGGGGCCGCGGGAACACGTCGCAATCCCGACAGAGTTTGTTGCGCCTGTCCGACCCGGCCACCCAGGCCGCCACGGGGCGCGTTGGGGGCCAACGGGGCGGGCCCGGAACGACCGGGTGGTAGGTCGCTACCACCTGGGCCGCCCGCTACGCCCCGGGGCCAAACGGGGCCGCGTGGGGGCCGTCCGGGCGGCGGAGGTTCCGCCCGCAACGCGAGACAAGGAGGTCTGAACGATGCTCAATGTTGAGTACCAGCCGTTGGCCGAGATCAAGCCGTACGAGAAGAACCCGCGCCAGAACGATGCGGCGGTGGACGCGGTCGCGGAGTCGATCCGCCGGTTCGGTTTTCGCCAGCCGATCGTTGTGGACGCCGACGGCGTCATCGTCTGCGGTCACACGCGCTGGAAGGCGGCGCAGAAGCTTGGGCTGGAACAGGTGCCCGTGCATGTCGCCCGCGACCTGACGCCTGAGCAGATTCGCGCGTACCGCATCGCCGACAACAAGACGGCCGAGCTGGCGGAGTGGAACCTGGAACTGCTGCCGATCGAACTGGCCGAGCTCCAGGGCGCCGGGATCGACTGGTCGCTGCTCGGTTTCGACCAGGACGAGCTCGCCAAGCTGCTCGACCCGGGCGTGAGGCAGGGACTGACCGATCCTGACGACGTACCCGCGCCGCCGGACGAGGCGATCACACAGCCGGGCGACCTGTGGATGCTCGGCGACCACCGGTTGCTCTGTGGCGATGCGGGTAACGTCGATGCTGTCGATTTGCTGCTCGCCGCCGATCCCGAGAAGACCCTGGTGTTGCCGGCCGGGTCCGATGTTCGGCCGCGTCTGTTGCCGGTCCATCTGGTCAATACCGACCCGCCGTACAACGTGAAGGTCGAGCCGCGGAGCAACAACGCGATCGCGGCCGGGCTGTCGTCATTCGGCGAGCCGGGAATGACGCACCACCAGGGTTTCGACTTGCATCGCCGACCGAGCGTCGCGCAGCCCACGCACAAGAAGCTCCGCCCGAAGGACCGGCCGCTCGCGAATGACTTCGTTTCCGACGAGGCGTTCGATCAGATGCTGCACGCGTGGTTCGGCAACATCGCCCGCGTGTTGCTCCCCGGGCGCGGGTTCTATATCTGGGGCGGCTACGCGAACGTCGGGAATTACCCGCCGGTGCTGAAGGCCTGCGAGCTCTACTTCTCGCAGGCGATCATCTGGGTGAAGGAACATCCGGTCCTGACGCGCAAAGACTTCATGGGCAACCATGAGTGGTGCTTCTACGGCTGGCGCGAGGGCGCGGCGCACGTCTTCCTCGGGCCGAACAACGTGGTCGACGTCTGGCCCATCAAGAAGGTGAACCCGCAGTCGATGATTCACCTGACCGAGAAGCCGGTCGAGCTGGCGGTGCGCGCCATGCAGTACTCGTCGCGCGCCGGGGAGAACGTGTTGGACCTGTTCGGTGGCTCGGGCTCGACGCTGATTGCCGCGGAGCAGACCGGCCGGCGGGCGTTTCTAATGGAACTTGACCCCCTCTACGCGGACGTCATCGTCACCAGATGGGAGCAATTCACCGGACGGAAGGCGGAGCGGATTTCGGACCGGAGCAACGCCCCCGGCGTCGCGGAGGCGTTGGAGAAGTGAGCTATGTGCAGGCGTCGCTACGCCGATTCGTCGGACGGCAGGTCAGGCAGGAGCAGGATGGTCACCGGGTATTCGATCGGCTGGTCCCACTCGTTCATGCCGGTGACCGCGTGGGCTTTGATCGCCAGCCCGATGGCGTCGGACTCTACGACGCGCGGCTCGCGGAACGTCAGGTCGCCCATCATGGTCTGCGACAGCATCGTGTGCAGGCGGTTCACGATCTGCGAGTGCACTTCAGACGTCATCATGGGTTTTCTCCGTTTGGGGAACATGGTCGTCATCGACTTCCTCGGCCAGGGCGTGGAACTCGGTCATCGCATCGAGGTGAACTGCGTCCGTGGCGGCGTAGTTCCGCCGGTAGCGGACGTGGAGGATGCTCCGTTCGCGCAGGAACGCCAGCGCCACCGCGACATTCGTGAACGTCACGTCGCGGTCCGCGCTGCGCTCGTACTCGACGAGCCCTTCGAGCGTGAACCCGGCCGCGCCGCGTTCCTCGGCCGCGTGGGCAATCTGCTCGAACGCGGCCCGCGGGCAGCGGTGCTCGTACGGCTGCCCACGGACCGGGACGACCTTGCGGATCAGGTGGTCGTCGAGGACCTCGAAGGTCTCGCTGCGTTCGCGCACAGTTGTCACGGCCTATGCCTCTACCGCCGTGGCGTTGAACTCAAACAGCCCGCGGTCGGCCTTGCGGAACCGCGCCTGGTCGCCCTTGGTGGTGATCTCGCGCAGCATCGCGGCGTACAGCGTCGCCTCGGGCGTCTTGCCGTTGGGGCTGGACCACAGACCCCGCGACGCCATCGCGTCGATCAGGTCCTTGGCCCGCATCGGCTTGCCCTCGGCCTTCAGGACCTCGGCCGCGGCGTCCAAGGCGCTGACGCGCTTCGGCTTGGGCTCGCCCGCGGCCTTCCGCGTGCGGGCCTTCTTCGAGGGTTTGGCCTCCGCCGTGGCAACGGCCTCGGCGGCCGGGCCGTCGTTAGCGACCACCGCCTCGACCGCCTCGTGGGCGTCGGCGGTCGTGATCTTCGTCCTGCGGTTGCCGCCCACCACCCGCCGCAGGCGTTGCGGGCTCTTGATGCGGATGCGCTTGCCCGTGGCGGTGTTCGTGGCATTCCAACCGCCGTGGCTGTTGGTGCTGTCGATCCGGACCTGGACGATCCGATCGCTCACCTTGGCGGTGTAAACGCCGCCGATTTTCACTTTGTCCTTCTTCATTGCTGCTCTCCTTCAAGGGGTATCCAAGGCCGCGCTCAGTTGCACGCGCAACTGCCGGGCGGCCGCTGCACTCAGGATCAGAACCGTCTCGCTGGGCGCGGTGCCGCGCGTGTAGAGCAGGCCGACCTTCACCACGGCCTCCCCGTCGCGGTTGGTGCCCGCTTTCGCTGTGGCGGCGTCGTACACGGCGCCCATGAACTCCAGGTCGATGCGCTGCGTGGTCATGGCCGGTCCTCCGGGTTAGTCGTTCACCGGGACGGTGATGATGCGGAACGTGCCGTCGGGCATCTCGTGGTCGCACAGGTACGCGAACTCGACCCCGGCGGCCGCGAGGCGCTCGGCTTCGGACTTCTGCATGACGTAGTGCTGGCCGTCGAGCAGGACGGCGACGCCGTCGCGGGGATCGGCGTAGGTGTGCTGGATGGCCTCGCCGGCCGTCGGGAACTCGATCGCTCTGAATTCGATGCTCATTGCTGCACCTCCGCGTTAGTTGCCAAATACGTGCTCGGCCAGCCCGGCGGCCAGGACGTCCACAATCGCGGCGGCCAGCGGCGTGGTCGGGCGGATGTCCCAGCCGCGGTCGAAGTTGGCGACCGTCGCGTGGTTGTCGAGTTGCTTAAGCCAGAGCTTCGAGATGCGGCTATCTTCCAGCTCGAAGTCGGCCCGGTCGGCGTGCTCGGGGAAGACCAGGGCGTCGAAGCGGTGCCCGGCGATCGTGCCGACCACCCAGGACCCGCCGCAGCTCGTGCGGCGCTGGACCTTGGTGATCCGCAGAGATTCCAGGAGCTCGCTCGCGTCCGGCGTCGTGTTCTTCTCGTTGGTCGTCATCGCCATTTCTCCTTCGCGTTGCGACAGTCACATCAGTTCGCTGCTTTTCGCCGGGAATCCACTCGCCGGGCCGGAATTCTGCGATTTTTCAGCGGAATCTGCGGCAGGTCCGAGTGCGCTCTCGGGCGCGGCGGAAACCCGCCTTTCGCCCGCGCCGAGCATGGCGACCAGCGCGTCCAACCCGGCGCCGCGGGCGCGGGCCCCGTCCTGGTAGCCCTGCACGTAGGCCTGCAGCAGTGCGCGGCGGAGTTGCGGCCCGTGGACCTCGTGGAAGTCGAGCCGGTCCAGCCCGCGGCGCTCCAGCGTTTCAATTCCCAGGCGACCCTGGGCGATCCCGGCCAGCAGCGCTTCGATCCGGGCCGGGGCGGTTGTCTTGCTCTTGCGCGTCGTCATGGTGGTGGCTCCCGCGTTTCAGCCCTGCTCCGGAACGAACAACTCGCCGACCTCCCAGACCTCCTCGCCGTACGCGGTCTGGACCAGGTAGGACCAAGCGTCGATCCCGTTGCGGCGGAAGGTGCAGACCTGGACGATCCGGCCGGGCTCGCCGTCTTCATGGCTGACCACCAGGGTCCCGGGCGTCAGGCGGCGGTGGGCGTGCTTCGTCGTGTTCGTGGTCATGGTCCGGTTTCCTCTCGTCGTGGTCGGGGCCTACTGGGCGAAGGCCTGGCGGATCTGCCGGCCCAGGTCGGCGTAGCGGGCCTGGACCACCGCCCGGCGGGCCTTGTTCCGGCGGCCCAACCTTCGCAGCTCGGCCAGGCACTGCTCGGCCGCCGCCACGAGCCCGTCGATCGTCGCCTTCGTCGTCTTGCTCTTCTTCGTTGTCATCTTCGCGTCTCCGTTTGGTACGCGCCGTGCGTACAGACACATGAGTCCAGCATGTTTCGCCGAAAGCAAGGCCGGTGGTCCAGAATTCAGAGATTTTCTTGCAGTTCTCGGCGCAAGGTCCGAGTCGAGCGGAGGGCGGCCGCGTGATAGGCGCGCCTGACAACGGTTCGGCGGGCCCGCCGGGCTTGAACCCGGCGGCGCTGTCATTGGCAGACGCCGCCCGGCTCCTGTCGGCCGTCGGCGGCCAGGCCGTCACGGTCGAGATGCTGCAGGCCGACGTGGCGGCGGGCGCGCCGACGAACGCCGACGGGACGCTCAACCTGGTGCGCTACGCGGCCTGGCTTGTGAAGGAGATGTCGTCCGGTGCCGATTGACCCGCGCAAGCTGAAGCCGACCGAGCTCGCCCGGCTGCTCAACAGCACGCCGCTCGGCGAGGTCATTTCCGAGCGCCAGCTCCACCGCCATCGCGCGCGGGCGGGCTTTCGGATTGGCGACGGCCGCACGGTGGACCTGCTGCGCTATGTGGCGTGGCTGGCCATCGAACGGCACCGGCCACGGCCAGAGGCGACCGGGCTAACCGGCTACGACGCCCACAAGGAGCGGGCGGCGCAGCGCAACCGCGAGATGGCGCTGCTGGGGCGCGACATCGCGACCGGCGAATGGGTCCACCCGCCGCGCAATCCCGGGCAGCGCCAGCGCGCCGAACGCGATTTCCGCCTGTTCTGCGAGGCGTACTTCCCGCAGACGTTCCACCTGCCGTGGTCGCCCGACCATCTGAAAGTGATCACGAAGATCGAACAGGCTGTGCTGGAGGGCGGGCTGTTCGCGATGGCGATGCCGCGCGGCAGCGGCAAGACGTCCCTGTGTGAGGTCGCCTGCCTGTGGGCGCTGGTTTACGGGCACCGCGAGTTCGTCGCGCTGATCGGCAGCGATGAGGAACACGCCGCCGGCATGCTGGACTCGATCAAGGTCGAGCTCGAAACCAACGACCTGCTCGAGGACGACTTTTCCGAGGTGGTCGGCCCAGTACGGGCGTTGGAGGGGATTCACCAGCGTGCCGCGGGCCAGCTCTACCACGGCAAGCAGACGCATATCGGCTGGACGGCCCGCGAGATCGTCCTGCCGACGCTCCCGCCCCTGCCGTGGCTCGCGAACCACTCGCCGCGGTCGAACGGCGCGATCGTCTGCGTGGCCGGCATCACAGGTCGCATCCGCGGCATGAAGCACAAGCGCGCGGACGGCTCGTCCGTGCGACCGTCGCTGGTGCTCATCGACGATCCGCAGACCGATGAATCGGCCCGCAGCCCGAGCCAGTGCGTCACACGCGAACGAATCCTGGCCGGCGCAATCCTGGGGCTTGCCGGACCCGGCCGGAAGATCGCGGGGCTGATGACGCTCACCGTCGTGCGCCCGGACGACCTGGCGGACCGCATTCTCGATCGTGACAAGCACCCACAGTGGCAGGGCGAACGGACGAAGATGGTCTACGCCTGGCCGGTGAACGAGGCGCTCTGGGCGCGGTACGCGGAGCTGTGGCGCGTGGGCATGCAAGCCGATCGGGGCATCGCCGATGCGACGGAGTTCTACCGCGCTAACCAGGAGGCGATGGATGTTGGCGCGGTGATCGCTTGGCCCGAGCGGCGCCATCCCGATGAACTTTCCGCGGTCCAGCACGCCATGAACCTCAAGCTCGATCGCGGCGAGGCGGCGTTCTGGGCGGAATACCAGAACGAGCCCCTGCCCGAAGAGCAGGCCGACGACGAGTTGCTCACGGTCGACGAGCTCCTGGGGAAGCTGAACGGCCAGCGCCGCGGCGAGGTGCCACTCGCCGCCACGCACGTGACCATGTTCGTCGACGTGCAGGCGAAGGCCCTATTCTGGCTCGTCGCCGCGTGGGAGGACGACTTCAGCGGGTACGTACTGGACTACGGCACGGAACCCGATCAGAAGGCGGAGTATTTCACGCTGCGCGACGTGCGCCAGACGTTGGCAGCCGCGGCGCCCCGGGCCGGTATCGAGGGGGCGATTTACGCCGGACTGGAGCGACTGACGGAGCGCACGCTGGGGCGTGAGTGGCAGCGCGATGACGGCGCGCGGGTGCGCGTGGATCGCTGCCTGATCGACGCGAACTGGGGCCAGTCGTCGGACGTCGTGTACCAGTTCTGCCGGCAGTCGCGGTTCGCCGGCGTAGTCATGCCCAGCCATGGGCGCTACGTCGGCGCGTCGAGTATCCCGTTCAGCGAGTACAAGCGCAAGCGGGGCGACCGCGTCGGACTCAACTGGCGCATCCCCGTGGTCACCGGCCGGCGCACCGTGCGCCACGTCGTGTTCGACACGAACTACTGGAAATCGTTCATCCAGGCGCGTCTGGCCGTGCCCATCGGCGACCCGGGTTGCCTGTCGCTGTTCGGTCGCAGGTCCGAGGCGCATCGCCTGCTTGTGGAGCATCTGACCAGCGAATACCGCGTGAAAACAGAAGGGCGGGGTCGCACCGTGGACGAGTGGAAGCTGCGGGTCGACGGCCTCGATAATCACTGGCTCGACTGCCTCGTCGGCTGCGCAGTTGCGGCATCGATGGGCGGCGCCGCGCCGCCAGGATTGGTCGGTGACGCACCCAAGCATCGACCGAGCATCCGGCTGTCGGCGTTGCGTCGGGAGAAGCGCTAGATGCCCAGGGTCAGCCGACTCTATCCGCAGCCGGACGGCCAGAAGCTCGGGCTCGTATGCCCGCGCTGCGGCTGCCAGCATTTCCGCGTCGTCTACCTGAAGCGACTGCCCGGCGGTGTGCTCCGCCGTCGGCGTGAGTGCCGCTACTGCGGGCGGCGCATTACGACGCGGGAGACCACGAACGAGTGAACCGGGATCAGTTCGTTCGATCTATCGAACGTTTCTCGCCACGGCCCACATTTCCCTGCCACACCGCGTTCAACAGCGCGGAATAACGAAGGCAGCCGGGCAGATCAGGTGCCCACGAAGCGGGAGAGTGAGTTCGCTTTCGAGGTCGCCTGGCGTCGCGGCGGGATGGTGTAACGGCAACATGCCGGCCTCATTCGCCGGAGCCGCGGGTTCGAATCCCGCTCCCGCAAGTCGGCGACGCGATGGTCGCGGCGCCGCTCGGTACGCAAACACGAGGAGAACAGGATGTCGTTCGGCCCGGTTACGATTGCGACGCTCGACACGATGGACATTCAGGCCCCCGGCGCGCCGGGTCTTTCGGCGCAGCAGATCTCCAATCACGCGGGCGAGTTCACGCTCACGCCGCCCACCACGGACGCCGACGGCTCGCCGCTGTCCGGCCTGACGTTCGGCCAGGCGGTGGTGATCCAGGCCGACGCGGCCACGGCCGAGCTCTACCGCAACGACTTCGAGGCCGCGCTGCAGTTCAACGGTGCGCAGGTGTTCGAGCTCGATCTGGCCGACGGCGCTCCGGTGACGCGCGAGTTCGCGATCGCCGACCCGGGCCGGCCGTACTCGATCCTGGCGCGCGTGGCGGACCATGTCCGTGAGTAGCGGTCCCGCCAGCCTCATCACGCTCACCACGCGCCGCCGGCCGTGGTGGGCGTGGTGGCTGATCGCGTGGGCGCGCTGGCTGCAGGGGCTCAGCACGGGACTCGTTGTGCGCATGGAGCGGTGATGCGATGGCGGAAGACCTCGACCAGACGATTCGCGAGAACGCCCAGGGTCCCAAGCGAGCCCAGGGCGACTCCGGCAGTGTGGAGCAGCATCCGCTGACCGAGCAGATCGAGGCCGTCCGGCACCTCGCGTCCAAGGAAGCCGCCAAGCAGAAACTCGGCGTGCGCATGACGAAGGTAGTCCCGCCAGGAGCGGTGTGAGTGTTTCAGTGGCTACGACAGCTCGGTTCGCGGAAGGCTGCGGGCGCTTCGGCGCCGCGCGGCCGGCTGGTCGTCGTGCGCGGCAAGTACGACGCCGCGCAGACGACGTACGAGAACCGCCGGCACTGGGCCAACGCCGATCATCTCTCCGCTGACGCTGCCGCGAGCGCGGACGTGCGGCGAACACTCCGCAGCCGGGCGCGCTACGAGGTCGCCAACAACAGCTATGCCAAGGGCATCGTGCTGACGCTCGCAAACTACGTCGTCGGCACGGGCCCGCGGCTGCAGATGCTCACCGAGGACCCTGACGCCAATCGACTGATAGAACGTGAATTCTCCCGCTGGGCCAAGGCCATCGGTCTCGCCCACAAGCTCCGCACGATGCGAATTGCCCAGTGCGAGTCGGGCGAGTGCTTTGGGTTGCTCACCAGCAACCCGGATGTGGAGCGCGCTTCCACGCAGGCCAAGTCGCCGGTCCAGCTCGACCTGCGGCTCGTCGAGGCCGATCAGGTTTCGACGCCGTTTGGCGTGCTCGCGCCTGAGGTGAAAGCCGTCGACGGCATCGTCTTCGACGGCTTCGGCAACCCCGTCGCGTACTACGTCCTCCGCGGTCATCCGGGCGACCCGCGGGCCTGCCGGGCCGAGATCAACGACTACAACCTGATGCCGGCGGAATCGGTGGTCCATCTGTTCCGGGCCGAGCGCCCGGGTCAGAGTCGCGGCATCCCGGAGATCACACCCGCGCTGCCGCTCTTCGCCATGCTGCGGCGCTACACGCTCGCGGTGCTCGGCGCCGCTGAGCAGGCCGCTTTGCCCTCGGGCGTGATCTACACCGACGCGCCGGCGGATGCCGAAGCGGCCGGCGTCGAGCCGATGGACACGGTCGAGCTGGACCGCGGCACGTGGATGACGATGCCGTTCGGCTGGAAGATCGGCCAGGTCAAGGCCGAGCAGCCCACCACGGTGTACGGCGATTTCAAGCACGAGGTGATCAACGAGATCGCCCGCTGCCTGAACATGCCGTTCAACATCGCGGCGGGCAATTCCTCGGGCTACAACTACGCCTCGGGGCGGCTGGATCACCAGGCGTTCTTCAAAGCCATCCGCATCGACCAGGCCTTCCTCGGCGACGCGGTGCTCGACCGCGTGCTGCATGCGTGGCTGAACGAAGCGGTGCTGGTCGAGGGCTACCTGCCGCAGTGGCTGCGCGAGCTCGGGGTCGATCTGCCACACCAGTGGTTCTGGGACGGCCTGGAGCACGTTGACCCACAGAAGGAAGCCACGGCGCAGGCCACCCGGCTGACCAGCAACACCACGACACTCGCCGCCGAGTACGCCAAGGCCGGTCTGGACTGGGAGTCGGAGCTGCGCCAGCGCGCCCACGAAATGGCGCTCATGCGCGAGCTGGGGCTGATGGCGGCGCAGGCTGCGCCGTCGGCACCGGCGGAAGAGAACGACGACGAGATGGACGACACGGAGGGCGACGCCGATGCCGTTGCCGAGGCGAAACGGCGGTGAAGCGCGTACGGCATTCGTGCAGCGCTGCATGGAGGACGACGTGATAAAACGCGAGTTTCCTGATCCCGAGCAACGGCTGGCCGTCTGCCAACGGCAGGCCGACCTGCCGGCCCGCGGGCGGATCGATCTGCGCTGCGTGGCTGACACCATCACGATCGAGGCGGCGCAGCGGGAGGGCGAGCCCGAACCGATCCCGCGCTTCACGATGGTCGCGTACACGGGCGAGCCGCTGCGCGTGGAAGGCTGGCGGTTCCCGGTTGTGGTCGACCTGGAAGGCCTGTCGATCCCTTCGCAGCGTCGGCCGGTGCGCTTCGGCCACAGCATGTACGCTGGCGTCGGGCATACCGAGCGGATCGCCGTCGAGGCGGGCCGGTTGATTGCCGAGGGCGTCGTGTCGCGGGACACCGGCGCGGCCAGGGAGGTCGTTGCCAGCGGCAAGCGCGGCTTTCCGTGGCAGGCGGCGATCGGCGCCCAGGTGGCGCAGGCGGAATTCGTGCGGGCGGGCAAGAGCGTCACTGTGAACGGCCGGACGTTCGAGGGGCCGCTGTACGTGGCCCGGCGGACCGTGCTGGGCGAGATCAGCTTCGTGGACCTGGGGGCCGACGGCAACACCACCGCGACCATCGCGGCGCAGCAACAGGAGAACCAGCTCATGGACGAGACCAAGGACACGGAGGTCCTCGACACCGAGGCGCAGGATGCGCCCCAGGACGACGTCGCGCGCGACGAGGCGGAGGGCGCCGGCACGGACGCCGGCTCCGCCGCCAACCCTGTCGCAGCGCGCGGAACCCCGACGCCCAACCCCGCCGCGGACATCCGCGCGCAGGCCGTCGCCGAGACCAGGCGGATCGCCGCGATTCGCACGATCTGCGCGGGCAAGCACGCCGACATCGAGGCCAAGGCGATCGCCGAGGGCTGGACGCGCGACAAGACCGAACTGGAAGTGCTGCGCGCCAGCCGGCCCAAGGCGCCGGCTATGCACGTCAACGAACGTGCCGTCACCGGCCGCGTGCTGGAAGCCGCCTGCATGCAGGCGGCGAAGGTGGAGAAGCTCGAGCGGTACTTCGAGGCGCCGGTGCTGGAGGAGGCGGACCGCCAGTTCGACGGGCGCATCGGCCTGGCCGAGCTGATCGTCGAGGCCGCCCGGGCCAACGGGTACGTCGGCCGCGAGCGCCGCGTCACGCGGGAGATGCTGCGCTTCGCCTTCGGCCGCGAGATTCGTGCCGCGGCCTCGACGATCGACATCGGCGGCATTCTCAGCAACGTCGCCAACAAGTTCCTGCTGGAAGGCTTCTTCTCGGTCGAGCGCACGTGGCGGAACATCTGCGCCGTCCGCAACGTCAGCGACTTCAAGACCGTCACCAGCTATCGGCTGATCGGCAAGGATCAGTACGAGCAGGTGGCTCCGGGCGGCGAACTCAAGCACGGGACGCTGGGTGAGCAGGCCTATACGAACAAGGCCGACACGTATGGTCTGCTCCTGTCGATCGACCGGCGGGACATCATCAACGACGACCTGGGCGCGATCACTACGGTGCCCCGCAAGCTCGGCCGCGGCAGCGGCCTGAAGATCAACGATGTCTTCTGGTCGATCTTCATGAACAACGCGGCGTTCTTCAGTGCCGGTAACAACAACTACCTCACGGGAGCGGACACCGCGCTGTCGATTGAGGGCCTCAGCAAGGCTGAGGTCGCGTTCCTCAACCAGACCGACCCGGACGGCAAGCCGCTGGGGGCGATGCCGGCAGCGGTGCTGGTGCCGACCGCGCTCTCGGCGATCGCCACGGTGCTCTACAAGTCGCTGGAAATCCGCGACACGACGGCGAGCACGCGCTATCCGGTCGCCAACCCGCACACGGGCAAGTTCCGCGTCGAGGTCAGCCGGTACCTGAGCAACCAGCAGTACACCGGGTACTCGGAAAAGGCCTGGTATCTCCTGGCCGACCCGATCGACCTCCCGGTCATCGAGGTTGCGTTCCTCAACGGCCAGGAGTCGCCCACGATCGAAACGGCGGACGCGGACTTCAACGTGCTCGGCGTGCAGATGCGCGGCTACCACGATTTCGGGGTCGCGCTGCAGGAGCCCCGCGGCGGCGTGAAGAGCAAGGGCGAGGTGTAACGGAATTGCGAATAGCGAGTGACGAGTAGCGAGTTGATATCCAGGACGCAGCATCGGTAACTCGCTACTCGCAACTCAAAACTCTGAACTCGGAGGTTCACATGGCACAGGCAACATTCGTGCATGACGGGGCGTCGATCGACTACACGCCCGGCTCGGCTGTGGCCGCGGGCGACGTGATCGTCCAGGGCGAGCTCGTCGGCGTGGCCCGCACTCCGATCGCAGCGAGCGCGTTGGGCTCACTGGCCGTGGACGGCGTGTTCGATTTCGCCAAGGCCACGGGCGGCGGCACCGCGATCAGCACCGGCGCCAACGTCTACTGGGACGACACGAACAACGTCGCTACGACCACTGCGACCGGCAACAAGCTGATCGGCAAGTGCGTCAAGGCGGCGGCGGACGGCGACAACAAGGTGCGCGTGCGGATGTCGCAGTAGCCGCGCGGCCGGTACGGAGGACCAGCGTTGCCGGACCTGCTCGAACAAGGCGCGGCGTGGCTCGAGGACCAGCGCACCCGGCATCTGTCGCGGACGGTCACGTACCTCCGCAGCGGCGACAGCGTCGACTTGGCGGCCACGATCGGCCGGACGGTGTTCGAGCAGGCGGACGACTACGGCGTCGTTCACCGCACCGAGTCGCGGGAGTTCCTGGTGCTCGCAACGGACCTGGTGCTCGGCGGCAAGGTAGCGCTGCCGCAAGCCGGCGACCGCATCCGCGAAATCGCCGGCGACCAGATCTTCATCTACGAGGTGATGGCGCCGGGCGGCGAGCCGCCGTTCCGGTACAGCGATCCGTATCGCAAGACACTGCGGATTCATACGAAGCATGTGGACATGGAGCGGGCATGAGCGCTACGGGAACAACTCGAACCGATTGGTCGCGCTGGGCGGGCGTCGCCCTCACCGCATTGCTCGCGGTGCTGGCATTCACCGTTCAGTGGGGCGTCGTCACGGCCAAGCTCGACCACGTTGAGAAGCGGCTGGACGAGCTGATCGTTGAGGCCCGGGCGCTGCGCACCGAGTACCAGGCCATCGAGCGGCGCGTGTCGTATCTGGAGGGCCGGCAGAACGGGAGGACGCCGCCGTGAGCACGATCAACCAAATCGCCGACGCCGTCGTGGCGAGCCTGAACGCCGGTTCGTTCAGCATCCCCTTCACAGCGGAGCGGAAGTACCAGCCTGTTCACGAGCTGTCGCAACTCCAGGAGCTCCGCGTCTGCGTCGTGCCGAAGTCGCTGGCGGCGACGATTGCGACGCGTTCGGACTGCTTCTTCGACTGCGCGATCGACATCGGCGTGCAGCGGAAAGTGGACGTGGATGACCTGGAGGTGCTCGACGGCCTTATGCACCTGGTCGAGGAGATCGGCGACCACCTGCGGTTTCACCGGCTGGACGCATTCCCCAATGCGGCATGGCTGTCGCTCGAGAACACCCCGATCTTCGCGCCGGACCACCTGGAGAAGGAGCGCGTGTTCACGAGCGTATTGACGGTGACGTACCGCGTGCGGAGATAGCGTGTGGCGGCCAACGTGTACATGAAGTCCTTTTCGCTCGGCCTGCCGCAGTGGACGAAGCTGTCTGCGGTCCCTCTGGTCGTCGACGCCACGATCATCGCCAGCAGCAAGAACCCCAACCCGATCAACTTGCGGGTGGTCGGCGGAATCTCCACATCCTGGCCGCCGGGCGCGACCGTGTGGCTGCCGGGCGTGGACCTCTCGCGGATTGAGATCATCGGTTCCACCGGGCATGCGGCGCTCGTGGTCGGCATGTCGCCGCGAACCAGGCACCGGCCCGTGCCGCAAACGTTCATGTTCGCGGAGGCCGAGCCGGGACAAGGTGAAATCGGCGGCACCGAACCCGGCGGCGGGACCGGCTGAGCGAAGCGGAGTTAGAACTATGGGCGGCAACGTGTACATGAAGTCGTTCTCGCTGGGCAGCCCGAGCTATGTGCGGCTGTCTGACACGCGGATGGTGATGGACGCCACGATCGTCGCCGCTGCCAAGAACGGCAGCTCCATAAATCTGCGGGTCAACGGCGGCACACCGGCGGCGTGGCCGCCCGGCGCTACGGCCCAGCTCTTCGGCGTTGACCTGTACGACATCGAAGTCCAGGGACCCTCGGGCAACGCCGCGCTGGTTGTCGCGATCAGCACGCAGGACGTTTAGCAATCAGGCAGTCACGGAGGACTGATCCATGCCCAATTTCGCACTGGGGATGAATGCCAAGCTGTACTACGGCGCGGCCGGGAACCCTGCGACCACGGAAATGACCAACGTCCGCAACGTCACGCTGAATCTGGAGGCGGGCGAGGCGGATGTCACCACGCGGGCCAATCAGGGCTGGCGCGCGACGGCGCCCACGCTGCGCGAGTGCTCGGTCGAGTTCGAGATGGTCTGGGACCCCGCCGATGCCGGGTTCACCGCGATCAAGAACGCCTACCTCACCGCCGGCCTGATCGCGCTGAAGGTGCTGGACAAGGAAGGCGGCCAGGGTCCGGACGGCGACTTCTCGATCACGTCCTTCAGCCGCAGCGAGGAGCTGGAGGAGGCGATCACGGTCAGCGTGACCGCCAAGCTCGCGGTCTACCGCACCTGGGTGACGGGGAGCTGATGGCCATGAAAACCTTTACCGACAACGCCGGGCGAACATGGACTATCGCCATCAACGTCGATGTCCTCAAGCGTGTGCGCGGCCTCGTCGACGTGAACCTGCTCGACATCATCGACGGGAAGCTCATCGAGCGGCTGTACCGCGATCCGGTGCTCCTGTGCGACGTCGTCTACGCCGTGTGCAAGCCCGAGGCGGATGCGAAGAGCGTCAGCGATGAGGACTTCGGCCGCGCGATGGCGGGCGACGCGATCGAGCAGGCGACGAAGGCGCTGCTGGAGGAACTGGTGCTTTTTTCCCCGAGCCCGAGAGATCGGGCAAACCTCCAGCGCGTGCTCGAGACGACCTGGCAGGTGATGGACAGGGCACGGGACCTGGTCGAGGCCCGGCTGGCGACAGTCGATGCGGAGCAGATCGTCGCCCAAGCGCTCGCGACGTCTGGGACCTCATCTGGCAGTGCGCCGGAATCGCCGGCGTCGATCCCGGGCGGCTGACGCTGCGCGAGCTGCTCGCGCTGGCCGAGGCGCGCGCGAAGGACGAATGGGCGCGGATGAGTGCGCTGCTGGCGCTGCTCGCAAACTGTCACCGCGACCCGAAGAAGACGCGGGTCTTCCGCCCCGCGGATTTCGACCCGTTCGCGCGGCGGGCCGCGCCGGTGGAGGTCGGGATGGAAGCGGTGAGGGAGTTTTTCACTACAGGCAAACTCCCGGGCACGGATGCCCGGGTGCAGTGATGTGAGGCAAAGCGTAAGGAGAATGCACATGCCTCTTCCGGAAGAAGTCGTGCAGAGCGTGTCGTCCACCAACTTCAAGTCGCTGGGCGACGGTCCGTCGTTCTACCACAACCTGGCGATGAGCAACGCGGTCAACCAGCAGAACCTGGCGGCGCAGAA
>CAADGM010000018.1 GCA_900696535.1 uncultured Planctomycetota bacterium
CGCGCCCACAAGCGCGGCCCGGTCCCCAGTCCCGCGTCGGCGACCGTCGGCACAGAGTCACGGCCGGCCGCGCCGCGACCGGACTCGAGCCTCACGTCTGCTTCGGGTGCGAGCGAGCCCGCATGAGCCACGTGCCGGCCCTGTCGTTGACGAGCGTGGCCTCGCTGGAGACGTCGGCCGACGCCGCGCGCCCAGCGCTGAGCGTTCGCGTCCATGCGAGCTTCGCCGAGCTGGCCGACTTGCGCACGGAGTGGGAGCAGCTCGTCGACGCGGTGGACGGCGAAATCTACATGACGCCCGACTGGCTTGAGTCCTGGTGGGCGGTCTACGCCGGTCGGCGATCGCTGGCGGTGTTCGTATGCCGAGCGCACGGGCGGCTGGTTGGTGTCGTGCCCATGCTGATCGATCGCGTGCACATCGGACCGACCGCGCTGCGTGTCGCGCGCGTGCTCGGCTCGGACTATGGCCTGCTCGTCTGCCAGCCGCCGGTACTTGCGGAGCATAGCCCAGCGGTATTCACCGCCGTGCTGGACGGTCTCCTCGGTCACGATCTCGCCGACGTCGCGAGCTTCACCGCCGTGGGCGAGAGCTGGGCCGCGCTGCCTGGGCTCCGGGACGCGGCAACGGCCCCGTCGGCGCCGTGGGAGCTGCTCAACGACGAGCCGCGCGGCCCCTTCACGACCTTCCACCTGCCCGCGACCTTCGACGAGTACCTCGGCACGCTCAGCAAGAACCACCGCCAGAACTACCGTCGGACGATCAACCTGATTCGCCGGCACGGCGCGCTGCGCTGGGACCTGACGCCGCCGGACGCGGCGGAGGCGGAGTTTGAGCGGTTCCGGGTGCAGCACGAGACCCAGTGGGCGCGGGATGGGAAGCTGGGGCACTTCGGCGACTGGCCGCGAGCGCTCGAGTTTCATACGGCGCTGGTGCGGCGCAATGCGCCGCTTGGCCGGCTGCGACTCGTGCGGTTGCTGCTGGACGACGAGCCAATCGCGTACAACTATGCGTACCGCCTTGGCGCCGCGTACCACTGGCTGTTGCCGTCGCGCCGCGTCGGCGAAGAGTACGACCGGATGGGCCTCGGCCGCGTCGGCGTGATGACGATGATCGAGGCCGCGATCGCCGAGGGCGCCCGGCGCGTCGAAGCCGGCCCGGCCCACTACGACTACAAGGTGCAGCTCGGCGGCACCGAGATTCCGCGGCGTGCCCTGCTGATCGCCGCTCGGCGGCGCGGCGTGCGCGCTCGCGTGCAGCGGTTCGCGCTCGCGGCCCGGTGCCTCGACGTCGCGTACAACAAAATCTGGTACCGACGCGTGGCACCACGTATCCGCTGGGGTCGCGGGTCGCTGTGGGACTGGTGGATTCGCTCGCGAATCTGAGAGGACGGCAAGTGGGAGTGCTGCCTTGAGCCGCTCGGAAGCGCTCGCACAGTCGGCGCATCGCGACGACGCAGACGACCTGGACCGCGCGGCGCGCGCTGCGGTCGCGCCCGCGGCGCTCGCGCTCGACTCGGTTGAGCCCGCTGACTGGCCCGGCGTGGCGGCGCGTTTTGCCGACCGCAACTACCGCCAGACCGCGGCCTTCGACGCAGCCTGCGCCGCCCGGGTCGGCGCCGTCAGCGAGCGCGTCGTCGTCCGCCGGGCCGGGGAGTTGCTCGCGGCGGCGTGCGTGCGGGTGAAGCGCGTGCCGCTGCTGGGCGGCGTGGCCTACGTGGCGGGCGGGCCGCTGGTGGGCCCGCGTGACAACGGCGCGAGCGCGCGTTTCGGCGCTGCCGTGGACGCATTGGTGGCGGAGTACTCGCAGCGGCGCGGACTTGTGCTGCGGGTAGCGCCGCCGCTGGGTGAGGCCGACTGGCACGCTGCGGTTGAGAAGACTCTGGCTCAGCGGGGCTTTCGTGTTGCCCCGGACGCGCCGCGCTATCGAACATTCGTCGTGGACCTGTCGCCGCCGGTGGAGACCATCCGCCAGCGCCTCAGGCAGAAGTGGCGTAACGGGCTTAACCGCGCCGAGAAGAGCGTGATCGACGTGTCCGTCGGCCACGGGGCCGAGGACTTTGCAGCGTTCGGTGAGCTGTTTGATGAGCTCCGGCAGCGAAAGCCGTTCCACGTCGAGCTGGACGCGGCCTTCTATGCGCGCGTTCAGCAGCAGCTCGCCGCGGATGAGCGACTCCTCGTGCTGTTGGCACGCGTCGAGGGGCAGCTCGCTGCCGGCATGGTGGTGAGCCTGCTCGGCGAGACGGCGGTCTACCTCCTCGGTGCCAGCAACGACCTCGGCATGCAGAGCAAGGCTTCCTACCTGCTCCAGTGGCGCACCATCCTGGTCGCGCGGGACCGCGGCTGCGTGCGGTACGACCTGGGCGGGATCGACCCCGCCGGCAATCCGGGCGTGCACCACTTCAAGGAAGGACTCGGCGGGCAGGACGTCACCGTCCCCGGCCCGTTCGACTACGTCGCCCCCGGACTGCGCGGAACGCTGAGCGCGGCTGGCCTGCGGGGCTACGCCGCCCTGCGCAGCGCATGGCGCCGGCGCAGCGCCCGAGCCGAGCGCACCGCCGGAGGGCCGGGCGCGTGACGCTCGCGTCGACCATCACTGCACTTGCCGCAGCCGCCGCTCTGCTCGGCGGCGGGGCCGCGGCCTACCTGTCGCCGCACCTGGTCAAGCTGCTCCAGGTGCGGCGCTTGCGGGCACTGTGTCGTCGGCGCGGCGTACTGGCACTCACCTTCGACGATGGTCCGGGCACGTACCTGACGCCGCGCGTGCTCGACGTGCTGGCCCGCGCCGGGGGCCGCGCGACGTTCTTTCCGCTCGGGCACCAGGCGTCCGCAGCCGCGCACGTGCTCGACGCTATCGCCGCCGCCGGTCACGAGATCGGGTGCCACGGGCAGCATCACCTGCACGGCTGGCACGTGTTGCCCGGAGCGGCACTTCGAGACATCGCGACCGGCTACGCGTCGCTGGCCCGCTGGGTACCGCCCGACGGGCTGTTCCGCCCCCCGTGCGGGAAGCTCACGCTGCCGACGGCCTGGCACCTTCGGCGGCGCGGGGCGGCACTGGCCTGGTGGACGCTGGACAGCGGCGATACGCACGACGACATGCCCACGCCGCAGCAGGTCGAAGACCGCCTGGCACGTGAGGGCGGGGGCGTGGTGCTCTTGCACGACTTCGACCGCCAGCGACCCGACGCCGACGCGCGCCACGCCTTCGTGCTGGAGACTGCCGAGCGGCTGCTGCGCCGCGCCCGAAGCATGAGGCTGACCGTGTGCCGACTCGGCGACGTGCTGCGTACGGGCGAAGCCCACGGAGCGGGACTGAGTCCGGCGGAGGCGTTGCGATGAGCGCCGGCCGGAGGCCGCGCGTGCTGGCGATCTCGTCCGGGGGCGGGCACTGGGTGCAGCTCCTGCGGCTGCGTGCGGCCTGGGCGGACGCCGATGTCACGTACGTGACGGTGAGCAGAGCGTACGCGTCACAGGTGCCCGGCTCTCGGTTCCGGGTCGTGGCGGACGCGACCCGTTGGAACAAGCTCGGGCTGCTGCGCCTGGCGCTCCAGGTTGCGCGGATCGTGCTGACGCTCCGGCCGGACGTGGTTGTTTCTACCGGAGCGGCGCCGGGGTACTTCGCGATCCGCCTGGGAAAGTGGATCGGGTCGCGCACGGTCTGGATCGACAGCATCGCCAACGTGGAGCAGATGTCGATGACGGGCGAACTTGTTCGGCCGCACGCCGACCTGTGGCTGACGCAGTGGCCGCACCTGGCCCGGCCCGACGGCCCGCGGTTTCTCGGGAGCGCGCTGTGATCTTCGTGACGGTCGGAGCCCAGATGCCGTTTGACCGGCTCGTGCAGGCCGTGGACGCCTGGGCGGGACAGCGCCCCGACGCCGAGGTCTTCGCCCAGATCGGGCCGACTTCCTGGCGACCGCAGCACGCGCGCTGGACGCAGTTCCTCGACCCGCCGGCCTTCGAGGCGGCCTGCCGTCGGGCCGAGGTGCTGGTGGCCCACGCGGGCATGGGCTCGATCATCACCGCGCTGGAGCTGGGCAAGCCGATCCTGGTCATGCCGCGGCGCGGCGCGCTGGGGGAGACGCGCAACGATCACCAGGTGGCCACGGCGCGGCGATTCGCGGAGCTGGGCGCGGTGGAGGTGGCCTGGGACGAGGCCGAGCTCGGTTCGCGGCTGGAGGCGATCGTGGCGCGGCTGAGTGGCACGGCGGGAGCCGACTCTCGTCCCGCGATCCCGAGCGCGTGTGAGCGGGCGGGGCACGGCCCCTGTGTCGATCGACAGCCGGGGCAGGGGTGCCCGCGGCTGGTCGCCGCCCTGCGCGCGTTCATAGTCGCAAGCCCGTCGCCTGCACCGCAGGCGTTGATGCCTTGCCGCGCAGTGGCGCATGATGGCGCGACGGCGGTCTCGCCAGGTCATTGATGATGAGCACGATGGTGGCGAGAGGACGCACGATCTCAACCGAGCCCGGTGGCGAGCCCGCGGGCCTGCGCCCCGGGACGCGCCTGTACGCCGGCTTCGTGCGCGGCGTGCTCTGGCCGCTCATGAACCGCGCCTACGGTCGGTCGATCGACCGGCGGATGCGGTTCCTCGATCGCTCGCAGTGGTGGACCCGCGCGCGGCTGGAGGTGCTCCAGGCGCGCAAGCTCCGTCGCCTTGTCGAGCACGCCTACCTGCGGGTGCCCTTCTATCGGCGGGAGATGCGCGCCCGTGGCCTGCGGCCGGAGAACTTCACGTCGCCGGCGATGCTGCGGCACATGCCCCTGGTGACGAAGGCAATGCTGGTCGAGGACCCGCACGATTTCCTCGCCGAGGGCGCGCGGCTCGAGAGCCTGGTCAAGGACGCCACGGGTGGCTCGACGAACCAGCCTGCGACCTTCTACCGCTCGCGCGAGCAGGATAGCTGGCACTGGGCGCTGAAGTACCGGATGTGGGGCATGGCGGGCTACCGGTTGGGCCTGCCCTACGTGAACATCTACAACATGCGTCGCCGAAGCCTGCGCAAACGCGTCCAGGATCGGCTGCTGCGCAACTGCGACTTCTACCTGTTCGAGGAATCGCGCCAGGACGCAGTGCTCGCGCGCATGCTGGACGTGCTGAGCGATCCGGACGTGCGGTTCCTGGCGGGATGCACAACCACGATTCGCGTCCTGGCGGAGTACCGCGCGGCGCTCGCGCATCCGCCGCCGATCCATCTTCAAGCCATCCTCAGCACGGGCAGCCTGCTGACCCAGCGTGACCGGGCCTACATCGAGCGCCACCTGGCGGCGCCGATGTGGGACCACTACGGCCTGGGGGGCGAGGGTGCCCACGTGGCCGCCGAGTGCGAGGTCAAGCGCGGTTACCATGTCAACGCCGAGAACATGATCATCGAGCCGGCCGAGCCAGGCTGCGTCGACTCCGACGAGGCCACGGAGATCTACCTGACCGTGCTCGACAACCACGCCTGGCCGCTGATTCGCTATGTCACTGGGGACCGGGCCGTGTTCACGTCGCGCTCATGCCCCTGCGGGCGCGGCCTGCCGCTGCTCGAGCGGATCGACGGGCGGGTGAGCGAGGTGCTGCGGCTGCCCAACGGCGTGAAGCTGAACACGCACTACTTCTCGGTGATCCTGGCCGAGGTGCACGACATCGACCAGTACCAGGTGGAGCAGACGGCCCGCGACGTGATCGTGCTGCGGATCGTCTGGCGCCGTCGTGAGCAGGCTGAAGCACTGCGACGCCAGATCGCCTCCCAGGTCGAGACCGTCTCCGCCGGCACGGTCCGTGTGCAGTTCGAGGACGTCGCCGAGATCCCGCGGCTGCCCAGCGGTAAGCACCGCTTCATCATCGCGCTGCCCGAGGACGCGTGTGTCGGGTAGCGGGCCGCTCATCGAGCCGACAGCCGATCCGGTGCCTGGGCTCCGCGCGCCCGGCGCTCCGGAGTGGTTGGTCGTCTTCGGGCCGGGGGACTTTCACGCCTTCAACCCGAGCTGCACGACGCACATCGCGCGCGAGTTTCACCGCCGCGGGTCGCGCGTGCTCTGGATCAACCCGATTCCAATCGGCTCGCCCAGCGTGCGCAGCGCCGGCGGTCGACGGCGCGTGCTGCTGCGCCTGCGCAGCTACCTCCGGCCGCTGCGCCGCGTGGCGCCAGGTTTCTACACGCTTTCGGTCATCGGTCGGGCGAGTGTGCGCGACGCGGCGCTGGCGCCGGGGACGCGGGCCTTGCTGCGCAGCCAGCTCCGTGCGGCGCTCCGCTGGCTGGGCGTGCGCAGGGCGCTGACCTGGATCGAGACGCCCTCGGCAGTCTTCGGACTGGACCTGATCGCCGGTCAGAAGGTGTACCAGCTCTCGGATAAGTACGAGCTGTCGCGCTACGCGTCACTGGAGATGGCGGCGTGGCTGGCGGAGGCGTCGCAGCGCCTGGTTCGGGACTGCGACCTCGTGACCTGCACCGCCCGGACGTTGTGGCGCGAGCTGCGTCCCGTGCGGTCGGACACGCTCTACTTGCCGCACGCCGTCGATCTCGACCTCTTCACCCGCCGCCCGGGCCCGCCGCCCGATGACATCGCCAACCTGCCCCCGCCGATCATCGGCTACTTCGGCACGCTGACCGTCTCGAACAACCAGGCGCTGCTGGCCGAGTGCGCCGCGCGCCACCCCGAATGGTCGATCGTGCTCATCGGGCGGATCACCGGCGGCGACTGGGCGAGGATGCAGGCGCTGCCGAACGTTCACTTCCTCGGGTTCAAGCCGCTCGAGCAGATCCCGGCCTACGGCTCGTGCTTTGACGTGGCGGTGATGGACTGGATCGTCGACGACTGGATGCACTACGCGCATCCGCTCAAGGCCCGCGAGTACCTGGCACTCGGCCTCCCGGTGGTCTCCACCCCGCTGCCCGAAGTGGTCGAGAGCTACGACGGCCTGGTGTCCATCGCCGCCGACCCCGACTCCTTCGTGACCCAAGCGGAGCGGGCCCTGGCCGAGAACTCGCCCGAACAGGCCGCGCGCCGGCGGGCGTGGGCCGCCCGCCATACCTGGCGCGGCTACGTCGACACGGTCCTGGACCGGCTGGGCGGCGGTGAGCCCGAGCCGGTGTCCTGACCGATCACGCCGCGCGGCTCCCGATCAGCGGTATGCGTTCCACATGTTCTTCGTGAACTGGCTGAACGGGACGCTGCGCTGCGGGTAGCCGATGTTGACCGGCGCGCCGCCGCAGGGCGCGCTCATGCTGAGCTGCATCAGCGCGTCGTAATAGGCCGAGTCGTCCTCGGTCATCCAGCGGTCGATGTAGTCGAAGAACACGTCGTTGTTCCAGTACCCGGTCGCGTTCATGAGCCGAGCGGCCAGGGCCGTGCCGACCCAGGTGTGCGAGTGGGTCGTGCGGCGGTAGGACTCGTTCTTGAACCCGTTGTTGCCGCCCGGATCGGTCTGGCACCAGTTGTTGTTATCGAACGGGCTGAACTGCTCGTGCGTGTCCAGCGCGTTCTCGCGCGAGGAGTAGAGCGCGGTCGCGCCGGTCCAGCCGGTGCCGCGGTAGAGCAGGGCCTCGGTCTTGAAGCTGTGGTGCCCGTTGTTGGCGCTGCGCATCTCGGCGTGGTCGAGCATGATGCCGGCGAAGACGCCCGGCCACTTGGACAGGCAGCGGTCGCCCTCGTTGCCGCCGAACGACTTGGCCACGTAGTGCGAGTCGATGCCGTACTGCACGAAGTTGATGACGAGCTTCTGCTTGTCGCCGGGGCCGAACTGGATGCAGTTCGGATCCAGGCACAGCAGCAGCGCCGCCTCCGACTCGATCGTGTGCGACTCGCGGTAGTAGCGCGTCTGGTTCTCCACCGGTTTGATCAGCGCGCACCAGTCGTTGGCCTGCGTCATGATCCAGGGCCGCTGAAAGTACCGTGCGAACTGGGCCCCGCGCGACGTGCCCGGCGGCAGGCTGTTGACGAAGAACCAACCCGACGTCGGCGCCAGCGTCGGCAGCAGGTCCATCCGCAGCGCGGCGCTGTCGAAGAGTGGCTTCTCGTTGCCGCAGTACGGCGGCCGCAGCGTGGTCGCCGGGACCGGCGCGGCCAGGCACGTGAGCACCGCGGCCGTTCGCAGCCGCACGGAAGCCCCGCTGCGCCCGATGTTCAGGATGTCGAGCATGTTCGGATCGTCGAGCGGTCGGCCGATCGTCGAGACGAGCGACTGCCCAGCCTGAAGAACAAGCGGGAAGACCGCCGGCAGATTCGGGTCGAAGTGGAGCGCAGCGCCGTCGAAGCCCTGGTACTGGCCTGCCTTCGGATTGACCTGCGAGCCGTTGCGGAAGTCGGCGCCCGTCCCGGTAGGGGCCGGGTCGACGGCCGTGATCGTCACCGGTCCGACCACCCACCAGTCGCCATTGACGAACTGGCCGACCGGTCGCGGCTGGCTGAACGTCCAGGTGATGCCGTACTGCGACACCGAGCTGGCCGTGCCCGGCGCGCTGACCGAGGCGACGAAGTTCTGCCCGGGCTGGTTGGCGCTCACAGTCGCGTAGCTGCGCGAAGCCGGAGCGAACGTGTAGCCATCCTTGCTCGGCACGACCAGGCCCGACCAGCCGGCGGGGACGCTGGCCGAGAAGTAGCCGCTCGCGTTGGTCACGGGATTGCCGGGCAGTCCGCCGAGCGTCACGCCGGCGAGATTTCCGCCACCGTCGAGCGTTACGGTTCCGGATATCACGTACGTGGGTTGGGGCGTGACCGTCAGCGAAACGCTGCGCGACTCGTTCCCCAGGCCGTTCGTGATGTTCGCGAAGATCACCTCGGCCGGGTACGTGCCCGGCGCGAAGCTGTTCACGGCCGGAGTGAGTACGACCGCCACGACGGCTGCTCCGCCGGGGACCAGAAGGCCGCCGCTCGGTGAGACCGAGAGCCAGCCGTGCGACGCCGTCGCCGTCCACTCGACCGCCGCCGTGCCGACGTTGCTGACCTGGTACTCCACCTGGTTCGGCGCGAAGGGCCCGCCCTGCGGTCCGCTGGGCGAGAATGGGTCGGCTGGCACGACGGCCAGCACGCCCTCCGGAGCGACCGAGGCGTGCCCGGTGAAGTCCTGCCCGCCCTGGCTGCCGTTCAGCACGCCGAACGTTCGGGACTCCGGCTGGAACGAGAAGCCGTCGGCGAGCGGTCGCACGCTGCCGGACCACCCGGTTGCGACGGTCAGCGCGTAGTTACCCTGCGCGTCGGTCGTCGTGCTGATAAGCGTGCCGCCGATGCCGACCGTGATCCCGGCCATCGGCTGGCCGTTGGCGCGGAGCACGCGCCCGCTGATCGTGACGGTATTGCCCCCGACTGCGATCTGCGCCCGGTCCGTGTCCTTGGACGGCGTGTGGGAGCAACTCACCGGCCCGGCCAGCCCGTTGAGCACGACCGTCAGGGCGACGGCGTACACGCCCGGCTGCGAGAACGTGTGAGCCCGCTGTGCCTGGGAGAGCACCGGTCCGCTGTCCTCGACACCCGCCCAGTCCCAACGGTACTCGCCGGACGGAAGGGGTTCGCCGTTGACCGTAGCGATGCGACCGACGACGGTCAACGGAGCGGCGCCTTCGTATCGGTCGAGCGTGAAGTAGATTCGCGGGTAGACATTGATGCGCACGGTCGCGGGCGCCGAGCGCCGCGCGCCGTCGTCAACCTGGTAGCTGAAGGACACGGGGCCCGAGAAGTTCAGGGGCGCGGTGTACGTGATCGAGGCCGTCGAGGCACCGGTCTTCGTCGGGGTGCCGAGCGAACCTGCGGACGGCGCGCTCGAAACGTGGAACTGGAGCGCGCTCGTGCCGCCGTTGCCGCTGAGCGCGATCGTCACGGGAATCCCTGGGTAGGCGGCGACCGACATGTCGCCAGCGGCCGGCGAAGCGTCCACGAACTCGCCGGCTACCGCCGGGACGAATGGCACCCCCGTCGAGTCCCCGCCACTTGATCCGGTGTTGGTGACGTCCGACCCGCCGATCACGGGCGTGGGATCGCCGTTGCAGCCGACCAGGAGAGCAATCGCGAGCAGCGCTGCGAGCGAGCCTCCTGCGAAACGGCGCGATGAGAGATCCTGCAGAGCGCGCATGGATGGCACCTTTGCGTGCGACTGAACCGGGCGGCTTCTCTCGACCCTTCCTGGTCGCTTAGCAGAGAGTTCAAAGCGACTTCGGTCCGCGTCAATCCACTGACATTGTGCCAATAAGGTGGGCCGGGCCAAGTGTCCCGGAAACCCCTAATATAAGGTGGGAGCGATCACAGACGCCCCGTAACCGCGCACTGGGTCGATAACTTGGAGAGAATTTTCCCAGTTTCGCGCGCGGACCTGCCCGCGCACCCACCCGTTCACGAAGCGGATCCGGATGGTCCGGATAACGATTGCGGAAAGCGCTGTATCGCTTCGAAGGGGTTCTTCCCGGGGATCGCAGGGTACGCCGGCGGGCCGACAATCGCACGTAACCCAATACTCTTTGACTTCTTACGCTAACCGCGATATCGTTAACATCACGAAAGAGGAGAGGTCTGCGCTTCCCATGCATCGTCTCGCACCCAAGCTAAGCCTCGTCGTCGCTGCGCTCGCGATCCTCGCGAGCACGTCCAGCGCGCGCGCCAGCATGGTGCAGCGTGCGGATCTCGACAGCGCGTCGCAGGCCAGCGCGACCGGCCCGATCGCGGGAGACGTCCGCGCTTTGGTCGTCGTCTCGCGGCCTCTCGGGGCGACGTCGGCTGCCGCGCCGGCCGAGACGGTGGGTGAGCCGACGCACTCGTTACCGCCGCCGCCGAGCAGCGTCGCGCTCGTGCTCAGCGCGATCGGGAGTGCCGGTGCCTACCAGGCGGCCCGTTCTCTGCGAAAGCTGCACTTCGGGGTTGTGCCCGACTGGTACCACGACGGAGCGGTCCAGGTCGGACACCGCACGCCCTTGAGCTTGGAATTCAGTCTGAACGCCCTTCCGGCGTGCGTCTTCGAGGCGCCGCTGGTTGCGGAATTGGCCGGGTCTTGGCGGGTGCCGCGCGATTGCGTGCCGCGGCCAAGGCTCGCGTTCTTCCTGCCCACCGAAGCTCCTCGGGGTCCTCCGTTCTGACACGGGCGCGTTCGCGTTGCGCTGCGACGTGATTCGCGCCGGACTGGGTTGAGGCGCGCTTGTCTCGTCGGCATCAAGCCGGCCGGGCGGCGCGAAGGCAAGTTGTGTCAGTCAGAACGAATGAGACCGAGGAAGTGAAATGAAGACGGCATTGAAGATTTCGATCGTGGCAGGTTTGATCCTGGTCGTCGCGGCGCCCGCGCTGGCGGCACCGACCAACGGCGCTGGGTACTACGGCGGGCGCGTGAACTGGAGCCGGGTCGCCGGTCACTACACCGGCAGCGGCGGCGAGTTCTCGCTCTCGGCCAACACCCCCGGCAGCCTGCTGCTGAGCAACGGCGCTTATGCGAGCGTCGCCAAGGGCAAGGCCGGCGTTGAGTCGTTCCAGACGTTCTGCCTCGAGCAGGGCGAGTTCGTCGGCCAGCCGATGGACATCTGGGTCAGCACGGGGTGGGCGACCCCGGCGACCGGCCCGCAGTGGGCTCCGGGCACGCCGCTCTCGGATCGCAGCCACTCGTGGGATGGCGGTCCTCCGGTTGGCATCGGCGACGACCTGAATCCCCAGACGGCCTACTTGTACTACAAGTTCGCCACCGGCACGCTCGGCGGCTACACCTACACGCCCGGCTCCGGGCGTAACAGCTCGGCCGGCCATCTCCAGAACGCGATCTGGTTCCTCGAGGGCGAGATCGCCAGCGTGAGCGGCCAGGCAGCGTTGTGGGTCCAGGAGGCGGTCAATGCGACCGGCCTGAACTTCGGCACCTACGTCGCGTCCGGCCCGGTCACCTGGGGCGCCCGCATCGGCCCCGTTCGCGTCATGCAGATGTACTGGGGCAACCAGTACCGGCAGGATCTCCTGTACGTCCTGGTTCCGGCTCCGGCCGCGGCCCTGCTCGGCGCCATCGGCGTCAGCCTGGTCGTCTGGCTCCGTCGGAAGGCCTGATCGATCAACTAGGAATCAAGAGCGTCTGAGAGGGGCGCCGCGCCGCGGCGCCCTCCTCGACGTAGCGCTCGCACGCACACAGGTCCCGTGTGTTGCGTGCACTGCGATTCAGACGCGGAGGATCTGAACATGTCAGCAAAGCTCGTGTTCGCCTTCGCCGTTGTGTTCTTCGCGGCGCCTGCGCTCGCATCCATTGTCAATGGCAGCTTCGAGAGTGGTGACGACACCGCGTGGTCCTCGTTCGTGCCGCCGGGCGGTGCCCTGAGCGTTCTCGGCTCCGCCGGGTTCGTCGGCGGCGAGGGCGGCCTCTGGTCGCCGACCCACGGCAACTACTTCGCGCTGCTCCAGACCGACGGTCCCGGGAGCTACACCGAGATGTGGCAGTCCTTCGTGGCGGTTGGCAGCGCGGTGCTCTCGTTCGACGTGTTTTTCGACGCGGGGGACTACCTGCCGTTCAACGACAGCGCCTTCGCGGAGTTGTCGTCGGACGGCGGCTTGACGTGGGCCACGCTGTGGTACCGAGACGTCGCCATGGTCGGCGACCTCTGGCACGACGGCTGGACGACCGTCAGCCAGTCGCTCGGTGCTGGCGCGTACATCCTGCGGTTCCGTATCGCGAACGACCTCGACAGCGAGTTTGAAAGCACCATGGGGGTCGACAACGTTGCCCTGTCGATCCCGATCCCTGCGCCGCAGGCTGCGTTGCTTGGCGCTGTCGGCGTGTCGCTGCTGCTTGCGGTCCGCCGGCGGCTTGCTGCCTGAGCCGATCGTGAAGCATGATCTTCCGCGCGGCCCGGCTGCCACTGGAGCCGGGCGCGCGGAGTTCCGGCCGGCGCCGCGGCGTGCGATGCCAGGCCGGTGTCAGCCAAATGAACTTCTGCGTCCGCTGCCGGGCAAGTCTCGATGCGGCGGGTAGGAGCAGACGAATGTTCAGCCGATGTGTCGCGGTCGCGCTCGTCGCATACCTGGCGACGTGCTGCATGGCGAGTTTCGTGCAGAGCGAACTGCGTTCGGATTTTCCGCCGACGTTTCTCACGCGGCTGAGTTCAGATGCCGATCAGGGCGTCGTCCGCTGGAGCTGGGCTCCGGAAGCCGCCGAGTTGTCCCGTGGCGTGCTCACGGGCGACAGCGCCGTCGCCGAGTTCTCCATCGACCGGCCCGCGCCGGGCACGTGGGCGATTGAGTTCGTCGCGCTTGGGACGGCGCAGGGGAGTACTGCGTTGTTCGCCGGCACACCTGAAGGTCCATCGGGCCGCGCACTGCTGACCGGGTCTAATCTCGGTGGTGCACGACTCGGAAGCCAGAGCGAGCACCTGGCGGCCGAGTTACGTCCCGAGTTCGAGATGCAGTCGATTGTCCCGGCGCCGGGCGCCGCCTTGCTGGGCGCTGTCGGCGTTGGGATCCTGGCGTGGGTTCGTCGCCGTCTCGCCTGAGGGTGCCTTGCTGATCCGAACCGCGCCCGTCAGGACGGCGGCCTTCGGTCCGGCAGACACCGCCCCCTGACGGTCGCGGCTCGGACCATCAGAAGTCGCTGTTAACGCTCTGAAATTCCCGGCGCGAATCGCGTTACCCAATTCCTCGCGTGGTGCCCTCACCACCTCCCTCGCATCACCCTTTGGGCTTGCCCGAAGGGTGATGCAATTGTGTGCGATGTCCCGGCAGCGCGGTGCGGCCCAGGCTATGCCCCCTGCGCTTGTTCGCCGCCACACTCCCCCCTCCTGTCTCCCGTGCGTTAATATCTTCCCCCGCCACCGGGGCAAGTGCGGTCGAGCCCGGCGTCCGGTGAACGCGTGAGAGGCACTCGGTCCGGCTGTGTGCCGCGGCCAGTTTCCCCAATGACGTGCAATCTGGGTGGGTGATCATGTCTGACCGGCCCCCGAATCCGCTGAGTCGAAAACTCCGCCTGGTGGGCGTTGTGCTGATTGCCGTCGCGATCGGCCTGGCCGCCCTGTATGCCGCCTGGCGCATCCGTCGGGAGTCGCTCGTACGTGGAGCGCCGGCGGAAGGAACCGCTGCGTACGAGCAAGGCGACTGGAACGTCGCGCGCCGGATGCTTGGGCGGTACCTGGCCGCGCATCCCGACGATGTCGATGTCCTGGTCAAGTACGCCCGTGCCCAGCTTCGCGTCCGGCCGCTGCCGATCGAAGCGGTCCGCCAGGCCATCGCCGCGTACCGCCAGATCCTGCGCAACGACACGGAACACGACGAGGCGTTCAAGCGGCTCGCGCTGCTGTACGAGTCGACGGCGAACTACGCGGAGCTCGAGCTCGTTGCCCAGACGCGCGCCGCCGCCGTGCCTGACGACCCCGCCGCAACGCTCGTCGAGGCCCGCGCGCTGATCTTCCGTCGTCGCCCGGACGAGGCCCGGCAGCGGCTCGAATCCTTGCTGGCTCGACTGGAGAGCCGCCCCGACCTATGCGAGCCGCTGGCTGAGGCGAGCGTCATGCTGAGCGCGCTGGCCGTGGAGAGCGTCCCGGCAGGTGGCGACTCCGCGCGGGAAGACGAAGCCCGCCGCGTGCTTGACCGGGCGCTTGAGCGCTGCCCCCGGGAGGCGCTACCCCTGCTTCAGCGGGCGGCGCTGCCGCGACTCCTGGCCCGCCAGGCGGTTCGTGACCCCGACCCAGCCGCCCTGGAGGTGGCCCGCCGCGATCTCGAGGCGGCCGAGGGGCTCACGCTGAATGACCCTCGGCTGCACTTGGCCTTGTGCGAGGAGTGGCTGACGCATCGGGAGTACGAGCGCGCGCGGGCGCAGCTCGAGACGGCCCGCGGCCAGTCGCAGGAGAGCCTCGAGCCCTTCGTGGTCGACCCCGACGACTGGACGGCCGCGTGCTTCCGGCTCGGGGCCCGGCTCGCGCTGCTCACGTCCGACCCGGCCGGCGGGCAGCTCGCGCGCGACATCCTGGCCAGGCTCGCGGACCGTCCGCAGCGGGTGGACGTGCTCCCCCAGGGTGTGGAACTGCTGCTCGCGGCGAATGCGCTCGACGAGGCCCGTGCCGCACTGGATGCGTTCGTTGACGCTACGCAGGCGATGACCGGCAGGCCCGAGTTGGCCGAGCAGACGGCCTACCTGCGGGCGCTCGTGGCGCGCGGCGCGGGAAAGCCCTACGAAGTCATCACGCTGCTTGAGCCGCTGGCCGGCCGGCCGGGCGACCGCGCCCCGGCAATCCGCGGCCTGCTTGCAGAGGCGTACGCGCGGACCGGCCAGGGCGGGCGGCTTGTGCAGTCGCTGGGCGGCGACAACGCCACGCTGCGCCGAAACCCCGCGGTCGCGAAGGCCGTTGTGCGGGCGGCGTTGGAGCGCGGCGACCTGGAGCGCGCCCGCGCCATCCTGTCCGCCGCCGCGAGCGAAGCCGAGAGCGATCTCGAACTTCGGGTCTTGAAGCTGGGCGTCGAGATGGGCGTGGCCATGCAGGAGGGGGCCAGCGAGGCACTGGCGCGCCTGTCCTCCGAGCTGGATGCGCTGGTCGCGGCTCATCCGCGGCGCGCCGACCTGCGCGTGCTCCGCGCGGGCCTGGCCGAGCGACGCGGAGACCCGGCCGCGGCTGAGGCCGAGCTTCTAGCCGCGGGCGCCGATGTTGATGAACCACTGGCGGCTACGCTGCCGCTGGCCCGGCTCTACGCGCGGCTGGAACGCCTGGACGATGCCGAGGTTGTGTTGCGGGCCGCGTGCGAGCGGTTCGTGGACCGCCCGGCGGGGTGGATCGCGCTGAGTGACCTGCTGGCCGACCAGAGGCGCGTCGACGAGGCGCGCGCGGTTCTCGCACGCGCGCGGGCCGCGCAGACGCAGCCGGAGTCAGTCCAGCAGGTCGTTGCCGCCCAGGCGCTGCTTGAGTTTCGGGAGGGGCAGCGTGCGGCGGGTGTAGCCCTGCTGCGCGAGCAGGTGCGCCAGGACCCGGGCGATGCCGGCGCGCGCGCGATGCTGCTCGGGGTCACGGAGGTTCTTGCGGACGATGAAAGCGCGCAGCGACTCGTAGACGAACTCAAGCAGATTGAGGGCGAGAGCGGTCTCCAGTGGCGGCTCCACCAGGCGCGGCTCTGGCTCACGATGCGTGATTGGCAGGCGCGGCAGGCCGAGGCTGAGAAGCTGCTGAAGGCGTGCCTGGAAGCAGACCCGCGCTGGGTCTTGCCCGCCCTCGTGCTGGGGGGGCTGTACGAGCGCGTCGGCGACCCGGTTAATGCCGAACTGGTCTACGCCAACGCGTTCCGCGTGTCTGGTGCCACCGAGCCCGCGGATCGACTGCTTGCGCTCTACCAGCGGCAGCGGCGATTCAGCGACGCGCGCGAAGTGCTAACGCGACTCGAGCGGCGAATGGGTGAAGAGGCGCTCGGAACACGGCGGCTCTTTGTTGCGCTGGGGGAGGGGCAGCTTGCGGAGGCGATCCAGGAGCTTGAGCTCAAGGCCGCGGGCGCCGAGCGCGACCCGAGCGACCTGCTTCGTCTGGCGAGCCTGAACTACGCCCGCTCGGGCGATGCCCGGCGGGCGCTCGAGCTGGCTGACCAGGCGGCCCAGGCGGGGGCCGACCCGACCGAGGTGGCCCGGGTGCGGGCGTGGGTGCTGCGCGAGGACGGCCGAGACGGCGAGGGCGCTGCCGTTCTCGACGAACTCATCGCCCAGCATCCCAAGCCGGAAGCCTACCTGCTGCGAGCGAACTACAACGCCGCCGCGGGGCGACACGAGGCGGCACAGCGCGACTACGAGGCGCTGGCCGGCCTCGTCGAGGGACCGTACGGACCGGCGATCCTGGGCGAGTACCACGCCCAGCGCGGCGAGCTGGATGTGGCCATCGGCATCTGGCAGGACGCGCTGGTCCGCGATCCCAATGCGCTGCCGATCAAGCGCGGTCTGACCAAGGCGCTGCTCAAGCGCGGCGCGCCCGGCGACCGCGAGGAGGCGCAGCGGCTGCTGAGCGAACTCCAGTCGGCGCTACCTAGCGACACGGATCTGCTGTGGGTGGCCGCGGCCGAGCGGGCCAGCGCCGGCACGCCCGAGGCGGCCGGTGAAGCCCAGGAACTGCTGCGTCGTGCCGTGAAGGCGCCCCCGGCCTCGCTCGAAGTTCACCGCGGGCTTTGCCAGACCGCGCTCGGCCTGGGCGACTTCTCCGTCGCGCGCGAGCTGGCGGTCGCGGCGTTGCGGAGCTTCCCGGGCGACCCCGCGCTGCTGACGATGCGCGCTCGGGCTGAGCTGGAGCTTGGCGAACTCGCGACCGCCGAGCAGATCGTGCGTCCCATGCTGGCGGACCGTGCGGCGAGTCTTGAAGTGCTCGAGCTGGCGGCCGACCTGGCCATGCGCCGCGGAGACCAGGCGACGCTCACGCGTGTGCTGGGGAGCGTGCTGGCTCATCTCGATGGAGCGGGTAACGTGGAGGCGGGCCAGGTGGTTGCCGCACGCGTTCGGATCGCTCTCGGCCGACTCGACGAGGCCCGCGCCGCGCTCGAGGGATTCCTGGCCGGCGACAATGGCCGCGAAAGCGTCGCGGCCCGCGTGCTGCTGGCGGACGTTCTGCGTCGGCAGCGCGAGTGGACGGCCGCTGCGAGCCAGCTCGACGATGCCGCCGCGCTGGACCCCGCCTTCCCACCGATGCTCGCTACGCGCGTGGCGCTCCTGGTCGACCAGGAACGCTTCGACGAGCTGGGCGCGCTGGTGGACTCGGCCGCCGTGGCGTCGGCACCGGTCTCCGTCCAGCTCACCGCCGCCTCGGCGCTGGCCGGCTCACCTGGCCACTTGCCGCGGGCGATCAGGGCCGTCGAGCGCGCCACGCAGGCTGACCCGCAGGCGACAGCGGCCTGGGGACTGCTCGGCGAGCTGCGCTACCAGCAGGGCGACGCTGCCGGGGCGGAGCAGGCGTTCCGCGAGGTCTTGCGCCGCGATCCGCGGCAACCCGACGCGCTCAACAACCTGGCCTGGATCATCGCCGAGCAGCACGGCGGGAGCGACGAGGCGGTGCGGCTCGTGCAGCAGGCGATCAGCCAGCGGCCCGACTCGGCGGACTTCCGCGACACGCTCGGCTTCGTCCTGGCCAGACTCGGGCGCCTCGAGGAGGCCCGCGCGGAGTTCCGCCGCTGCCTTGAGATGCTCCCGCGGCAGCCCGGGGCGCGCACGCGGGCACTGCTGAGGCTGGCGCAGGTGTCGGCGGACCTCCAGGACTGGGGCGGTCTGCGGACCGCGCTGAGTGAGTTGGACGAACTGGAGCGGCAGAGGCCGCTCCTCGGGCCTGACGAACGGCGGCAAGTCGAGGAGCTGGCCGGGCGCGCCGCGCAAGGGCGGTAGCCCCCGGCCGATCGCGCAACGTCGAACCGATTGGCGCAGGAATGACGCCCGGTCTGTCCGGTAACGGCGGGCGTCGCCGATGGTCTAGGTGTCGCGGCCGGGAGATCCGACATGCAGGAAGACCCTATGCTGAACCGACTTGGAAGCGGCGTGGCAGTTTCGATTCGAGCGCGCCACGGCGTGGATGCGCACTCGCGGGCGAGCGCGCGCATGGCAGCGGCGCGGCGAGCGGGGCTGCTCGTGGCTGTCGCGATCGGCCTGATGACCGGCTGCGAGGACAAGCGGATCAGTGTCGAGCAACTTCGCGAGCGCGAGCAGAGCATCGCGACAACCCAGCCCGTGCAGATCGTCCCTCCACAGCTTGCCGTCGCCGAGATCCGCCCGCAGCGCGTGGCTGCGGGTGATGTGCTGCGCCTGAAGATGTACGGCCTCGGCGACGAAGTCTATACGCCGACGGAGCTCGAGCTGCGCGTGCACGAGAACGGCGAGATCGTCATTCCGGTGGTCGGCGCCGTGCAGGTGGCCGGCAAGGACCTGGGGCAGGTTGAGCAGGCCATCATCGCGGCCCACGTTCCCCGCGTGGTCAAGGACTTCGCGGTGCTGGTCCAGCTTTCCGGGCCGCAGAACACGACCGTACTCGTGCAGGGCGCGGCCAGCTCCCCCGGAGTCGTCCGTCTGGCCGACAACGAGCGCAACCCGATCTACGCGCTGGCCAGTGCCGGCGGGTTCAACATGGCCAGTTCGGGCCGCATCACCGTCAAGCCCATCCGGCCGGACCGCCCGGAGACGAGTTACGACTTCAACGACATCAACGACGTACGGCGGGCTCTCACCGCCGCCCCGCTCGAATCGGGCGACATGGTGGTGGTGGAGGCGGCGCCCTCGTCGGCGGTATACGTGAACGGCCTGGTTCGCCAGCCTGGGCCGGTGCCCCTGCCGGCCCGCGCGACGATCGGCGTGCAGCAGGCGATCGCGGCGGCGGGCGGGCTGCGCGACGACCTCATCATCAAGGAGGGCACGCTCGTTCGGACGCTGCCGAATGGGGAGCGTGTGCACGTGAAGGTTGAGTTGGACGCGCTGATGGCGGGCGAGGGTCAGGAGGTGGCGCTGTGTGCCGGCGACATCCTGGTCGTGCCGCACACCGTCGAGACGGCGCTCCAGGACTGGGCCAATCGGAACATCCAGTTCGGCCCGTTCAGCCTCGGCGTGCGGTATGACCCGCTGGCCCAGTACAACGCCGAACGCGCCATCCGCTCGAACACGAACAACAACAACCTGATCCAGTCGATTCGGCAGTCGCTTCAGTCCGGGATCTCGGGCGCGTTTCAGCCAGCCGTCGTTCCCTGACCGCCGCGCTGTGCCGCCGCCGCCGGCTGCGCGGTGCGACGCCTGCGCTCAGTCCATGGCCGGCAGGCGGAATCGCTTGCGGGCCTCGTCCCGCCGGGCGCCCCAGCGCTGTTCGATCTCTTCCCGGCTGGCCCGGCGAACCAGGAGCTCGCCGGCCTCCAGGCGGACGAGGCGGCCCGACGCGTCGGCGAAGAGCGTGCTCGTGGGCTCGACCAGGCCCTCGCGGACCGTAAACGCACTCACCGCCGCGCCGTCGATGGTGCGCTGGCCAAGCGGCGTGACGAGCTGTGACAGCAGCGCCCGCGACTCGGGACTGAAGACAGCGAACGCGTGCTGTTCGTGGGGTGCGTCGGCCATGAGTAACGGGAGTAGCCGAGACCATGCCAAGCTCAGATAGACCGGCCCCGTGCTCAGCGGCTTGGCGGGCTCTGGAAGCCGCAGATCGAGGTTGGTCCTGCGGCTGACGATCAGCACGTCGTCCTTGCGAACGACCTGGTCCGTCTTGATGAGCAGTTGCTGGGGGCGCACGTCCGGAGCGGGGATCTGCACAAGCTCGCTCTCGATCAGTTCGCTGGCGAGGTCATCGCTGCAGAACAGGTCGAGCCGCGAGAAGCGCACGGTTCCGTCGTCGGCGAAGCGCCACGACCGCTCGCGCACACGGAGGCCGGGCTTGGTTACCTGCCGCGGCGCGTCCGGTCCGGTGACCGGAAGGTCCTCGCGGCACAGCGCTCGCGTCAGATACCCGATCGACCGCCCCCCCAGCGACAAGTCGTAGTACGACGGCGCTTCATCGACGTTGAGCGCCGCGGCCGACTTCTTCAGGTGGCCCAGGACCTTTCGGCCGCGCTCGAAGGCAGCGGCCAGGTGCTCGAGCTCGGCCGGGTCGTAGCTGATCTTGAGCGAGCCGGCCATCGCGTCGAACGTCTGACGCAGGGCCGGGCCATCCGCAGCGGACAGCAGCGCGCCGCTGTGCACGAGCACCCAGACGGTGGCGGCGTCAAAAGGCACGCACAGGGTGAACGTGCGGGTCTCGGTGGCCCCGATTTTCGAGCTATACGTCAGCAGAGCCCCGACGCGGCCCCCAGCCTGGAAAGCGTCCCACTTCAGTTCGGGGGCGTTGGCTTCCTCGGCCAGGCTTCGGCCGAACCGCACCACCCAATCCTCGAAGCTGGGCAGGCTGACCTGTTCCGGCCCCGCGCCAGTCTTCATCTCCGGGGGGACGTGAAAGACGAGAATCTGGAGCGCCTGCTGGCCGCCGGGGCTGCGCCCCCGGAGCAGCCCGATCGAGCGTTCGAACTCCTGGAATCGGGTCCGGTCGTACTCCCAGCCCGCGGGAAGCTGGATTTCGAAGCCGAATGCCGCATCGGCGTAAGGGATCGTGGCCGGGCCCGTGGCGGCCACGGGCGGGGCGGTACCTGCCGGCTGGGCCACTGCGGCGGCGGCCAACAGCCACGAGACCAGCGCAATGAGGGCGAGCGGGACCCGCATCCGAACGGCAGGCGGCGGCGCAGCCGCGGCCCGGAGCATTGGCGTCATGACGGCAGTTTCGCTACCCTGCCGCGACTGTCAATCGGAGTTCCCGCTTGCTCGCCTCACTTTTCGACTTCACCCTGCACGCGTCCTGGCTGGCCGCGTGGTTCTGGCTGCTGTTGCTCATCGCGCTCGTCTGGCTGCGGCGGCACGGCCAGCTCAACCGCGCGCACCTCGAGCCGATCCTGACCGCGGACCAGGCGGACGACGGTGGGGCGGAGATGCCGACTCTGTCGGTGCTCGTCGCCGCGAAGGACGAGGAAGCCAACATCGGTCGTTGCGTCGAGTCGCTGCTGGCCCAGGACTACCCTGGGTTGCAAGTCGTTGCGGCCAACGATCGCAGCCAGGACCGTACGGGCGCGATCCTCGATGAGTTGGCTGCGCGAGACCCACGGCTGAAGGTCGTGCACATTCGCGAGCTTCCGGCTGGCTGGGCGGGCAAGAACCACGCGATGCACCAGGCGGTTCAGCACGCCGCCGGGCAGGTGCTCGTCTTCACGGACGCCGATTGCCAGTTCCACGAGCCGCGGATGCTAAGGGCCGCGGTGCGATTCGCGCAGCGGGAGAAGGTCGATTTGCTGTCGGTGCTGCCCCAGCTCGAGGCCGGCACATTCTGGGAGCGGGTCGTTCAGCCGCCCGCCGGCGCGATCATGGTCTACTGGTTCCCGCCGCAGCGGGTCAACGACCCAGCCTCGCGGGTCGCCTATGCGAATGGCGCGTTCATGCTCATGTCGCGCGAGTCATACGAGCGCCTGGGTGGACACGAGGAAGCGCGCGGGGCCCTGAACGAGGACATGCACTTCGCGGCCACGGCCAAGCGCCGGGGGCTGCGGCTGCGCGTGATCCGCGGCGACGGGCTGTACACGGTGCGCATGTACGTCGGGATGCGGCAGATCTGGAACGGCTGGACGCGGATCTTTTACTGCTGCTTCGGAACGCTCGGTCGGCTGATGGCGAGCGTTCTGTTCCTGTCCATCTTCAGCTTGGCGCCGACCGTGAGCCTGCTCCTCTCGCCCCTGGCGGGCGCAGCAGGGCCGGCGATCGCGCTGGCGGCGGCCGTGGCTGTGGTGGCTCAGCAGACCGTGCTCTGGCGGTTCTACGCGCTGGGCGGTACGCCGCCCGCCTGGGCACTGACGTACCCGCTCGGGGCGGCGGTGTGCCTGGGGATCACACTGAACGCCATGCGCCGGCACGGCGGTGCGACGACGAAGTGGCGTGGTACCGTCTATAGTGGCGGGGGGCGTGTGGCTGCGGCGCGGTAGCCGGGTCGGCTCTCAATCGGTCCAGGTGCGCGGGGCCGCTAGGCGGGGCGCACGGTTGAACCACTAACCATTGAATTTTCAAAAGGTTGCGGCAATGCGCTCGATCGGGGTCGGTCGGGAGCGTACCGCGAAGGGCGCGGCTCCGGTTGCGGATCGCATTCCGATGCGCAAGGCATCCGGGCTGGCCGGGGGGTCGACCCGCGCGGCGCCTCAACAAAAGGTGGTTGTCAATCAGGTCGAGCCCCAGTTATAGTATGCGTTGGTGCGCCGGGGTTCCGCACGGATGTCGGAGCCGGCGCACGTGGCGTTGAGGTCCGCGATGGAGCGCTGCTGGACCGAGCGCAAGGCCAATTCCGGCCCGATTCCAGGGTCGGCGGAATCAACCCGACGGGTCGCGTGTCCGCGTCAGGTCGGCGTGGTCTCCGCTTGTCCACGGCCCGAACGAACCACGTTTTGGATGGACGCCGGCGGTCTGCCGGGATCCGCGCAGGAGAATCGCTGTTGACACGCGGCATTTGTTAGGGTATTATTCGCACGAATGAACCGCTAACTTCCGCGTGGCGGTCGGATTGGGTGGCAGCGCAAAGGAGTGCGACATGCCTACCGCGAAGCGCCTCGATGGCCCGGTCCTGTGCGTGCTCGGACCGGGTGGGGACTACCAGGACGCCGTGCACAGCGCCGGTCCGGGCCTGTTGGACCTCGCGCGTTCGCCCGTGGTGCCTCACCCGGCGGCGAGCCTGGCCAGGTGCCTGCGCAGCGCGATCAACGCGGCGCGGCGGGATGCGCGGTGTGCGCCCGACCTGGAAGGCCAGTTGCGCCTGCGCCCGAACTCCGACCCGAGCGACGCCCGCGTCTGGGCGAGCGCCAGAGACCCTCTGCCCGCGGTAGTGGTCGGTTCGCTCAGCGCCTACCTGGCAGAGGTGTACGATGGCTCGGCGATCGAAAGTGCAGCAGGCCCCGCTCACGCCCAAGCAGCTCCGCGTCCTGACGTACATCCGGGACTATTCGAGCGCCCGGGGCTACGCCCCCACGATGCAGGAGCTGGCCGACGAGTTCGGCGTCAGCAAGGTCACCGTGTTCGAGCACATCAGCGCCTTGCAGAAGAAGGGCTTCCTGCGTCGCTCGCGACACAGGGCACGCTCTTTGCGACTTAACGCCGACTTCGCCTTCCCCGACGAGCGCCCCACCCGGCTCCCGCTGGCCGGGCGCATCGCCGCCGGCCGTCCGATCGAGGCCATCGAGGACCGCGAGGTACTCGACCTCGAGGAGCTCTTCGTCTCCGGCCGCGGGAATTTCGTGCTGCGCGTCAAGGGCGACAGCATGATCGACGACCAGATCCG
>CAADGM010000019.1 GCA_900696535.1 uncultured Planctomycetota bacterium
ACTTCGGGCGCGGCCACTCCGCGGATCCCGCGTTGTCTTTTCCAGGCGCCAAACGTACGATAATCCCATTGTTCGCAGAAATGGCGGCCCCAGAAGAGCAGCACCGTGTCCATCGACCCCCGTGACGTGAACGATGCGCAGATCGAGCGCGAAATGGCCCAGCAACTCGGCGAGGTGTCGCCCGAGGACCTCGCGCGTCTGTCCGGCGCGACGCCCAAGACACACGACCCGACGCAGCGCGGCCGGGTGAACGGGCGCATCGTCAGCATCCACGGCAATGACGTCTTCGTCGACATCGGCGGCAAGAGCGAGGCCGTCGTCTCGCTCGAGGAGTTCGACCCTGCCGAGCCCCCCGCTGTCGGGCAGGAGCTGAGCTTCGTCCCGCAGGGTTTCGACGCCGAGTCCGGGCTGATGCGCCTGTCGCTGCGCGAGGCGCGCGTCCATGCCAACCTCGAGGCGCTCCGCGTCGGCGATGTCGTGCGGGCCAAGGTAACGGGGAGCAACATCGGCGGGCTCGAGCTGCGCGTTCACGGCCTGCGCGGCTTCATGCCCATGAGCCAGGTCGACCTGGTCCGCCGGGAGGATTTCGCCTCTCACGTGAATCACTGGCTCGAGTGCGAAGTGGTCGAGATCGACCGCAAGGGCAAGAACGTCGTGCTCAGCCGGCGTCGCGTGCTCGAGCGACAGCGCGAGGAGGATCGCCAACAGCTTCGCTTCCAGCTCGCGGAGGGGCAGGTGCGCAAGGGCGTTGTGCGGCGTCTGGCCGACTTCGGGGCGTTCGTCGATCTGGGCGGCATCGACGGGCTGCTGCACGTCAGCGACATGAGCTACTCCCGAATCAACCACCCGTCGGAGATGCTCAAGGAAGGTGACGAGGTCGAGGTGAAGGTGATCAAGCTCGACCTGGTCAAGGACCGCATCTCGCTCGGGCTCAAGCAGCTCGCCACCGATCCGTGGACGACGGTCGACGGCAAGTACCACCCCGGCGACACGGTCGACGGGAAGGTCACCCGGCTCATGGACTTCGGGGCCTTCGTCGAGATCGAGCCGGGCGTCGAGGGGCTGATCCCCGTCAGCGAAATGAGCTGGACCCAGCGGATCATGCACCCCAAGGACATCCTCAAGCCCGGCGACGGCGTCCGTGTCGCGGTCCTGTCACTCGACCCGGCCAAGCGCAAGATCAGCCTGAGCCTCAAGGCACTCACGCAGGATCCCTGGCTCACCGCGGCCGAGCGATACGTGCCCCAAACGCAGGTCAGCGGCGCCGTCACGCGAATCACGAACTTCGGCGCGTTCGTTCAGCTCGAAGAAGGCGTCGAGGGACTGATTCACATCTCCGAGCTGTCCAACCAGCGCGTGCGGGCGGTCAGCGACGTGGTCTCGCCCGGCCAGGTTGTTCAGGTGCGCGTGCTCGCGGTCGACACGGCGCAGCGCCGCATCGCGCTCTCGATGAAGCCCCTCGTCAGCGCAGCACCCACCGGCGAGCCCGAACCCGTCTCCCCAGCCAAGGCAGCCAAGAAGCGGAAGCGCGAGCTGCGCGGCGGTCTATCGTACTAGGGCGGTTTCGCAACGGAGAGCAGCGCCGAACCTCTGTGTCCGGCGACGAGCGCGGCCCCGTGTTCTCGTCGGATGCGGAGGCCCGATGCGACGCAGACCCGCGAACTCGCACAGATGCAGCCACCTACCGCTTTGCGCTCTCGACGGTCGGTGAGCTGGCGGCGGCGGCGGCCGGCGCGAATCGTCCCAGACCCAGCAACCGGGCCGCGTTCTCGCCGGCCCACGCCCGGAAGTCGCCGGGCGCCACGGCTCGCCGAACTTCATCGATCAGGCTGACCACCTTGGCGGTGTGCGCGTCCTCGAGCGCGAGGGCGTCGCTGCCGAAGAGCAGCCGCCCGACGCCGAAGTCGCGCACCGCGGCCGCGACGTCGGCGGCGGAGAAGTAAGCCGTGTCGAGGTAGAGCAGCGCGCTCTGCCGACCGAGCGCGCTGCGCAGCGCCTCGCGCGCCTGGTAGCGCAGCTCGTCTCCCGGCTCAGCGTGGCAGATCACGACGGGCAGGCGCGGATAGCGCTGCGCCAGCTCGAAGATCCGCGCCGGCGTCAGCCGCACGCCGCGCCGCACGTGGAAGAAGAGGGGCTTGCCCAACCGGTCGAGCGTGGACAGGCAGCGGAGCAAGGCCGCTTCCGCCGGCTCACCGGCCACCTCCGCGCACGAGACCACCGCGCCGGCGAACGGTGCCTGCGTGAGCGCCCCGGCCAGCGTGTAGAAGCTGCTGTCCAGGCGGCCCGGTCGAACGCGGTAAAGCGGCAGCAGCCTGGGGTGGGCCGCGCAGGCCGCCAGGCAGTCGCCGTTGGCTTCGACTTCGTCGCGGTCCGGCCCGCCGGCCGACTTCGGCGCGGCATCACGATTCGACACCAGCACGTGGTCGATCCCGGCGAGAGCCGCGTAGCGAGCGACGCGCGGCGGCGGGGAGGCCCGGCCGCCGGACATGGCAATGTGTGCGTGCACGTCCACGAACATGGCGTGGTTCTCCGGCTACTCGATAAGTCGGACCGTGGCCGCCGGGCGCTCATTTCGAGGCGGCGCGGCGGTGGATGGGAGCCGGTTGTAAGCCGTCGCTGGGGCGCATAAGTCGCGTGCAGAGTCCGATCTACCGGTCGGGGGTACGTGCGAAGGTGGCGTGAGCGCGGCGCTGTGCCGGCGCGGCGGCTGACCTCGGTTGACGCCCTCCGGATCGCCCTGTACGGTTATGGTCCTTCCCCCGGCCGGAGCGGCCGCGAGGTCGCCGGGGCCGACGACTGAGGAACCCAACATCATGAGTTTGAGTGCAATTGGTCGCTCGATCAGCGAATCGGCCACGCTGAAGCTGAACGAGCTGGCGGCCCTGTTGAAGGCCAAGGGCGAGCCGGTCATCCACCTCGGGGGCGGCGAGCCAAAGAGCAAGCCGCCGCTCGACGCGCTGGTCGCGGCGGCGGCGCTGCTAAACAGCGGCGAAATCCGCTACACGCCGGCGGACGGCATCCCCGCGCTCAAGAAGGCGATCATCCGCTACACGGAGGAGCGGTACGGTCACCACGTGGAGCCGGAGAACGTGATCTGCTCTGGCGGGGCCAAGCAGGCCATCATGGTCGCGCTCCAGGCCATCCTGAACCCGGGTGACGAGGTCGTCTTCCCGGCGCCGTACTGGGTGAGCTACCCGGAGATGTGCAAGCTCTGCGCTGCCACGCCGGTTGCGGTCGTCCCGGAGAACGGCTCGTTCTACCCGCGGCTGAAGGACATCGAGCAGGCCGTCGGCTCGAGCACCAAGTGCATCATCATCAACAGCCCGAACAATCCCTCCGGCGCGGTCTACCCGGAGGAGTTCATCGCCGCGGTCGTCGAGTTCTGCGAGAAGCGCGACATCTATCTGATCATGGATGACATCTACCAGCGCCTCATCTTCGACGGCCGCAAGCCCACGAGCTGCTACCGCCACGCCCGCAACAAGACCGAGACAAGCAAGCTGATCGTGGTCAACGGCGTGTCGAAGCAGTACGCGATGACCGGCTTCCGGCTCGGCTGGGCCCTGGCCAACAAGCAGCTCATCGCCGCCATGACCAACATCCAGTCGCACCAGACCTCGGGGCCGTCGGTGCTGGTCCAGCAGGCGGCCGCCGCAGCGCTCCAGGGCGTGCAGTCGAGCGTGGACGCGCTGCGGCTGACGCTGGAGAACAACCGCAACGTGCTGCTGAACCGGCTGGGCACGATGAAGGGGATTCACATTCAGAAGCCGGACGGGACGTTCTACGCCTTCATCGACTTCAGCCACTACGACAAGGACTCGACCCGTTTGGCCCGGCTGCTCCTGGGCAAGGTGCGCGTCGCGGTCGTGCCCGGCGTGGAGTTCGGCATGGAGGGTTACCTGCGGATCAGCTACTGCGGCGGCACCTCGGAGATCATCGAGGGCATCGACCGCATCAAGTGGGCCCTGGACCCCGATGCCCCGAACGAGATCTACATCGGCGATCGCCGCCGGGTGAGGGACTGGCTATGAAGTATCTCGACATTCAGACGCCCGCCGCCCCGCACGCCGGCGCGTGGGCCAGTGCGTTCGAGCTGAGTAACCACGGTCTGCCGCCACTTAAGCGGGTGTACTGGAACCTGCGCACGCCGGCGCTGGTGGAGGAGGCGATCTTCCGCGGCGAGGGGCACGTGGTGCACGGCGGGCCGCTGGTGGTGCACACGGGCAAGCACACGGCCCGGGCGGCGGCGGACAAGTTCATCGTGCGGGAGGAGAGCACCGAGTCGAAGATCTGGTGGGGGGAGTACAACCGCCCGTTCGACCCGGCCAAGTTTAACGCCCTGCATCAGCGGATCGTCGCGTTCCTGGCCGGCGAGGAGCTCTTCGTCCAGGACTGCTACGCCGGCGCCGACCCGCAGTACCGGCTGCCGATCCGGATCATCACCGACTCGGCCTGGCACAGCCTGTTCGCACGGAACATGTTCATCCCCGTGAGCAGCCAGAGCGAGGCCCGCGAGTTCGTCCCGGACTTCACCATCATCGCTGCGCCGTCGTTCCGCTGCGACCCGCGGATCGACGGGACGCGCAGCGAGACCGCCATCATTCTCAACTTCGGCGCGCGCCTGGCGCTGATCTGCAACACGCAGTACGCCGGCGAGATCAAGAAGAGCATCTTCACCCTGCTCAATTTCCTTCTGCCCAACCAGGGCGTACTGGCCATGCACTGCTCGGCCAACGTCGGCCGCGCGGGCGACGTGGCCCTATTCTTCGGCCTCTCGGGCACCGGCAAGACGACCCTCTCGGCCGATCCCAACCGCCGGCTGATCGGCGACGACGAGCACGGCTGGAGCGACAACGGGGTGTTCAACTTCGAGGGCGGCTGCTACGCCAAGGTCATCCGGCTCAGCGAGGAGAGCGAGCCGCAGATCTTCGCTGCCACGCGCCGCTTTGGCACGATTCTGGAAAACGTGTCGTACGACCTGGAGTCCCGCCGGGTCGACCTCGACGACGACAGCATCACCGAGAACACGCGGGCGAGCTACCCGCTCGAGTTCATCCCCAACGTCGTGCCCGAGCGTCTGGCCCCCAGCCACCCGAAGAACATCCTGTTCCTGACGTGCGACGCCTCCGGCGTGCTGCCGCCCATCTCGCGGCTGACGCCCGAGCAGGCCATGTACCACTTCATCAGCGGCTACACGAGCAAGATCGCCGGCACGGAGATTGGTCTGGGCAAGGAGCCCAAGATCACCTTCAGCGCGTGCTTCGGCGCCGTCTTCATGGTGCACCACCCGATGATCTACGCCGGCCTGCTGGCCAAGAAGATGGCCAAGCACGGGGCCACCTGCTGGCTGGTGAACACGGGCTGGAGCGGCGGGCCGTACGGCGTCGGCAAGCGCATCAGCATCAAGCACACGCGGGCCCTGCTCAACGCGGCCCTGGACGGCAAGCTGGCGGGCGTGTCCTGCCAGAAGGACAAGCTCTTCGGTGTTGAGCTGCCAAAGAGCTGCCCCGACGTACCGCCCGAGATCCTCGACCCGGCCAACACCTGGGCCAGCCGCGACGAGTACTGGAACCGCTACGACTCGCTGGCCGCGCGCTTTGCCGACAACTTCAAGATCTACGCCGAGGGCTGCTCGAAGGAGGTCGTCGCCGCGGGGCCGAAGCGGCTCTCGCAGCTCTGATCTCGGCGGCGTCGAACCTCCGCGTCCAGTGAAGTCGGCCTACGGCGCGGCACGTGGACCACCTACCGCCCAGCCAGCGCGGCCCGCATGGCTTCGACCTGCTCGCGCAGCGCGTCGAGCTGCGACTGCAAGGCGTCGATCTCGGCGTCCTTCTCGGCCCGCAGCTCGCGCAGGGCCTCGACGAACAGGGCCGTCGTCCCACGCTCGGTTACCAGCTTGGTGCCGTCGTCATCCTGCTCGACCCGCTCCGGGAAGACGCGCTCGACCTGCTGCGCGACCAGGCCGATCTGCGGGCCGGCCAGGGCCAACCCGCTTTGCAGCGCCGCCGGCGTGTACTCGAACGTGAAGCCCTGGAGCTGGAGGACGCGCTCCAACGCGCCGCGCAGCGGCCGGATGTTCTGCTTGGCCCGCTCGTCGCTGAGCACGGTCCACGAACCGCCGCCGGGCTTGGCCGCGGACCCGTTGCACACCAGCGCGATCGACGTCGTGTTGCCGTAGTTGATCGCCACCCGCTGGCTGACCGAGACCGGCCCCTGGAACACCCCGGCCATTCCGCCGGCGTCGGCCACCGCGTACAGCGCGATGCCGGAAGCTGACTTGGCCGCGACGCCGACCGAGCTGACCGACTCGCCCATGACGGCGCCGCCGCTGTCGTTCTTGATCTTGAAGCTCGTGAAGAGCGCATTCTGCGCCTCGTCGATGGGCAGGCTCAGGCCGGCCGCCTTGTAGGCCAGGATCGCGTACGGCGTCGGCGTCAGTTCCTGGCGGGGATTCAGCTTGGTGTAGCTGGCGTCCGACCGGTCACTATTCGATACGCTCCCGGGCCGGACCGAGATCTCGATCCACCGCGGCCCGATGCTGTAAATCGGCGCGATCTCGATGCGCGCCGTGAAAAGGCCGTCGTTAATGGGATGGTCGTCTGCATAGGTCGTCGAGATCGGCACATCGCTGTAGAGCGTCGGGAAAACGCGAAAACGCAGGTCGTACAAGCCGCTCACCGCCGAGCCGTTCTGCTCGAGCCGGCCCTGGTACGTGTAGTGGGTCGAATCGGCGAGCGCTTTGGACTCAATCAGGCCGGCAAACGCTGCGAGCGACACGGCCAGGCACACGGCACACTGGAAACGCTGGATCACGGGCAGGCTCCTCGGGTTCACGGGCCGCGACGGCCGGGCCGGGCCGCACCGCGCGGCACCGGAGGGTGGTTCGCCCACCGACGGGTCCGAAGCACCCAACGTTGCCACCCCCAGGCGGGCGCAAATCTCCCAGGGCTGGGTTGGCCGGTCGCTATACTGCACGCGCCCGGACTGCGGACCGGGCTGGCGCCGCTGGGAGTCCTGCCGTGAGCGAGCCGGGCAATCCAAACGTCACACTCCTGCTGGCCGAGATGCGGGCCGGCAACCCCACCGCGCTCGAGCGGCTCCTGCCGATCGTCTATGACGAGCTTCGGCGCCTGGCGGGGAGCGTCTTCCGCGGGCAGCCGGAGGATCACACGCTTCAGCCGACCGCCCTGGTGCACGAGGTCTTCCTGCGCCTGGCCGGACGGGACGAACTGGCCTTCAACGACCGGCAGCACTTCTTCCGCGTCGCCGCCCAGGCCATGCGGCAGCTCCTGACGGACCACGCCCGGGCCGCGCGCGCCCAGCGCCGCGGCGGGGATCGGGAGCGCGTCTTCCTCGACTCCGGCGTGGCCGCGCAGCCGAGCGACGAGTTCGACGTAATAGCCCTGGACGACGCTCTGACCCGCCTCGCGGCGCTGGACGAGCGGCAGGGCCGCATCGTCGAGCTGCGCTTCCTGGCCGGTCTCTCGGTGGACGACACGGCCGCCGCGCTGGGCGTCTCGCCCCGGACAGTCGAGCTGGACTCGCGGCTGGCCCGGGCCTGGTTGCGCCGCGCGCTGGCGGAGCACGTTGAGTGAACTGGACCGTTGCCCCGCCCGAAAGGGGCACGGCCGCGCGCAGGCTGCCGCGCCGCTTCGGTGCGGCGACCTGATCGCGCACAACTGCGGGCTCGAGTACCCATGAACTCAGACGTCTTCCAACGCGTCCGCGAGCTGTTCCACGTGGCTTGCGAGCTTCCGCCCGGGGAGCGAGCCGCGTACCTGGACTCGGCCTGTGCCGACCCCGGCTTGCGGCGCGAGGTCGAAGCGCTGCTGGGAGCCGACTCCGGCCAGCAGGGGTTGCTCACCCCGGCGGCCCTGCCCCTCGGTGAGCGGCTTATCCGCCGATCGCTCGCGACCCTGGCGCCGGAGGCCCCACCCGAACGCATCGGCGGCTACCGGCTCGTGGAGCGGCTCGGCGCGGGCGGCATGGGCGAGGTCTTCGCCGCGGAGCAGGAGCGGCCTCGGCGCCGGGTCGCGCTGAAGCTCATGCGGCCGGGGCTGGTCAGCGCGGCGGCCCAGCGGCGATTCACGCTCGAGGCGGAAGTGCTCGGCCGGCTCGAGCACGAGAACATCGCGAGAATCTTCGAGGCCGGCGTGGATCGCAGCGGCGGGCACGAGCGGCCGTACCTGGTGATGGAGTTCGTGTCCGGGCTGCCGCTCACCCGGCACGCTGACACGGCCCGGCTCGACCGCCGCGCCCGCGTCGCGCTGCTTGCCGGCGTGTGCGACGGCGTGCAGCACGCTCACCAGCGCGGCGTGATCCACCGCGATCTGAAGCCCGCGAACATCCTCGTCACGGCCGAGGGCACGCCGAAAATCCTGGACTTCGGCATCGCCCGGACGGTGGACGAGCCCGCGAACCTCACGCTCGAGCACGGACCGGAGGCGATCATCGGGACGCTCGCCTACATGAGCCCCGAGCAGGTGCTGGGCCGGCGCGACGAGATCGATACCCGCTGCGACGTGTACAGCCTCGGCGTGATTCTCTTCGAGCTGCTGACCGGGCGACTGCCCTACGACCTGGCCGGGCAGTCCATCGCCCAGGCCGCCCGACTCATCACGGAGGGCCCGCTCCCGCGCATCGGGACCGAGCACCGCGCGCTGCGCGGCGATCTGGAAACGATCGTCCTGAAGGCGCTCCAGCGCGACCGAGCGCGACGCTACGGGTCGCCCGCTGAGCTCGCGGCCGACTTGCGCCGCCACCTCTCGGGCGAGCCCATTCTCGCGCGGGCGGACTCGGCCTGGTACGTCCTGAGCCGTCAGCTCGCCCGGCACCGCCTGGCGGCATCGCTGGGGGCCGGTGGCCTCGTGGTCCTCGCCGGCAGTGTCGTCGCCCTGGCGATCTCGTACGGACGGCAGGCCACACTCCTCACCCAGGCCCACGAAGCCCGCAACGCGGAGGCCGCGGCGCGGGTCGCGGCCGAAACGCAGGCCGGCAAGGCCGCCGCGATCAGTTCCTTCGTCGAGCGAATGCTCACCGCGGCCGACGCGGAGGCGACGGACAAGCCCGACGTGACCGTCCGCGAGATCCTCGATGACGCGGCCGGTGAGATCGAGGGGGGCTCACTGGCCGGCCAGCCAGACGTGGAAGCCGCGGTTCGCCTGATGCTCGGGACAGCCTACCGCTCGCTCGGGCTGGTGGCGCCGGCGGAGCAGCATCTCTCGCGCGCGCTGGAGCAGAGCGCCGCGCTGCACGGCGAGGAGTCCTACGAGTACGCCACCGCGGCCAACGAGCTGGCCGGTCTGTACGTCACGCTGAGCCGGCTCGACGAAGCGGAGGCACTGCGGCGCCGGGCGCTCGAGCTGATCCGGTCGCTGCGCGGCGAGCGGAGTCCGCAGTATGTCATGGCGCTCGACGGCGTGGCCGAGACGCTCCGCCAGCGGGCTCGGTACGATGAGGCGATCGCGCTCTACCGCCAGGCCCTGGCCGCCAGCGACGAGCCGGCGCGCGCCGACACGCGCGAGCGGGCGTTCACGCTCGTGAGCTTGGGCAGTTGCCTCAACGCCACGCGGGACTTCGATGGTGCCGAAGTCGCCTACCGCGAAGCGCTGGACATCTTCGTCCGAACGAAAGGGCGGCAATGCGCCGACGCCGCCGTGGTGATCGGCCGGCTCGGCATCGTCAGCATGAATCGCGGAGACAAGGAAGAAGCGGCGTCGCTGATGCGGGAGGCGGTCGACCTGCTCCGAGCGGTCCTGCCCGCAGACCACCCGCGCCTGGCCGAGACGCGCCAGAACCTCGCGATCGCCCTTCAGGAGTCCGACCCCGCCGAGGCCGAGGCGCTCTACCGCGCGGCGCTCGAAACGTACCGGGAGAAGTTCGGACCGGAGAGCCGGCAGGTCGCCGACACGCTCCAGAACCTCGCGGTCCTGCTGCGCAAGCGCGGCAATCTCGACGAGGCCCTGCGGCTGTACACCGAGGCGCTTCGGCTCCACCGGCTCCTGCTCGAGCCGAACCACCCGCGCCTGGCGATCACGCTGATGTCGCTGGGCAATCTACACATGACCCGCGACGACTACGCCGCGGCCGAGCCGCTGGTGCGCGAGGCTTTCGAGATTCGCCAGGCACGCCTGCCTGAGAGCCACCCGGACCGTATGTACGCGACGTGCATCCTGGGGCAGATCCTTCTGCGCCTCGGACGGGCGGCAGAGGCCGAGCCACTCGCGCAGGACTGCCTCCGCTGTCGCACGACGTACCTGCGCCCAGACGATCCGACCCTCCCGACCGCGCAGGCCCAGCTTGGCTCAACGCTGCTCGCCCTGGGCCGGCTGGACGAGGCCGAGCCGCTTCTGCTGCAAGCCTACGCCACGATCCGCAGCGACCCCCGCGCTCCCACGCGGAGTCGCCAGATCATCATCGACGAGTTGACTCGACTCTACGAGGCACTCGGGCAGCCGGAGGAAGCCGCGTGCTGGCGCGAAACTTCCGCCGAAGTGCAACCGGCGGAGTGAGGCCGGCCAGCCGGCCCGGCGCGGCGCGGCGCGGCGTCGGGCGCACTCAAGCCGGGCTATCCGCCCGGTACCGGATCACGCGCACCTTCTCCATCGTGATCAGCCCGTCACCCATCATGGCGTCCAGGTGCGGCAATAGCTCGTCGATCTTTTCCGGGCTGTCCACGATCTCGATGATGATGGGCAGGTCTTCCGACAGCCGCAGAATCTTGACCGTGTGCAGCCGGCTGCGCTTGCCGAAGCCCATCGGTCCGCGCAGCACGGTCGCTCCGGCCAGGTGCAGCTCGCGGGCCTTGAGCACGATGGCCTCGTAGAGCGGCTGCCCCTGCCACTTGTCGCTCTCGCCGATGAAGATCCGCAGGAGCTGAGCCTCGCCTTCCAGCTTCATGCGCTAGACTCCGTACATGCGCTCCGCCAGTCGATAGCCCATCCACACGGCAACCAACCCAAGCGAGACGCTGAGCAGGACGTTCAGGCCGGCCTTGAGCCACTGCTCGTCGTTGGCCAGCGAAAACGTCTCCCAGCCCAGCGTCGAGAACGTGGTGAATCCCCCGAGGATTCCGATGGTCAGGCCGACGCGGTACTCCATGCGGATGGGGACGCGTTCCGCCAGCACCATGTTGATCGCACCGATGGCAAAGCAGCCGACGACGTTCACGACCAGCGTCCCGATGGGAAACGTGCCCCTCGTCAGCGCCTGGATCCAGCCCTGCACAAGGTAGCGCAGCAGCGAACCGAATGCGCCGCCCAACGCGACCAGCGTGTACTTGTTCAGCAGCAGTTGCAGCACGTACGTTCTGAGCATGCAATGGCACTCGCGTCAGTGAACAATGAGGACGGCGCACGGCGCGTGATCGACGACGCGGTCGGTCGTGGAACCGACGAGCCAGTGCTTGACCGGGCTGTGCCCACGCCGCCCGATCACCAGCAGGTCGAACTGCCCCTCCCCGGCGGTCCGCGTCATCAGCTCCGCGGGATGACCGATCTGCTTTCTGAACGCGCAGGTGACACCGGCCTGCTGCGCCTGCTGCTTGCCCCAGCCGATGGCCTTGCTCAGCGGACCGTTCGCCTCGCGCAGCGCCGCGTCCACCTCGCCCTCGAGTTCGGCGGCCTCCGGCGCCCGCACGACGGTCAGCGCCACAACGCTGCCGCCGCTCTCATGCGCCAGGTGCAGCGCCGCCTGGAGCGCCCGCTTGGAAGACTCCGACCCGTCGAATCCGACCAGGATCTTCTTGAACATCTCGATGAACTCCGACGGTCGCGGGCTCGGGCATCGCCGGCCCGGGTTCCGGAGCCTGCACGGCCGCCACGTGGTGGTGCGGCAGGAAGAAGCGATTCGCGATCCACGTTGGCACCACCGCGCTGGCGATCACCGCCCCGACGAGCAGCGAGTACTGCGCCTGCGAAATGATGTTGTGCGACAGACCGTAGAGCGCTGAAATCGTACCGAATGTCAGCCCGGTGGACATCAGCAGCGTCGTGTACATGGCGTCCCCCCGGGGGTAGCGAAGCGCCCGGCACGCCGGGTAGATGCCAGCGAACTTCGTGGCCATCTTCGCGGCAAGCAGGACAAGGAACGTCCCGAGCCCCGCGACCAGTGCGGGCATCTGCACAAGCGAGCCCGCCCGAATGAAGTAGAAGGGTGTCAGCAGGCCGAAGGTCAGCGTGCGCAGCCGCCGCACCAGCGCGTGGTCGCGCCCCACCGTGCCGGCCAGCACCATGCCGACGAGGTAGGCCGGCAGCACGGCCTCCGACTCGGCCCAGACCGCCAGCCCGCCCAAGATGAACAGCGCGAACAGCAGGTATTTGGCCTCGAGCTCGCTGGTCCGCCCGCCGTAGCGGCGGAAGAAAGGCCCAGTGAACCGAAGGAGCAGCACCATCGCAACGACCAGCCCGCCGACCAGGGCCGCGCTGCGCCAGGTGAACGGTGCGAACAGCAGCCCAAGCGCCACCACCGTCCCCAGGTCGGTGATGAAGCAGGCGGCCAGAATGACCTTGCCGAACTGCGTGTGATTCAGCCCCAGCTCGAGCATGACGGCGTAGACGACCGCGACGGACGTGGTGGACATGGCGACGCCCGCGAGCCAGGCCGCCTGCGTGTCCCAGCCAAGCAGGTACTTCGCCGCGGCCGTCGCCCCCAGGAACGGCGCCGCGAAGGAGACCAGTCCGATGGTCGTCGCTTCGCGCCACCGCTTGCGGAACGCCTTGGGATCGAGCTCAGCGCCCGCGAGGAACGTGAGGACGATGGCCCCCAGGCCGGCGAGGAACTTGACCCAGCTTGCGTCCGCGTCGAGCGCCGCAGACCCCACCGCGACGCCGATCATGAGCTGCGCGACCGTGCCGACGACAATCTCAGTGAGCGCGACCGAGATGCGTAGCCAGATGGAGGCCAGCGTCGCCACCAGCGCCAACCCCAGCCAGAGTGCCGCCTGGAACCAAATGTCGTGCATCTGCGTCAGCCTCTGCCGCGAAGCGGCCCGGCACAAAAAAAGCCCCGCCAGGGGTCACCTGGTGGGGCTCAGCATGCTCCGTTCGCGCTGCCGCGACCTGCGAGCCCTACCAAGAGGACGTCCTGGTAGGAGTCATCAGGCCTGGCCGTGCAGGACCGCTTGATGGCGGACTCCATCGCCGACATCAATGTAGCGTGCCACGAAGCGCGCGCCAAGGCTTCGGCCGTCGCAGGCTCGGTCCGGTCGTCCGCGCCTAGTCAATCGCACACATCGGACCTTCGCACGCGCGGCAGACTTCCTCTCGGCGGTAAGCGGGGCTACGATGGACTGTTGCGAGCATCACCGCAGGAGGAACCAGCGCCATGATCTGCACGGACGACGCCCCTGCGCATGCGGCGCCCGGCCAGGCCGCCTCCTGCGGGTCGGCCCCGCCCCGGATCGTCATGGTCTCAAACCGGCTCCCGGTCGTGCTCGAACGCTCGAACGGCGGATTCGAGGTCCGCCCGGGCTCGGGCGGCCTGGTGACCGCGCTGGCGCCCGTGCTCCGACGCTGGGGCGGCGTCTGGGTCGGGTGGACCGGAGTGGTGACGGAGGACGGCGTCGATACCTCCGGGCTCGTCACTGACTTCAGCCAGACCGCCGGCTATGAGCTCCGTGAGGTCCAGCTCAGCACCCAGGACCGCGACCTCTTCTACCAGGGCTACTCGAACGAGATCGTCTGGCCGCTCTTCCACGATCTCCAGTCGCGGTGCAACTTCGTGCCCGAGTACTGGACGGCGTATCTGCACGTCAAGCAGTCGTTCGCCGGCGCCGTCGAGGCCGTCGTTCGGCCCGGCGACTTCGTCTTCATTCAGGATTACCACCTCATGGGGCTCGGCCGGCGCCTCCGCGACGGCGGGCTCGAGAATCGCCTGGCTTTCTTCCTCCACATTCCCTTCCCGCCACCGGACATCTTCTGCAAGCTCCCCTGGCGCGACGACGTGCTCTCTGGCCTGCTGGCGTATGACGTCATCGGCTTCCAGACCCCGCGCGACCTCGAGAACTTCATGGACTGCGTCCGGAAGCTCATTCCGCGGGCGCGGCGGCACCGGCGTCGCGGCGTGTTCGTCGTCGAGCACGCGGGCCACACCGCGCAGGTCGGCGCGTTTCCCATCGGCATCGACTACGACGAGTTCGCCGTCCCTGCGCGCGACGCGGAAGTCACGGCGCGGGTCAAGGAGCTACGCCGCGAGATGGGCACGCCGCAGGTCCTGCTGGGCGTGGATCGGCTCGACTACACGAAGGGGATCACGTACAGGCTGCGCGCGCTCGAGCTGGCCCTGAAGCGCTATCCGGAGATTCATCGCCAGGTGACGCTCTTCCAGGTCGTCATTCCCAGCCGCCAGGGTGTACCGGAGTACCAGGAGCTCCAGGGGCAGATCGAGCGGCAGGTCGCCCAGATCAACGGGGCCTTCACGCAACCGGGCTGGGTCCCCATTCACTATGTCTTCCGCAGCGTGGAGCGCCGCGAGCTGCTGGCGATGTACCGGACTGCCGACGTTGCCCTGGTGACGCCGCTCAAGGACGGCATGAATCTCGTGGCCAAGGAGTACTGCGCCTGCCAGGTCGAGGGCGACGGCGTGCTCATCCTCAGCGAGTTCGCCGGCGCCGCCTACCAGCTCGGCAAGCACGCCGTGCTCGTCAACCCGTACGACCTCGACGGCGCCGCCGAAGCCGTTTACCGCGCAACCCAACTCACGCGGGCCGAGCGGAGGCCCGCCATGCGCGCCATGCAGCGGATCATCCGCCGCGAGGACATCTACTGGTGGGTGCAGCGGTTCTTCGCGGCGTGCGGCGTCGACGTTGCGATGACCACGCGCGCCGCGCGGGAGCAGGCCGCCTCATGAGCACGGATGCGCGTTCCAGCCAAGGCGCCGCGCCGGGTGCGCCACCCGGCGCGGAGCTCAACGCGCAGCTCGACGCGCTGGCCGCATCGCCCGTGCTCCTGGTGGCCAGTGACTTCGACGGCACGCTAGCGCCGATCGTCGCCGACCCGGCCCGGGCCGAGGCCGAGCGCGAGGCCCTCGTCGCCCTGCGCAACCTCTCGCGGATGCCGCAGACCCACGTCGCGATCGTGTCCGGGCGCGCCTTGGCCGACCTGGCCGCGCGGGCGCCGGACAGCGACGAAATCCATCTGGTCGGCAGCCACGGAAGCGAGTTCGAGCCGGGCTTCACCACCGCCCTGTCGGCGTCGGCGGCCTCGCTGCTCGACCGCCTGAAGGCGTGGCTGCGGCCGCTCGCGCCGGCCGGTAGCGGGTTCATCCTCGAGGAGAAGCCCGCGTCGGTCGCGTTCCACTACCGCAGCGCGGACGCACCCGCGGCCGCGGCCGCCGTCGATCGCGTGCTGGCCGGTCCCGCGCAGTGGGAAGGCGTACACGTTCGCCATGGCAAGATGGTGATCGAGCTCAGCGTCGTGGCCACGGATAAGGGACAGGCGCTGCAGCGCCTGCGCCAGCGACTCGGCGCGACGGCGGTGCTCTTCCTCGGCGACGATGTCACGGACGAGGATGCCTTTCGCCAGCTCTCGGGCCCGGACGTCGGCGTCAAGGTCGGCCCGGGGGCCAGCGCGGCTCGCTGGCAGGTGGACGGCCCGCTCGACGTGGCTCGCCTGCTGGCCCGCGTAGCCGAGCAGCGCGCCGCGTGGCTCATGGGCGCGGCCGCAGTGCCGATCGAGGATCACGCGCTGCTGTCCGATCAGCGCACCATCGCGCTGGTCAGTCCGCAGGCCCGCGTCGTGTGGATGTGCGTGCCGCGCATCGACTCCGGGGCGGTCTTCGCCGAGCTGCTCGGCGGCCCGACCGCCGGCTTCTTCGCCGTCGAGCCCGTGCCCAGCGCCGGACGCGCTTCCCAGTCTTACGTCGGCGACGCGTTCGTCCTGCGCACCGCGTGGCCGAACCTCGTGGTCACCGACTACCTCGACTGCGCCGGTGGCCGCGCGTTCCAGCGCGCCGGCCGCACGGACCTCGTGCGCGTGCTGGAGGGCCACGGCCGCGTCCGCGTCACGTTCTCACCGCGCCTCGACTTCGGCCGCATGGAGACGGGCCTGGCCGCGAGCGAGCACGGCGTCGAGCTGGTCGGCGCGCTGGACCCGTGCGCGCTCTACGCCCCGAACCTGCCGTGGCAGGTCCGCGACGACGGACGACACCAGACCGCCGTCGCGGAGTTCGAGCTGGGATCCACTCCCGTCGTTCTCGAGCTGCGCTGGGGCACGGCGAACCTGCTGCCGACAGGCATGCCGGAACTGGAGCGTCGCCGGCGCGTGGAGCAGTTCTGGTCCGGGTGGGCTCGCACGCTGTCGCTGCCGCGCGTGGCCACTGACCTGGTGCGCCGCAGCGCACTCGTTCTAAAGGCGCTGTGCTACGGCCCTTCCGGCGCCATCGTCGCCGCGGCAACGACCAGCCTTCCCGAGCATGCCGGCGGCGTGAGGAACTGGGATTATCGCTTCTGCTGGCCGCGGGACGCGGCCCTGAGCGCCAGCGCGCTCGTCCGGCTGGGTGCGACGGGCCCGGCCCTCAAGTACCTCGACTGGGTGCTGGGCATCGTGGAGAACTGCGAGCCCGGCAGCATGATCAGCCCGGTGTACACGGTGACCGGCGGCCACCTGGGCTCGGAGGGCGAGATTGCCGAATTGGCCGGCTATCGCGGCAGCCGCCCGGTGCGCGTCGGCAACGCCGCAGCCCAGCAGGTCCAGCTCGACGTGTTCGGTCCGATCGCCGAGCTGCTCGCGCTGCTGGCCGAGCGCGGCGCCGCGCTCTCTTCTGAGCACTGGCGACTGGTCGAGCGCATGGTCGCCGCGGTTGAGCGCCGCTGGATGCTCCCCGATCACGGCATCTGGGAAGTGCGCCGACCCCGCCAGCACCATGTGCACTCCAAGGTGATGTGCTGGCAGACGGTCGACCGTTCGCTGCGCGTGGCGGAGTACCTTGGCCAGCGCCGCCCCGCGTGGACGGAGCTGGCCGGGCAGATCGCCGCTGACATCCTCGCCCGCGGCTGGAATCGCGAGGTCGGCGCGTTCTGTGCCACGTACGACGACCAGGAAGCGGACGCGGCGGCGCTGTGCGTCGGGCTGAGCGGCCTCCTGCCGCCGACCGACGAGCGCGTCACCGCCACGATTGACTTCGTGCAGCGCGGACTTCAGGCCGGCCCGACGCTGTACCGCTATCGATACGACGACGGGCTGCCGGGCATCGAGGGCGGCTTCCTGCTCTGCTCGGCGTGGCTGATCGAGGCGTGCGCCGCGGCCGGACGTGTCGAGCAGGCTCGGCGGCTCCTCGACGACTACGTCGCCCTCGCCGGGCCCACCGGCCTCTTCGCCGAGGAGTACGACCCCGCCGCTCGAATCGCACTGGGAAACTTCCCCCAAGCTTACTCGCACCTCGGCCTCATCAACGCCGCCCTGGCGCTCGAAGCTGCCGGGGCACGCGGCGGCGCGTAGCGGCGTCGCCCGCACCTGCAGCGTGCGCGGCGGCCGCAGCGCGTTGCGGCCGTTCGCGCACCCCTTGAGAATGGGTTAACGCACAGAGGAACGCGGCCGGAATGTCGCAGAGTGCCCTCATCCAGACCGCCGCGGTCATTCTCCTGGGCGGCCTCGCCCAGTGGATCGGAACCGTGGCGCGCGTGCCATCAATCCTGCTCCTGCTCGCCTTCGGATTCGTGGCCGGCCCGGTCGCACGGAACCTCGCGCCGGGGTGGAGCCTCGAACCCGACGCCCTCTTCGGCAACCTGCTCCTGCCGTTTGTTGCGCTCGCCGTGGCGCTGATCCTGTTCGAGGGTGGGCTCAACCTGAGCTTCCGCGAGATTCGCGGCGTCCGAGGCGTGGTCGCACTGCTGGTGACAGCCGGCGCCGTCGCGACCGGCATACTCGCGGCCGCGGCGGCGGGCCTCACACTGGGACTCAGTTTCGAGTTGACGCTCCTGCTGGGGGCGATTCTGACCGTGACCGGGCCCACGGTGGTCCTGCCTCTGCTGCGGCACATCAAGCCCGCCGGACGGGTCGCGGCGGTGCTCAAGTGGGAAGGGATTGTCGTCGATCCGGTTGGCGCACTGCTGGCCGTGCTGGTCTTCGAAGTTGTCACCGGGCACCGGCTGGACGATCCGGTCCGCCACGCCGGGCTGGCCGTCTTGACGACCCTGGTGATCGGCGGCGGGCTTGGCGCGGCCGGCGCCCTGGTCCTCGTGGCCGGCTTGCGATCGTACTGGGTTCCCGACCATCTTCAGAACCCGATCGCGACGATGCTGGTGGTGGCTGCGTACGTCGGCGCGAACCAGGTTCAGGCCGAGTCCGGCCTGCTGGCCGTCACGGTCATGGGCATCGTCCTGGCCAACCAGCGTGCCGTCAGCATCCGCTCGATTCTCGAGTTCAAGGAGAACCTGCGGGTCCTGCTGCTGTCGACCGTGTTCATTCTGCTCAGCGCCCGCATGACGGTGCAGGACCTTGCATCGGTGGGGCCCGGCGTGGCGGTGTTCATCGCCGCGCTAATCCTGGTCGTGCGTCCGCTCAGCGTCGCGCTGTCCACCGCCGGCTCGCGCCTGTCTTGGCGCGAGCGAGCGTTCGTCGCATGGATGGCGCCGCGCGGGATCGTGGCCGCGGCGGTGACGTCGGTCTTTGCGCTGGCCCTGGAGAAGCAGGGCCTGCGCGAGGCGCGCCTGCTTGTGCCGGTGATGTTCACGACGATCGTGGCCACGGTCATCGTGTACGGCCTCTCCGGCAGCACCGTCGCGCGCTGGCTGGGCCTGTCGGACCGCGACCCGCAAGGGTTCCTGATCGTCGGGGCGCACGCGCTGGCCCGGGACCTCGCGCGGTGCCTGGCCGCCCATGACATCCGTACGCTGCTCGTCGACACGAACCGCGCCGAGATCGACGCCGCCCGCGCAGCTGGCCTCTCCGCGGTTCACGCCAGCATCCTGGCCGACGACGTCCCCGATCGCCTCGACCTGGCAGGAATCGGGCGCCTGCTCGCGCTAACCGCCAACGACGAGGTCAACGTGTTGGCCACCGAGCGCTTCGCGCCGCTCTTCGGCCGGGCCAACGTCTACCGCCTGCCCCCCAAAGGCAGCGAGCGCGGCCGGCCGACGATCGAGCGGCACGCCGCCGGACGCGTCGCATTCCGCGCCGACTTGACGATGCCCCGCTTGAGCGAGTTGGTGGCTTCGGGCGCACGGGTGACATCGATGACGCTCACCGACCCCGTCGAGCTGGCCAGCCGGCGCGGTGCGGCCGCTGGCGACCCGGTGCTGCTCGTGGTCGTGCCCGAGCCCGGCCGCGCGCAACTGGTCGTGGCGGGAGACCGACCGACGCCGCGGCCCGGCCACGTCGTCATCATGCTGGCGCGCGACGCATCCCAGATCGCCTGACCGCCACGTGGCGAGCCACGAGCGCGCCGCGCGTAGAACGGATCACTTCGAGCACCGGATTGCCGTCTGGAAGCGGGCGAAGTCCGCCGCGTCAACGTCCAGATCGCCATCCAGGTCCGCCAGCGCGAACTGCTGCGCCGTCACGCCCGGCGGGAGTTCGCTGACGCCCGGCCCCGCCAGGCACGCGGCCAGCGCGATGAGGTCGTCGACGCTGACCCAGCCGTCCCCATCCAGGTCGCCGGCCGGGCTGAGCCGCATGTACAGGTCGTCGAACTGCACCACCGTCGAGTTGTTGGCAACCAGTTCAAGCGCGGCCACGCGGAGCGCCCCGCCTCCCCCGCCGGACACGCCTGCCGTCCAAGAGGCCGCGCTGCCCAGCTCGGCTCCATCGTAGAAGACGCGGCACGAGTCGGCCGGCAGGTCGATGAGGATGTCGATCCGAGCCCAGCGGTCCGTCACGAGCGGCAGGGCCGCCAGCGTCGGCTGCTGCCGTATCAGCGTGCCGGTGAGCGAGTCGGCGCGCAGTTGAATGGAGCGGTGATACGGGCCGCCATCCTCGTAGGTGTTCAGCACGATCAACTGCGACCCGCACTCGAGCCCGGGGGGATCGCAGCCCGACTGGAAATCGCCCGGGACGTACTGCCAGGCGGTAAGCAGGTAGCGGCCGAGCGCAAGGTCGAATTCCTGGACCAGGTCGGTCGGCCCCGCGACCTTGAGCGCATGAAACGCACTCCGCGCCGCGTAGTCCGTCACCGTGCCGTCGGCGAGGGGATCGTTGTCGCGGCCCTTCCAGCCGTAGCGCCCGTGCAAGCCCTCCCCGACCGCGTGGAAGTCGAACGCGTCATGCCAGTAGTCGGCCCACCAGTCGCTGCTCGAGATCGCCAGGTTGTCGATGGCGACCGGGCCGCTCTCCTGTGTCGTCCCGAATAGCCAGTGGAAGCCCTGCCAGGCCGGCGGCGGCACCAGGTCGAATGTCACTCGCACGCGACGCCAGCCGGAGTCCAGCTCCTCGACCACTTCGCGCAGGTTCTCGACGGCGGTCTCCGGCGGCACGACCGGGTGCCACATCAGCCAGCCACCGTCAACGAAGTACTCGAACTCGCAAGCGACATGCTCGCGCCCCGTGGGCCGCGCCTGGCCGTCCACCCACGCCAGCAGGTGACCATCACCCGGCGCTCCGCCCGGCAGGCCGAGCACGCCATGGCAACCCGAGACCACGCCCAACCGCTCCGGCGGGAACGCCCCGAGCCGCTCCCACGTCACGCCGAGGTGCCAGCTCGGGAGCACGCCGTAGTGGGGCTCTGGCGGCCACTGCGGCGCGTCGAAGTAGTAGTAGTGCGACTGGCTTCGGTCGCGGTGCTCCGGCGGCACGCACTCATCCCCTGCTGCGCCGTCCTTCGGCTGTCCGAGCGCCGTGATCGTCAGGTCATCGATGAAGATGTACGCGTCCCCGCTGCTCCCGGTCTTCAGCGTGATGATGACATCCTCGTGCTGCCCCACCGGCGTCAGCTCATGCTCCCACACGCACGCGATGGCACCATCGGAGGCGGGCGTGACCTGCATCAGTCGCGGCCGGTGCGCCGGCGACGGCACCACGTTGTCGCCGTCGCGCGGTCGTACCACGGCGCTCCAGCGATCCACAGCGGGGTCGTTGCACTTGATGAGCGCCCGAATCGTCACGCGCTGCCGCTCGGCACGGCTATCCGAGTTGAAGAGGCGCCCCACCAGGCTGGCCGACTGCCCCGGGCCGGTGATGCCCCAGAAGCCGCGCCGTCCGGGCCAGCGGTCGTCGCTGTAGCGGTACGCCAGCGGCCCGATCAGCGACCACGCCGGGCGGTCCACCTGCGTCGGGACCTGGAACGGCACCGCCGAGCCCGGGAACCACGGCGCGGTGAACCAGTACCCGAGGACGGTGCCGACGGCGGCGAGCGGCGGCGGGTCGGTCCGCATCGCGACGGGGCCGCTCGACAACTCCATCCGGTCAAAGACGAACGGCTCGCCGGGCATGCCGACCGCGCTGATTGTCAAGTGATTCTCGCCGTCACGGAAGCTCTCCCAGGCCACCGGCACATCGATCTCGCCCGCCAGCGGTCCGGGTGGCAGCGGTAGCGGGTCATCGTTCAAGCACACGACCCAGTGCGCCCCCCAGATGGGGAAGAGCAGTCGCAAGGACAGCCGCGGCCCGTCGTCCTCCGGGGGCGGAGGCGGGGGCGGCGGAAACGGCCACGGGGGCCAGGGCAGCGGCGGGTGCCAGATCACGATGTCCTTGAACTGGGGCACGACGTAGGGCGGCTGCTGTCCCTGGGACTGGAGTCGTTCCACGACGTCGCAGACGAAGCCGCCGTGATCGGTGAAGTGCAGGAGGAGCTTCGTGTTCGCAGTAAGACTCGCGCAGGCCGCGCTGATTCCGTTCAGAAGGTCCTGAGTTGTTCCATCAGGGATGAGCTGAACATGCGCAGGAGCCGCGCCGTACAGGCTGAGCAGGGCGGCGTGCAGGTTCTCCATGTCATTGGTGTACGCCGGCTGGTCCATCAGGCCGCCGAAGAGGATCACTTCGTGGCTGGCGCCGCTCGGGTTCCAGGTGGCGGCCTCCCCGCCGTTACCCCACGCAATGACCGGGTTCTCCCATCGCTCATGATGGGGGCCGGCCTCGTCGCATTGGCTGGCCGCCTGGAGATCGGCCGGAACGTTGTTCGAGGCGGCATCGCGCATGGCGCCGGGGGTCGGGTTCCACCGCCCGCTGTGCGGCCCGGCGAGCGCGCTGGTGAACTTCGAGCCGAGGTTCGCGATCGGGTCAGCGCACCACTCGGCCCGGAAAGCCCACGCCTGCTCGTACCACTCGGAGGCCGAGCCGAACACCCACGGCACGCCCGGGCACGGCCCTGCCGGCGAGAACACGAAGGCGAAGTCCCCCAGCAGGCCACCGCCGTAGCACGTGTTGGTGATGATCACCACGTCGCGCGCCTGTCCACCATGCGCGGCGATCTGGTTGGCGACGTGCAGAGCCAAGTGGTCGTCGCGGATCTGGCCATCGAAGGTGCAGATCGTGGAGTGCAGGCCAGGCGGCTGCTGACGCCAGTGGCGTTCCCCCGCGGTGGACACCGCCGGGTGGCAGAGCACGCACGCAACCAGGACGAGCACGCCGCGCGGCAGACTTCGAGCGCCGTGCAGGCACATGGACATGACGACCTCCTTGGTCGCGGCCGGCCCCCGAGGTGCTGTCGCTTGCGGTGCCTTGCTGCCGATCGTGCGTGCGTCGTTCAGTACGAATTGGCGATGCGTAGCGCCGCGGCCGGGCCGCGTCCGTCCATTGTATTGCCGCGTGCCGTTCGCGCGCTCATCGGGCGGGTACGAAAACAGAGATTTCGGTGCGATGAACTATTTTCGGCCCTCAGCCCCCGCCACGCACCTCCGCGCCGGGACGTAGCTCGCGCGCGACTACTGCGGGTTTCCGGGTAGTGGGGCGTCGCGCGCCGCGCAAAGCCGCGGGTCGCTCCGCACGTCCGACCGTTTGCGCGGCCGGCGCTGGCGCGTGCAGCCGACCGCTCGCGCGGTCAGCTTTGAGTCAAGGTTGCCCAGTCGCTTGCGCGGCCTGACACGCCGTCCGCACATCGCGCTGGCCCACCGACTGCCGTTCGGACCGTGTTACGACTCGCCCCCGCCGCGGCGCAGCGGCATGGTCATGCACCGCGGCCCGCCCAGGCCGCGCACCAGCTCCGAGTCCTTGATCGCGATACAGCGTATGCCCTGCTGCTCGAGCGCCCGGATCGTCAACTCGTTGCGCTCGAAGCACACCGCCGTCCGCGGCGCGATGGAGAACGCGTTGGCCCCGTCGCTGCGCTGTTCGCGGGCGGCGAAGTGTCGGCTGCCGCCGGCCGTCTCCACCACGGTCAGCTCGCCGCCGAACTCGTCGGCCAGAATCTCGCGGATGCCGCGCGGCTCCGGCACGCGCATCGCGCGCGTTGCGAAGCTCGGATCGGGCTCATAGCGGTGGACGTATGGGAGGTTCTCCATGACCTCCGCGTGCCAGAGCACCATCCCGCGATCGAGGATGTTAAACACCGTGTCCAGGTGCATGAACGAGCGCTCGGTCGGGATCGGCAGCTCGTACACGCGCTGGACGCGTCCGAACTTGAAGCACTTGGCCGCCAGCAGCTCGATCGTCGCGCTGCGCGTGCGCTCGCTGTCGCCGACCAGCACCGCCTCCGGCGAGAGGATGATTACGTCACCGCCCTCGATCGTGTAGGGCCGGTCCTCGGTCGGCTCGCTCGTCCCGCCGTACGCGATCGCCGCGTCGCGGAACTCCGGGTGGTGCTCGAAGATCGCCGCAATGAGCGTGGTCTCGCGAACGCGCTGCGGGTAGTGCATCTTGCAAAGCACGGCGGCGTCGCGCACCACGACCGCGGCGTCGCGCGCGAAGTACGCGTTCGGAATCGGGTCGATTAGGAACTCGGCGCGCCCGCGGGCGGGCGGCACACGTCGGCCATGCACGTGGTAGAACTCCTCCGCCGTCAGTCCCGCATAGAGCAGTTCCACGAGTTCCTTCGGCCCCCAGTGTCGCAGCGAAGCCAGCTCCTCGCCTATCGCCGGCACGCCGGCCTGCTGCACCACGGCCCGGACGAGGCTCGCCCGGACCGACTCGTCCTGGACGATGTCCAGGAGCAAGTCCTCGGCGTAAACAACCTGGATCCCCTCCGCGCGCATCGTCGCCACGAACGCATCGTGCTCGTCCTGCATCCGCCGCAGGTACGGGATGTCCTCGAACAGGAACGCCCGCATGTTCTGGTGCGTGAGGCGCAGGATCTCGGAGCCGGGTCGATGGACCAGGACCGCCTCGAGCCGATCGTACTCGCTGTCGATCTGGAGTCGCACGCCGCACCCGGTTGGCCAGCTCGCCCTCGCCCCGCGCCGCCTGGCGAGCCAGGACGGGGCGCGCGGCCCGCGCCGCGCGGCGACGATTCTAGCGGTGCGGTTCGCGGTGGCCAGTCGTCCGCGAGGCGGCCCGGCGATGCGGACGCAGCGGGCATGTCCGGAAACACGCATCGTCCCGGAAACCCGCGTTCCAGAGCGATGCGTCCGAGTCGTGCGCGCCCGCCCGGGGACTGTGAATCGGCTGCGCAACGCCAATTTGGCTCTGCGCCGATAGCACCGTCGGGCCACGTCAGGCATCGGGCCCAGCTACGGGAAAACGTGATGTCGGTCCACCGGAAGACGATGTCCCTGGCGTTCCGCGATCGCACGGTGCCCTTGGGCGTGAACTGCCCAGCGCGCTGGCGCGGGGCCAGGGGCGGTGTTCCCCCGAGGGGCGCCCTCTTGCGCGTGGGGCGGCCAGTGACGAGCGGCCTGGAGGTGCTGCGTGGCGGCGACTGACCAGGACTATCGCCGAATCCTCATCGTCGACGACTCCGAGGCGATCCACGAGGACTTTCGCAAGGTCCTGGCCGCGTCGGAGCGCGTCAGCGCGCTGGCCAGCATGGAGGCCGAACTTTTCGGCTCGGCGGCGGCGAGCCGCCCGCGCACGATCGGTTTTGAGGTGCACTCCGCGTTCCAGGGGCGCGACGCGTACGAGATGGTGCGTGCCGCGCAGGCGGCGGGGACGCCGTTCGCCGTCGCGTTCGTCGACATGCGCATGCCCCCCGGGTGGGACGGGCTGGAGACCATCCAGCGATTGTGGGAGGTGGACCCGGCCCTGGAAGTGGTCATCTGCACGGCCTACTCAGATCACTCGTGGGGGAAGATCATCGAGACGCTCGGTCAGACGGACCGTCTGCTGATCCTCAAGAAGCCCTTCCAGGCTGACGAGGCGCGCCAGCTCGCGCTCGCCCTGACCACGAAACGGCGCCTCAACGCCGAGGCGCAGGCACGACGGGACGAGCTGGAGCAGGCGGTCTCGGAGCGCACGGCGGAGCTGGCCCAGCGAAACGCCGAGCTGCAGCGCGTTGACGAGGCCCGCGCGGAGCACGCGCGAGTGCTGACGGTATTGCTCGAGTACTCGAACAAGCTGGCCCAGTGTGAGCGTGTCGAAGACGCGGTGCGCTACACGCTGCGCTTCGCCGCCATGCTGACCCACTGTCGGCGCGTGTCCGTGATGGTTCCGGACGGCACTGGCCGGAAGCTCTACATCGCCGGGGCGATCGGAATCGACGAGCGCGTTCAACGACAGGTGGTGGTCCCGGTCGGCGACGGCATCGCCGGCAGCGTGTTCGCGGCGGGCAGCTCGTTCGTGGTCAACAATCCGGGTGAGTACGTTCCGCGCAAGGACCACTACGAGTCAGAGTTCTTCGCCAGCGTTCCCCTGGTGTCACGGGCCCTGGTGTCCTCCGAGCACACGGTCGGCGTGCTGAACCTCACCGAGCGGGACGGAAACCAGCCCTTCACGCCGCGCGAGATCGAGACCATCGACGTCATTGGGAACATGGCCGCTTCGGCCCTCGACGACATCCTGGCCCGACGCGCCCGCGACGAGGCGCGCGACACGATCGTCTCCGCGCTGGCCACCCTGGTCGAGTGCCGCGACGGCAACACCGGCAAGCACCTCGAACGCGTGACCGGCTACTCCCTGCTGCTCGCAGAGGCGCTTCGCGGGACCGAGATCGACGGCGGCCAGATCACAGCGGACTTCCTCGAGGATCTCCGCCGCGCCGTGCCCCTGCACGACATCGGCAAGGTCGGGATCCCGGACAGCATCCTGCTCAAACCCGGCCCGCTCACGCCCGAGGAAATGGCCGTGATGAAGCGGCACACGCTCATCGGCGAGGCCGCGGTGCGCTCGATGATCGACCAGGCCCCCACGACGCGCTTCCTGCACATGGCCCTCGAGATCGCCTCGGGACACCACGAGCGCTTCGACGGCACCGGCTACCCGCGCGGAATTCCGGGACGGAAGATCCCGCTCAGCGCGCGGATCGCCTCGCTCGCGGACGTTTACGACGCGCTGACGACCGTACGCGTCTACAAGCCCGCGCTGCCCCACCAGCAAGTGCTGGGCATGATCGCCGAGGGATCAGGCAAGCAGTTTGACCCGGTCGTCGTTCAGGCGTTCCTCGAGCGCGCCGCGGAGTTCGAGCACCTGGCCACTACGCTGGCCGACGCCGACACGGCCCCGCCCCTAGCTCACGATGACGCCGAGGATGCGATCGTCCAGCGGCTGCGGGCCTCCAACGGCATCCTCGCCGGCTGACGCGGGTCACCGCCACCGGCGCACCCGGCAGCCCCAGCGGTGCGCGACCGCGACCGTCTGCGACCGACTCCGTACGGAGCAACAGCAGCCCGAAAGGCTGCGCGATCGCGACCGTGGGCAAGTCCGCCGCCTGCGACCCAGCTACAGCAGCGTGCCGCATCCCGAAGGGATGCACGGTAGTAGCCGGAGGCCAGTCCACCGCAGGCGGACGCCGCCTCCGGTTAAGGCACCGGATGTGAACCCGACCCTGCAAGGGTCGTCGAGTTCGGGCCGCGTGGCGTGGTCCTGTGCACGCCCTCCGCGCACATCCAACTGCGACGGCCCCTTCGCAGTTGTGATGCGGCGTGGTCGCGATTCCGGTGGGCGGCCGCTCGGTCGCGACTTTCCTCGGCCCCCTCAACTGGATCGCCGCTCTCCGCTGATTCGCTCGGCGGACCTGACCCGGTATCTGCTCGCAACCCCGGGCTATTCGCCCGCCTTGCCCCCATCCCGGTCGCCGCCGGGCGCGGCCGGCGCGTGGCGCTGCTTCTGCTTCTCCTCGCGCGCCTGGGTTAGCAGCGTCTCGTACTGCTTGAGCATCTGCGTCCCGAAGTGCTTGCTGCGGCTCACCTCGTTCCAGAGCACGAGCGCGCCGCCACACGCACAAGCCAGTACCGCCAGGAGCCAAAGCGACATACTTGACACCACCGCGCCGAAGCGCGTCGGCAAGCGCCCGCGAGTGACGAACTGCCGTCTAGCACGCTGGCGCACCGGGCTCCGACGCGTGCAGCCGGCTGCGCAGCGCACTGGCCATCTCGAGCACTATCGACGTCGCCGAGAGGGGCAGTTCAGGCACCCGCGGGCCGTTGCACGTACCGAGCACTGCTCCTACTATGACACGGCGATCTTGCGCGACCGGGCGCACGCCGCGGCGTGTGCGCTGCTACCGATGCGGCCGCCCGCCCGATCGTGGCCGCGCGACCGACAGTCCTGCTCGTGTACGAGGTACTGCCGCGTGACGCAGTCCGAGAAATCCTGGAGCGAGGTGCTTCGCGGGGCGGCCGACCTGAAGCGCCTGATCCGTGACGTCCCGGACTTTCCCAAACCGGGGGTACTATTCAAGGACATCACGCCGCTGCTCGCACATCCCGCCGGACTGGCACTGGCCGTCGAACTGCTGGTACAGCCCTTCCGCGGGGAGCGCATCGAGGTGGTCGTCGGGGCCGAGTCCCGCGGGTTCATCTTCGGGACCGCGGCGGCCAAGGCGCTGGCGGTCGGGTTCGTGCCGGTGCGCAAACCCGGCAAGCTACCCGGGAAAACGCGGCGGCATACGTACGCGCTCGAGTACGGCACCGATGCGCTGGAAATGCACGCCGACGCCCTGCGCCCCGGGCAGCGGGTTCTGGTGGTGGATGACCTGCTGGCCACGGGCGGGACGCTCGGCGCCTGCTGCGCGCTGGTGCGCGAGTCCGGGGCCAGTGTCGCGGCCGTGGCGGTGCTGATCGAGCTGGTGTCGCTGGGCGGTCGGCAGCAGGTTGGCGACTGCCCGGTCTTCAGCGTTCTGGCCTACTGAGTTCGCCGGCGACCTGACGTAACGGCCAGACACTCTGGAAGTTGCCGGCGGCGGAACAATGTGGTGCGGCCTGGCCGCGGCGCTCGGGCGTCGCGGGCTTGTCGCCGCCGCGATTTCCCGGTAAACCGCTTCCGGTCGGCGGCTTTGGTGTGCCGACGACGAGCGAGGCGGTCGCCGCGCGGTGGTGCCCGCACCAGGCTGGAGGTTTTCCTCATGACGGCTCGCGGGAATCGGACCGCTCGCTGGCTCGGGCTGGTGCTGGGCTGCGGCCTGCTGGGTGGCTGCGAGGTCGCCCTGGACCTGGTCAACCCCGCACTGCTCAGCGCCCTGGGCATCGACACGACGTCAATCACGGGAAGCCCCGGCGTCGTGCTCGTAGCCTTCAACAACACGACCTCCGATCCGGCGATCTTCTACGCCTTCTCGGCGCCGAACGCGAGCAACGTGCTCGTCGGCTCACGGTCGTTCTCAACCCTGATCGACGGCGGCGACGTCGGCAACGAAGTCGTCGAGTGCCCGGTCCAACTGCTCGGGCCCGGACAGCTCGACGGCTCCGGCATTGGCACGCTGGCCGTCACCGTGGTGCCCGCGGACGGCACGAACACCGTCGACGTGAACTACACCGGCGGCCTGCTGCAGGAGGGCGTCGCCTTCCGCTGCGGCGATGTCATCGAGATTCGCTTGTCGCGCACCGCGGCCGGCTACGCCGTCGGCGTGCGCATCATTCCCGGACAGTGACGCGAGGAGTACGCCGCATGGCATGGCGATGGCGACTGCTCATCTGTGTCCTGGGCGCGTGGGCCGGCTTGGCCGGCTGCGGCGAGGCGGGCGGTATCCTCAACCCGTCGTTCGTGGCGGTGCTCTCGGGGAGCGACCAGGCCGCCTCGGTCCCCGGGAATGCGCCGGGCATCGTGATCTACGTGCACAACCAGACCGACCGCTGGGCGACGATGACCATCTCGTACCGCGACCAGGACGGCTCCGTCCAGCAGTACACGACCACGCTGAACCCGGGCGACAAGAGCGGCCAGTTGCGGCTCTGTCCGATCGAGGAGATCACGCTCGGCAGCGTCGCGGATCTCCGCGAGGTGGGAGTCCGCGTCGGCGCCAGCACCGGCGCACGGCCCGCTGACCTGGCCTCCGCCGCGGTCATCGAGGTCGAGCCGTTTGGCGTCCTGCTGCGCGACCAGGTGAACTACCTTTGTGGCGACTCGCTGACGTTTGTCGTCCGACCCTCGACCTCGCGGCCCTCGTCCGCGTCGGGCTTCGAGACGCTGGTGTACTTCCGCTACGGCAGCGGCGGATGAGCCCGCGCTGCCCGCGACCCGATGCCAGCTTGTCCGGTCCTCTTGCAGTCCTGGAGTGAAGTATGCAGCGCATCCAGCGGATCGGCGTGTGCGGCCTGCTCGTGATCGGCGCGGGGCTCGTCGCGGGCGGGTGCCCGGAGGGTGGGTCCGTCATCGAGTTCATCCAGGGCGGCGCGGCCGCGAGCACGACCACGTCTGGCTCGAACGCCGTCGAGGTGTTCACCCCGTCCTCCAACCTGACAGTCGTGGGTGGAACCCAGATCGAGGTGAACTGGCGCGGCTCGTCGACCTCGCGTTTCAGTTCGTTCAGTGTCTTCGTCGACCCTGACCAGATTCCCGACAACGGAAACGAGATCTTCGCGTTCCGAAACCTTGCCCTCACCGAGAACCGGGCCCTGGTCGACACCACGCGCCTGGCCCGCGGGGCCTACAACTTCGGCGTCCGCCTCGAGGAGTCCGGCCGGGTCATCGTGGCGGACTACGCCCCCGGGCAGATCTCGATCGACGAGCGCCCCCGCATCTTCTTCACGCTGCCGCGTCAGAACCTCGTGTTCGATCGCAGCCCGCGCATCAATCCCTCCATCCAGGTGGCCTACACCCTGGAGGACCCGGACTCGGTCAACACAGTAGAGGTCTACCTCGACCCGGACAACTTCCCCGGCGGAAACGAAATCCTCCTCTTCCGCAGCACCAACGCCACCGGCGACTCGTTCTCGTTCGACCTGCCCACGGCCCAGTTTCCGGCCGGGGAGTACCGGCTCCTGGCGTCCATCTCGGACGCTCGTGCGACCACGGCCGTGTATGCCCCGATCACGATTCGCCTGAGGGCGCGCGTGGCCGGACCGGTCGATCTGCGAAACATCACCAACGCCGAGAGCCCGATCCGGGGCGCGGTCTTCGAGGGCTTCAACCCTCGGGATAACGCCGGTTCAGCAGTCTTCCCCATTCCGGACATCGACGGCGACGGCTTCGACGACTTCCTGATCGTCTCCCAGTTCGCCAAGCCGCGCTTCCAGACCAACCTCCAGCGCACCGGCGTGGGCGAGGCGTACCTGATCTATGGCCGGCAGCAGCGCTTTTCCGGCAACATCAATCTCAACTCGGTCGGCACGCTGCTCCGCGGCGACATCTACGCTGGCGTCGCCGAGATCCCCGAGCCCATTCGCCCCAGTCGCGGCATCACCAGCTTCACGGTGCTGTCCGACTGGGACAACGACGGCGTGCGCGAGTTCGCCTTTGGCGTGCCGTTCACGGACTCCCTCAGCATCGCGACGCTCGACCCGGCGGGCTACTTCCGCACGGGCGCCGTCGTCATCGCCGCCAGCGCATCGCTCGGTAACTTCGCCGGCGGCAACGTCAACCGCATTGGCGACTTCGGCGTCTTCGATGGCATCGCTGATGCCGCAACGCAAGTGAATCCCGATTGCAGGAGTCTCATGACCTTCTACGGGCCGAAGGCGCCAACGCCGCCCGGAGGCGGCCCGACACTCTTCTACCGTTACTACCCTTCCGCAATCCCCGGCCCGGCCTTCCTGGGCTGCCGCATCTCGACCAATGAGTTCGGCGACCAGTGCGGCGAGGTGATCTCCGCGTACCGCTGCACCACCTTCGGGGCGAGCTGCGGGCTGATCATCTCGGTGCCCGGCCGCAATCCGGCGGTGAACATCACCACCGCGCCCAACCTGCCCGGTGCAGGCGTCACCAGCATCTTCTTCCGTCGCCCCAATGGCAATCCCTGGGACCTCGCGAGCACTGAACTGCCACACGAGGGCCCCTACATGTACATCCTCGATGACCTGCGTTTTGACGGATCGCCGGGATTCTCAACCGACAATGACAATGCCCCCCCGTGCTCCTTCTTCTTCACTGTGCCGCCTCCGACGCCCGTGCCCACGAACACGCTCCGCGTCTACGGAGGGTTCGCCGGGGCGCGACTGAGCGACTCCTACGCAGCGGGCGACATCAATGCAGACGGCATCGACGACATTCTCCTCGGCAGCCCGTTCTCGAACGGCGGCGCGGGTGCGTCGTTCGTTGTCTTCGGTCGCCTCGAGAGCCTGGTTCTGGAGCGCGGCGTGGGCGCCGAATTGGCGGTCGAGGAACTGGGCCTCCCGATGAACGCGAACGAGCTGCCGCGACGGCGCGTCTTCGACGGCCTCCGCATCGTCGGCAACCCAGGCGACCGCCTCGGCCAGTCACAGTCTCCGGCCGGCGACTTCAACGGCGACGGCATCGACGACATCGTCATCGGCTCCCCACAGGTCAACAACCGGCGCGGCGGCGCGGCGGTGTTCTTCGGCTCGCGGACCGTGATCAACCTCACTGAGCGCGAGATTCCCTACAGCGAGTTGCCGCAGCGCGGGCTCGGTGTGCTGTTCGTCGGTGAGTCCCCCGGCGACCTGGCCGGGGCGCGCGTCGTCGGGATCGGCGACGTGGATCGTGACGGGTACGATGACATCCTCATCGCGGCCCCGGATCGCTCCGTCTTTGGCGATCTCAACTTCGACGGCATCGCCGATACCGACCGCACACGCTGCGGCGTCGTCTACCTCGTCTACGGCGGTCCGGACCTGGTCCGTCGCGCGACACCCGGGGGCCAGCCGGGCGTGCTGGACCTGTCGTACATCGGAACCGAGCACCTGCCCGGAGCCGTCTTCATCGGCCGAAACAGCGACGATCAGCTCGGCGCCGGCATCGGCGAACAGGGCGATCGTTCGATGGGCATCAACTCCGCCGGCGACGTCGACGGCGACGGCCGGATCGACTTCTTGCTCGGCGCACCGCGGGCCGCGCCGCGCGACCGGGTGCGCGCGGGCGAGGCGTACCTCATTTACGGAGTCGGTGACTGATCTGCACGTCGTCCGCCTCGAATGAGGCAACCAGGTGTACGTATGAAACGGACGCAGCGAACCGTAACACTCACAGTCGTCGGACTGGCCAGCCTCTGGCTTGCGGCCTGCAACACCCAGACGACGGGGGACGCCGCGCGGGACCCGTTCCTCGCCTACGTGCAGGCGTTCGGGATACCGAGCTCGACGTCGACCGACACGGGCACAGCCACCGCGGGCACCGGCACAACGACCGACGGCACGCTCTCGGCTGCCACGTTCCGGCGCAACATCACGCTGACACTGACCAACGCACATGCGACCGCGGAGGTGAGGACCCGTTTCATCGCCTGGGTCGAACTCGGAAGTGTCCGCAGCGGGCAAGAGCAGGACGCCCTCCTGGCCGACGGTTACGTTCAGACCGCGCGGCCCCTGGAGATCGGCTCCGCCTTCACGCTGCCGGTCGGGACGTTCATCTACAGCGGCGACCGAACGCCCTTCCCCCGCGAGATTGCCCTCGGGCGCGCCGGCGCCACGGCAGGAACGGCCGGGAACGACCCGACCGCCGAGTTCGAGTTCATCACGCCGGACGCCATCCTCATTTACTCCCAGCCGCCTGTTTCCTGCGACAGCGTGGCGTTCGAGTTCATCGAGAACGGCAGCGTCCCGCTGGGGCCGGCAACCTCCGGCGGCGGTCGCAAGACACTGGCTCAGGTCAACGTTTACCAGTGTGACCCGCTCAGGCCTGGCCTGTTTTATCGGGCCACGGGCGGAGCGATTCAGGCGAATGAATTCCAGGAGGGCGCCTCGATTGCGTTCACGTTCTCGCCGGCGCCGACCGGAACCGCGTTCGCAACCGTGACCATCGGGCGCTGACTACGGAATCGGGCGTCGTAAGTGTCGGTTTGTCAGGAAGACACGACGATGCGACGTTAAGATATCGGTAGCGTGGGCGTGAATGCTCGCGCTCGTCGGGAAGCCCGGCCCAGCGCTGGGCTTGGACATGGGCCGCTTGCCGCGGTTCGAAGCCTGTATCAAGTGAGGACAACGGCCATGAACCGATACCTGTCCCAGCTTCTGGGTCTGACGCTGGCATGCGGCCTGACCGTCTCCTTCGCATCGGCCCAGCCGGGCGGCATTGGCGGCGGCGACCCGCCTGCCGGCGGCGGCGGTGCGGCGGCCCCGGAGCCAGCTCCCGAGCTCCCCCCGATCATCGTGAAAGTCGACTTCACGATCTTCGACCAGTCGGGCAACCTGGTGTTCCGTGGCTTCGTGGAAAACGACCCGAACTCCGAGGGCTTCAGCCCGGCGCTCTTCGTCGAGCTCGGCGTGCCCAACCAGCTTCTGCTGGAGCGGTACCGCCTGGGCGTGGTCCTGACGTTTCAAGATCCGCAGCTCGTCGAGGCGAAGAGCGAGACCGACCCGAACGGCGAAACCACGATCACGTACGAGCGTAAAGAAGAAGACATCTACGCCCGCAAACTCAGCTACGGCCTCAGTCCATGCGACGCGTTCGTCTTCTTCTCACTGCGCACGCTGGGAAGCATTCCCACAACCATCGGGCTAACTTCGCCGAGCCCGCCGCCGCTCGACGCCTCGGAACCAGCGAACTTCGTCACGCCGCCCGGGCTCTTCATCCCACCAATCAGTGACGACCCCAACGTGCCGAAGGACCAGGGGACAGTCACGTACTTCTACGAGATGCCCAGGTTCAACGGCGCCAACCAGCAGCGGCTCGCGGGCAACGTCGCCTGTGACGTCGGCTACCTGACGGTGATCGCTCTCTCGAACGACCAGAGCCCTAGTGAGGAGCAGCTCTCCGCGCTGAGCTACCTGGGGCTGTTCCTGCGCGTTCGCCAGAATCCCAGCCTGCGGCCAGCCGACTCGCCGCCGATTGCGGACGCTTCCGGCTCGCCGGGCACGGCGTTCTACAACCCTGAGACCGGGACCGCCCGCTTCGTGCTCTCGGCTGCCTCGTCCTACGACGCCAGCAACGTCGGCTTCGACCCGTTCGATCCGAACGTGTATGAGAAGAACAACTTGATTTACACGTGGGAGCTGATCAACTGGCCGGCGAACTGGACCCCGGACTTCTCAATCGACCCCCTCTCGATCGGGTCGCCACAGTCACTGTGCGAACTCAAGAACGTGCAGCCCGGCCAGGAGTTCGAGTTCCGCGTCATCGTCTTTGACGGCGTCAATCCCACGCCGTCAACCTCTACCGCGTTCGTTCGGATCGAGCCACCGCCGCCGCCGAACAACCGCCCCATCGCGAACGCAGGCCCCGACAAGACCGTCGCGGTCAACGCCATCGTGACACTCGACGGCTCCGCCAGCACCGACGTCGAGGACGGGACGAACCTCAGCTACCTCTGGCGGCAGGTGAACGCCGTCGGCGGTGAACTCGAACTCGATCAGTTGTCGAAGGCGTTCCAGCCCATCAGCGGGACCACGGCGGCCAGGAGCAACTGGCGTGCCGTGACGCCCGGCACGTACTATTTCCGGCTCGCCGTGGTCGACTCGGGCGGCCTGTCCGACATCGACTTCGTCACCGTCGTCGTCACCAGCACGGCCGCCGGCGGCGCGACGCAGAGCGACGTGAAGTCGACCGCCCCTCCGACCACGACGGGCGAGGGCCTCGCCTCCCCGATGTGGCTGCCGTTCAACCTGTGCGGCTTCGGGCTGCTGCCGGTCGTGCTGGTTCCCCCGGTGCTGCTGGCCCTGCGCGGGCGGCGCTGGTAGGCACCCCTCAAGCTTCCGCGGGCGACGCCGCGGGCCGGACGACGCCTTCGGGCGCCCGCCGGCCCGCGGCTTCTTGTGCGTCGCGCGGCTGGTGCTTCCAGCGGCGGTGAATCCAGAGGTACTGCTCGGGGTGCCGCCGAATGGCGCGCTCCAGCGCGTGCGTGTACTCCTGCGTGATCCACAGCAGGGGGTCGGGCTGGGCGTCCCACTCCTGCGGCTCGATGACCCGCTCGATCGACAGGCGATAGTGGAACCCCGGTCGCACGCGGACGGCGTAGCCCACGATCACGGGCACCCGCTTGGCCATCGCCAGCAGTCCAATCGACTTGTACGTGGACGCCTTGCGCCCAAAAAAGTCCACGAAGGCCCCCTTCTTGCCCGCGTCCTGGTCGGCGATGAATGCCAGCGACCCGCCGGCGTCCACCACGCGCTGCGCCGCCTCCGTGACCCCCTTCTTGGCCAGCAGCGACAGCCCCCCTGCCCGGCGCGACTCCACCAGCATCTCGTTGAGCAGCGGGTTGTCCAGCGGCCGCATCACCGCCGTCAGCGGCAGGCCCAGCCGGCTCACCGTGTAGCCCAGCAGCTCGTAATTCCCGAAGTGCCCCGTCAGCAGGACCGCCCCGCGACCGGAGAGCATGGCCCGCAAGGCCGGACCCAGCCCGTCCAGCACGCAGTACCGCGCCCAGCTCCACTCGCTCACAATCCTCGGTGTCTGCACCATCTCGACCAGGTAAAGCTGGGCGAAGTGCTCAAAGGACCGCCGCGCGATCCGACGCAGCTCTGCCTCTTCGTGAACGTCGCCCAGCGCCGCGCGCAGGTGCTCCATCGCGCGGTCGCGGTGTCGCCGCATCGCCAGCCACCAGATTCGCCCCATCAGCCGCGCCGTCCGCAAGTTGAGGTCGATCGGGAAGCAGTCGATGACGGTCGTCCACAGGCGCAGCGCCGCGTACTCCCCGACGCGGCGCAGCGCCAGCCAGAGCCCATCCGCCTCGGTCCATGCCAGCAGCCGGCCTCGCAGCGCGGCGAGACTCACGGCCCGGCCTCCTCGCCGACCGGCGGCGCGGCTCCTTCGGCGGGCGTCTCGGCAGCTTCGCCCGGCGGCGGAGCCACGGCCAGGGGCCAGCGCGAGCCGAGCGACGCCAGGCGCCGACGCTGCTTCTCCGGCAGCACAAGCGGCGGCTCGCCGTGGGCCGGCGGACGGTTGCCGAACAACACCATCTGCTGGTCAAGCCGGCCGTAGCGGGACTGGATCCACAGGTGCAGCGGCGGCAGGGGTCGCCCGGCCGCTTCGAGCTGGGGCGGCGCCTCGGTGAGCAGCGTCCAGAAGTCAGCCAAGCTCGCCACCAGGAGCACCGGCTCGTCGCTCTCGAGCCGGCGGACGATCTCCTCACCGTAGCGACGCTTTTCGTAGTCGAGCGAGCGGCGGCCCGACTGCTCGGCGAGCAGTTCGAGCTGGTCGATCAGGCGAGGGAAGCGCAGGTCGGAGTACCAGATCACGCGCGGCTCGTGCGTGCCCACGTTCCGCAGCAGCGCGCGCTGCCCGGGCGGGACGACGTGCGGGTCGGCCAGGCGCTGGGCGAACTCGATGAATGGCCGCTGCGACAGCATGAGCGGCACCATCTTCGGCCAGGCCCAGAGCCAGCACACGTACATCGTGACGACCAGCGCGGCGAAGGACTCGCTGATCCGCCCGCGCGCGTACAGCCACGCCGCCCCTGCCAGCCCGGCGTACAGCAGCACCCCGCCAACCGCGAATGCCGGCCAGACGTCGTCCCAGTCCAGCCAGCCGGCCAGCTCGTACTGCCCACGCTGCGCCCACCACGTGGTCAGCCCGAAGTACCCCCCCACCGCCAGCGCGATGGGCAGGACCACCCACACCTTCCACGTGACCAGCCGCACCAGCGCGACCCGCCGTGGCCGGGCCGGATCGAACAGTGACGACAACTCGACCCCGAGCAGCACGAACAGCGGCGGAATCGCCGGAAGGAAATAGCGCTCTTCCTTGCCCGCGGAGGCCGTGAAGAAGACCAGCAGCCCGCCGACCCACAGAAGCATGAACCGGGCGGCGCGCTGGTCGAGCCCCTCGCGCCGGCGGAAGGCCCAACTGATCGCGGCCGGCAGCGAGAGCGTGTAGGGCAGCGTGTAGACCAGCATCGGGGTGAAGTACAGCAGAAAGCTGCCCACGTAACTCTGCTGCGCGTAGTTCGGCAGGTCGCCCGTGTAGCGGTCCACGAACTCCACGCGCCACTTCTGAAGCGCGTTCGGCTCGTGCAGGAGCACGGCCAGCGCCCACGGCAGCCACGGCAGCGCGAACAGCACCAGCCCTGCCAGGTGCCAGCGATCCGCCAGCAGCGACCAGCGGCGGTGCACGATCAGGTGGAGCACGGCCGGGATGCCGACGACCACGAGCGGCATGGGCATCTTCCAGAGCATGCCCACGCCCGCGGCCAGGTAGCCCGTCAGCAGCAGGAGCGTGCGCTTCGGGCCGCGCGGCTCACACTCCAGCGCGACCCAGAGGCACGCCAGCGACAAGGTGGTCCACGCGGTCAGGCCGATGTCGCTCGCCGCCCGATGCGACCACCACAGGATCAGCGCGCTGGACGAGGCCGCGAAGCCGGCGAAGACGGCGGCCCGATCGCCGGCGACGCGCCGCGTGAGCCAGAAGATCGTGAGGACCAGCAGCGCCGAAAGAATGACGTTGGGGATGCGGGCGGAGATCGTGTCGATCGGCCGGCCACGCACCATGCCGGTCGCGATCACGGCCCAGTAGGGCCCGGGCGACTTCTGCATGCGCGTCTCGCCCGCGAACTGCGGGACGAGCCAGCGCCCGGCGTCGGCCATCTCGCGGGCCGTCTGACCCACCCACGCATCGATCGGCTCAAAGCCCGCCCCGCCCCGCAGGTCGTAGCTGCCGAGGAAAAGCGTCCACCCGAGCAGCGCGGCCAGCCACGCCGCGGTCGTGCGCGTCATGGGGCCCGTAGCTGTGGAGCGCGCGGCGTAGTCCGGTGCCGCGGCCGGGTCGCTCACGTGGCGGGCTCCTGCCGAGCCAGCGCCGCCAGCGGCGTATCCATCGCCTGGTTGACCCGGTTCATCAGGTCGACGTAGTCGGTCTGGGCGCGCATCAGCGCCTTGAGGCCCTCGTGGCCGGCCATGCTCGTTTCGAGGTCGCGGAGCTTCTGCTTGTCAGCGACTTCGATCGGTTTCTGGGCCGCTTCCAGCTCGCGCAGGCGGGCGAGTTGCGACTGGTACGCCGAGAGCAGCTCCTGTGCCGTCTTGTCCGCCCGGACGGCGCGCTGCGCCGCGAAGTACGCCTGCACCACGCCGTTGCCCGCCAAGGCCGCGCCGAGTGCTTCGGCCTTCTCGATCAGACTTGCCGTATCGTGCATGGCCGCCTCGTCTCGTCGCCCCGATCGCCACGCTGCTGCGCCGCCGCTCACTCGGCAGCGCCCCCGATTGTTACCGGGAAGCAAATGCGCGACCGCCGGGTCACGGACGCGAATGGTAACCGATCGCGCCGCCGGCGGCGCCGACCCGTCAGCGAAGTACCCAGTAGAGCAGTGCGACGACCACCGCCGCCGCGACGACCGCCACCCACAGGCCGCGCCCGCCCCGCGGCGACCGGCCTGGAACGATGTACTCGCCGCAGTACGGACATCGGTCGGTGCCTTCGTACACGTCCCGGCGGCAGTTCGGGCATGGCTCCGTCACCGAGTCGTCATCGTCGTCGTCGTCCAGGTCGCGCGACTGCGGGGCGTCGCGGTCGTCCGCGTCGTCCTCGTCCCATCCCCCCCCGGCGTCGTGGTCCGGCGGGTCCCAGTCGGCGGGAGGCTGGCGCGGGTCCTTGTATCGCACGTCACTTCACCAGGGGCAGAACGCGCTTGAAGAGCGCGGTGCCCGAAGCCCGGAGAAGCTGGAAGATCGCCGACTCGGCAGTCGTCACGGCCGCGCCCGCGGACCGCAGGCCGGCCAGCGCGACGTCGTAGTCCCGGGCCGCCCGCGAGCCGACCGCGTCTGCCACGACGAAGGGCGTCGACCCGGCCGCCAGCAGGTCGAGCGCAGTCTGGAGCACGCAGACATGCGTCTCGATCCCGACCAGAATCACCTGCGGGCGACCCAGCGACTCGATCCGCTCGCGACAGGCCGGCTCGTCACAGAAGCTGAAGGCCAGCTTCTCGAAGCGCGGCGCTTCACCCGCCGCGTCGCGTATGCGGGCGACGGTCGGCCCGAGTCCCTTGACGTACTGCTCCGAGACCGTCACGGGCACGCCGATGTCGAGCGCCGCCCGGATCACCTGCTCAGCCCTGGCCAGCATCGCTTCGTGCCCGTCAATCCGCGGGAGCAGCTTCTCCTGGATGTCCACGACGAGAAGCTGCGCTCGGTCACGATCCAGTCGGTGCGGGTGCGGCGGGTGCATGCGGTGCGTCTCCAAGGCCGGGCCGTCACTTCGTTCACTGATTCGGCTGGACGCTGCCGGCCGTGCGTAGTAACATACGCGAAGAGAGTAGAGATTGCCGTGGTCAGGGACGACGAGGGTAGCGCGATGGATCGCGAAGAAAGCTCGCTGCTCGGCGCGGAGGATGCCGTCCTCTGCGAGATCCCCCCAGACGACGTGGCGACTTCAATGCCCATCCAGGGGACGGAGGATCCGGCCACTCAGGCGGATGCGCCATCCGATTCGGCGCCCCACGGCGAGGCCGTCCCGCGCCTGGTGCTCGCGGGCGCGGACGATGAAGAACCGACGCCGGGCCAGATCGTCGAGGCACTGCTGTTCGCATCGGACGCGCCGCTCTCGGCTGCCAAGCTGGCCGAACTCGCCGGCGTGGGCACACCGCGCGTCGTCGAGGGACTCGTTGACGAGTTGAATACCAAGTACGAGCTGGCGGGGCTGTCGTTTCGGGTGGAGCGCATCGCCCGCGGCTTCCAGCTCCTGACGCGGCCTGCCTTTCATCCCTGGCTGTCCCGGCTCGACAAGCACCGGGCCCAGTCGCGGCTCAGTGCCGCGGCCATGGAGGCCCTCGCGATCGTCGCCTACAAGCAACCCATCATTCGCGCCGACGTGGAGGCGATCCGCGGCGTGGCGTGCGGCGAGGTGCTGAGCCGGCTGCGCGAGATGGGGCTGATCCAGATCGTCGGCCGGGCCGAGATCGTCGGCCGACCGATCCTGTACGGGACGACGAAGAAGTTCCTCGACGTGTTCGGCCTGGCCGACCTGGACGATCTCCCGCCCATGGAGTCGCTCCAGCTTCGCCGGCCCCCCGTGCCCACGGACACCACCGCCGACAGTGTTGCGTCTGCCGCCGCTCCAGCCGTTGCGGCCGCGGGTGCATAGAGACACCCGAACCTCTGCTGCAACTCGTGGAGCACCCGTTCTCAGCGGGTGAGTCTGGCGGGCCACCCGCAATCAGCGGGTGACGGCCCGATAGTGATTGCCGCACCGCCGCCCGGGCACGCTCCCGGCGCATAGATCACGCCTTGGGGGGCTCGCGTCGATAAGCACAAGGATGAGACTTGCGCTTCCTGACTGGCACGCGCTGGTGCCGCCCAGCATCGCCACGCGCGGTGCGGTGCTCGTGCTCCTCGTGTTCGGATCCGTGGCGTTGCCCGGGTACTTCCTCCACGACGTCATGCTTCGGCAGCAAGCTGACCGCGAGCGCGAAACGTGCGGCCTGCTGTTGTCCAGCGTGATCGCGGCCGAAGAGCGCGCGCGACGCGGAGCGCATGCGGCCGAGCCAGTGTCGGAGCCGGCAGCGGCGCTACCTGATCCGGTCCTGTGGGTTGGGGTGATGTCCCGCAGCGGCGAAGTGCGCGAGCTTGTACGGCGGACAAGCCTGCCGGTCACGGCCGTGCGCGACCAGATCCGCTTCGATGATCCCGACCACGCGCGCCCGCTCGTTGTGGACAACGTACCGTCGCGGCGGTTCGAGCTGCTCACGATCCCGCGCTCCGAATCGGAGCTTCTGGCGGCGATCGTCGACCGCGGGGCGGCAGCGGTCCCCGATGCGCATAACCTCACCGCGATGGCGTCGCTGGCCAGCGCCTCACTCCTCGGGTTGCTGGTCGCGTGGATCTGGCTGCGCCGCGCGATCGAGCAGCCAATCCGTGACCTGGGCCGACGGCTGAACGCGGTCCACCAGGGGCTGCGGGATGCCTCGGCCGATCGGCGCATCCCGACGGAGCTGGCGCACGTCGTGCGGTCCATGTCAGAAATCAGCGCCGAGCTGGAGCGCTGGCGGGTCGAAGCCACCTACCTCCGCTACTCCGTCGAGTCGACCGTCGAGGCGCGGACGCGCAAGGCGGCCCTGGCCGCCCAACGCGCCGAGCGCGAGGCGGACACCGACGCGCTCACCCGTCTGGGCAATCGCCGGCTGCTCACGCGCGAGCTGCCGCGGCTGTTCGCCGAGGCCGTGGGAGGCCGACAGGAACTCTCGGTGCTGGTCATGGACGTCGACCACTTCAAGGATCTCAACGACGCGTGCGGGCACGCGGCCGGCGACGCGCTGCTCGCATTCCTGGGCG
>CAADGM010000020.1 GCA_900696535.1 uncultured Planctomycetota bacterium
ATTCAGGGTCGCGACGCGGCACGGTGGCGATTCTTCAACCAGCGTCGCGCTCGGCAGCCCCAAGGGCTTCACGCCCGTCGATTGCAGCCTATCTGCTTCAACCAGCGTCGCGCTCGGCAGCCCGAAGGGCTGCACGATCGTAGCCGGGGGCCAGTCCGCCGAAGGCGGACGCCGCCCCCGGTCAACGCACCGAGCGTGAAGACGACCCTGAATGGGTCGTCGAAGCAACGCCGCGTGGCGAGTTTCGCTGCTCCGTGGCCCCGGTCCGCGCGCGGTGGGGTTCGACGACCCATTCAGGGTCGCGACGCGGCACGGTGGCGATTCCGGGGGCGGCGGCTCGGCTGCGCCTCGCCTTGCCCCCGTCTACTGTCGATCAGCCCCGCGGGCCGAGTCCGGCCGAACCGCCCGACTGGCGTGACGCGCTGGCCGCCCGCAACCCCGACCACTCATAAGAGGCACGGGCGTACCGAAACGGTACAAGACCGGCCAGAGGCCGGCCCCCCGGGGCTTGCCAGAGGCCGGCCCCGTGGGGGCTTGTCTTGACGCCGGGTTCGATCCTGCGCGCGTCAGCTCTTCTTGTACTTCACCGAGCAGCCCCACGGCGTCGTCTCGGCCAGCTTGACCGGCTCGCCCGCGAGCACGGCGTCGAGCGCCTCGGCGGCGTAATTGCGGTACTCATCCTTCGGCTTCTTGCCCTGCTGGTCGTTGCTCAACGCGCCGCTGTACACCAGCTTGCCCTTGTTGATGATGAACACGTGCGGCGTCGTCTTGGCGCCGTAGGCGCGGCCGACCTTGCCGTCGTTGTCCATCAGGATCGGGTACGCGATCTTCTGCTCCTCCGCGATCTTCGCGTTACCCTCGGCGGTGGCCCAGTTCGTGCTGTCGATCGCGAGGAAGACGACCTTTTCGCCGTACTTCTTGTGCAACTCCTCAAAGACCGGCTTGGACTTCTGGCACCACGGGCACTCCCAGTTCCACCACTCGATCAGGACGACCTTGTCCTTGTAGTCGGCCAGCTTGTAGTCCTTGCCGTCCGCGCCCTTGAGCGCGAAGTCCGGCGCGTCCTCACCGACCTTCGCGCCCGCCGGCTTGTCCGCCTTCTCGCCCTTGACCTTCTCGCCGGTCATCTCGCCCCGCGGCTTTCGCTCTTCCTTCTTTGAGTCGTCGGCGGCCCACGCAACCGTCGCCGCCAGAACCACCGCTCCGATGCAAACGGCAAACCAGCGCTTTGTCACGTTCGTCACGTTGAACTCCCTTGCGTCGAGGTCTCTGCTCGCCCACATTACGAATTGGAGATTGTAGTTCCGCGGCCGCACGGGTTCTACGGAACCCCTCTCGGCGCCCGATCGGTGCCCTACGACCATGCCGCCCGCCACGCCGCTCGCCGAATCCCAGCTCGACACGGCACTTGCGATCCTGCTGGCGCCAGCGAACGGGCGCCAGGTCGCCCCGCGCTCCGCGGTGCGTCAGTTCCGGGAGCACATACAGGCCAGCGGTGCCGCCTGGGAGGGCCTCGGCGTCTGGGATGGCGGAGCGCTACGAGCGGCCCTGCTCGCGCTCCTACCGCCCGGACGGACTGCCGTCATCCTCGTCCCGCCGACGACGCTGAGCACGATCGACGCGGACGCGCAGCGGAACCTGACTCACGCCGCGGTCGCCACGCTGTCAGCACGCGATCTGCACTTCGTTCAGGCCCTGATCGAGCCCGGCGACGACGACCGGCGAGCGCTTCTGGCGCACGGCGGACTGGCACCGCTCACGACGCTCGCCTACCTCGAGCGCATCGCGGTCTTCCCGTGGACAGATCCGCCGCCGCAGCACTTCACCTGGTTCAGCTATAACTCGCACACCCACGCCGAGTTCGAGCGCGTGGTTGCCGAGTCGTACGTCGACAGCCTCGACTGTCCCGAACTCGCGGGGCTGCGCCCGATCGCGGACGTACTGGCGGGGCACCGCGCGGCGGGCCCGTTCGATCCCGCCCTGTGGAGCCTGGCGCGTGTCGCGGGCGAGCCGGTCGGGTGCCTTCTGCTCACGCGCATCGCGCGCGGCGAGATCATCGAGATCGTCTACGTCGGCGTCGTTCCGGCCTGGCGGCGTCGCGGCGTCGGGGCGGCGCTCATTCAGCGCGCAATCGAGCAAGCGCGAACCTTGCGCGTTCGCCGGGTCACCGTGGCGGCGGATGCGCGCAATACGCCGGCGCAGCAGTTGTACGAGCGCTTCGCCTTCTCTCCGATTGGCCGTCGCGAAGTGCTCTGGCGCCGCGTCGCGACCGTGGACGGCTGAGCCGCGAGCAACTGAAACTCTGTGGACAACCTGTGGGCACCGGATTTTTTTCGCCGCGCGCGTCGTTGCCGTTGCGAGGCTTGCGCGCCTGACACGCGCCGCACGCGCCGCGGGCGTTGCGTCGCGCTTCGGCGCGCGGTATATTCTCGATCCGCGGCAGTTGAACCCGGCGTGAGGTTTCAGCTTCCCGCCCTCATCTTCAGCTCATCAAAGGCTCGCACGGCGGCAGAAGACCGTGATCGAGGGAAACCGTGGACAGACCGGAAACGGAGAGGGTCTGCGCCATTCGCGAGAACGTGGCAGACCTGATCGGCGCGAACCGTTTTCGTACCTGGTTCGGAGAAACGACACACTTTCAGCTCGAGGGGCAGCAGCTCGATGTCCTGGTCGCGAATGACTTCGTTCACAAGTGGATCGTCACCAACTACATGCCCGAGCTCGTCGAGGCCGCGCGCCGCGTCATCGGCGCCGACCCGGCGATCACGGTCCGCGTGCTCGACGCGCAACCGGCGCTGACGGGCAATCGCGCGGGGAGCCCCACCGCCATGCAATCCAATGGCTCGCCAGCCGGCTCGCCCGCCACCCGCCGTGAGCGCGAGCCGCGGCCCGTGCTGCGCGGGGAGCTCGAGACCTTCGTCGTCGGGCCCAGCAACGAGCTGGCCTACTCCGTCACCGCCGCGCTCGTCCGCAACCCGGGCCAGGCCTTCAAGCACCTGATCCTGCACGGCGGCTGTGGCCTCGGCAAGACGCACCTGCTACAGGCGGTGTGCAACGGCATCAGCCGCACCCACCCCGAGCTGGTTTGGCACTTCGTGTCCGGCGAGGTCTTCACCAACGAGTTCATCGCCGCGTTTCGAACCGCAACGCTCGACCAGTTTCGAGCGCGGTATCGCAACATCGACCTGCTCGTCATCGACGACATCCACTTCCTCTCCAACAAGAAGGCCACGCAGGAGGAGTTCCTGCACACGTACAATGCGATCGACGCCTGCGGGAAGATGGTTGTCCTCTCTTCCGACCGCCATCCGCGCAGCATGTCGACCCTGTCCGAGCCATTGGTCAACCGGCTCGTGGCGGCGATGGTCGTCGAGATCGGGCCGCCCGATTACTCGATTCGCCGCGAGATTCTCCGCCGCAAGGCCGCGGTCATGCAGTGCGACCTGCCGGACATGGCCCTCGACTTCCTCGCCCAGCGCGTCACGCGCAACATCCGCGAGCTGGAAGGCGCGTTGCAGAAGCTGGTAGCCCTGGCTTCGCTGACGCGGGAGCCGCTGACGCTCGATCGCGTCCGGCGGGCCGTCGAGGAGTACGTTCCCGCCGCCCGGGCCCCGGAGCCGGCCCAGATCGTCCGTCAGTGCGCGCAGCACTTCGGCGTCACCGTTGACGCGTTGAACTCGAGCTCACGCGATCGCACCGTGACCCTCGCGCGAGGCGTCGCGATTTTCCTGCTGCGGCGGCATACGCGGCTGAGCTACCCCGAGATCGGCCGCCTGCTCGGCGACAAGCGGCACTCGACCGCGATCATGGCTGCCCGCCGGATCCAGGACCTGCTCGACCGCGACCAGTCGGTGACGTGGCACACGGCGGGCGGCGCGCGCGACGCCCCGCTGCGCTGCCTGATCGACGAACTGGAGCAGCGCCTGCTCCAGTGACGCAGGCCGTCCGCCGGAGACGGCCCGCCACGGACGGAACGTCCCCCTGGGCGGCACGGATGCCGCCCGCCTTCCTTCCTCCCCCGCTCCCCCGCTTCCAGCCCCACCCCTAGCGCGGTTCACGGCGCCGGTCGTGCGCTCGTATAATCTGGCCGGCAGCGGGGCCAGCCGCGATGCGCAATGCATCGACGCGCAGGCTTGCTGCTAAGGAGCGACGGATGCTTGCGCGCAGGATCTGGCGACGCATGGCGCTCTCGTGCATGAGCGGTGGCACGCTGCTGGCGGCGGGCTGCCTGGCCACGCTGGAGCGGAACATCGACCTGATACTCTCGCCGGCCGCGACGGAGAACATTCTCCGCGCCCCGTACAGCGCCGTGTCCACGCTGGTTCAGCTCGTGGCCCGCTACGTGCGCGGAGGCTGAGCATGCCCGCCCTGCTCGTGCGCTATCCGCCGGGGAAGACGCACCGCTTCGAGCTCTCGTCCAGCCCGCTGACCGTGGGCCGATCCGAGGCGTGCGACATTCATCTGCCCAGCGAGGAGATCTCGCGCGAGCACGCCCACATCTGGATCGACGAGCACAACCGCGTCCTCGTTCAGGATCGCCGCTCCAAGAACGGCACGCGCGTCGACGCCGGCGAGACCTTCCGCAACGAGGTGCGGGTGGCCCGCCGGTCGATCCGCGTGGGCGAATTCGAGCTGGAGATCGTCGAAGCGCCGCCGGCGGACGACACTGCCGACACGCGCGTGGTCTTCCAGCCCGATCCCCCCACCGCCTCGGGCGACGCCAGCTTCTTCCCCCCCACACGGCAACTCGACCTGAACACACAGCGCCTCTCGCTCCTGATGAGCCTGGCCGAGCGGATCAGCGGCGTCTTCGACCGCAAGCAACTGCTCGAGCAGGCGCTCGATGCCTGCTGCGAGGCGCTCTCCTTCGAGCGCGGCCTGATCGTCATCAAGACCCAGCGCGGCGACACGGAGGCCCCCGTGACGCGCAACGTGCAGCGGGACGCCAGCGGCGCGTACACGGTCAGCCGCACGCTCATCAACCGGGCCCTGCTCCACGGCGAACGGGCCGTGGTCAACAACCTCGCCACCGACATGGTCGGCAACATCAGCGACAGCCTGGTCCGCTTCCCGATCTGCTCCGCGCTGTGCGTGCCCATCCTGCACCGTGATGAGATCCTGGGCGCCATCTATGGCGACCGCATTACCCAAGCCTCCACTTACACCAACGAGGACGTGGACTTCCTGGCGGCCATCGCGCGGCAGGTCGGCGTCGGCCTGTCGAGCCTGCGCCTGCTGAACCGGCACGTCGACCTCCAGCGGATGGTCGAGGAGATCAAGCAGGCCCGCACCATCCAGCGCCGCCTGCTCCCCGCCGAGCCGCTGCACGTCGGCCGCGTCGCGCTGGCCGGCTATAACGAGCCCTCCAGCGATGTCGGCGGCGACTACTTCGACTACTTCACACTCGAGGACGGCCGCGTCGGGCTGACCATCGCCGACGTCACCGGGCACGGCCTGCCTGCGGCCCTGCTGATGGCCAACTTCCAGGCCGCGGTGCACGTCGGCCTGACGGCGGGCGCCTCGCTGGCCGAGCTCGCCGCGCGGCTGAACCGCCTCGTGTATCGCAACACGTCACCCAGCGTGTTCATCACCGCGATCGTCGGCCGCCTCGATCCCGAGACCGGGCTGGTCGAGTACGTCAACGCCGGCCACCCTGCCCCGGTCGTGCTCCACAACGGGGGGGCACGGCTTGACATGGAGGGGCGCGCCCTGCCGTTCGGGATCGACCAGGACGAGCGTTACGAAACGCAGGCACTCACCCCGGACGACGGGCTCAGCGCGGCGCTCTTCTACACCGACGGGCTCGTGGAAGCCGAGGATCCCCAGGGACAACAGCTCGGTTACGAGACGATCGCCGACGCACTCGCCCGAGTCGCCGATCCGAGCGCCGACGCTGTCATGCGGGCCGCGCTCGACATCGTGTCGGCACACCTCGGCGAGGCGCGTAACCTCGACGACCTGACCCTCCTCGCCATGCGCTGGGGAGCCTGACAACCGAGCGCTCCGCCAGGACTTATCAGACGACCGGTCGCCGGCCGGACGATTCCCAGCGCGTCCCCATTCGTGCACGCGGCGCGGCCGCCGCACAGCCCCAAATTTGATCGGTCCACACGCCGCTCCGGCGTCGCATGGCGGCTCACCATGCCGTGCGATTCCTATCGTTCGCTGTGGGCCCCGTTGCCATCCGGGTGGGCCGCTTCGCCGCGAGGAGTGCCTGATATGAAGTGGATCGCAACACCGATCATGCTCTTGACGCTCGCACTGCCGCTCTCAGCCGGCGTCATCGTCGACTACGTCGTCGATGCCGGCGGGAACAACACCGATCCGCTCAACGGGCTCGCAGCGCGCGCCACGTTCGACATCAGCGGCCACCAGCTCCTCATTCAGCTCGAGAACACGAGCACGGGAGTGCCCGCCGGCTTTTCCGCCGCGGAGCAACTCGTGGTCTCGCTCGGACTCAATCTGCCAGTCGGTGTCGCGTTCGCGTCCGGCGACTCGGCCGTGATTGGAGCCGGTTCCCACGGGCTCGGTGCGTGGTCTGCTCGCGGCGCTGGCGATAGCGTCGCCGAGCAGTGGCTTTGGTCGAACAGCTTCGGCGGCGACCTGCTCGGTGCGTATCGAAACATCGTCACCACAAGTTCCGGCCTGCCCGCCGGCTCCGTGGGCTTTGGCGGCCACAATTCGAGCGTCGGCGGCCCCTACGGCGGCATCGCCCCAAACCCGCTGCATCTGGCGATTCCGCCGAATCAGCCCGCCGTCCGCAGCCGCATTGACTTCACGCTGACGCTCACCGGCACGCTCAGTGCGGCGCAACTGGCCGAAGTCGCCCAAGGAAGCATGGTCGAGTTCGGTTCTGACGCCCGCTACCTGAGGGTGCCTGAGCCGTCGTCGCTCCTTCTTGTCCTTGCCCCCCTGGCCGGACTCGTCCGCCGGCGCGGCTGAGTCGGATCAGGCAAAAACCTCGGCCGCGAGGCCCAGGCTTCGCACGCGCTCGGCGATCTGCTCGAGTTCGGCTGGCGCCAGTGCCGACACGTAGGACTCGGTCGTCCAGCGCGCCACCGTGTAGACCTGCACAAGCTTGATCTGCCCGCCCTCGTCGAGCAGCCAGCGCAGGCGGCCCAGGTACGCCTCGAGCTCGTCAGCCGGCGGCGCCGCACCCTCGATCCGCATGAACATCGACTGGATGACGATCGCGCGCTCGCGCGACGCGGCGCGCAGATTGTCCAGAACGTGCGACAGCGGATAGTTCGCCCGGTTGACCCTGCGGAAGTAAGTCTCGGTGCCAGCGTCGAGCTTCGCCCAGATCTCGCCGTTGTGACGATCAAGGAACCGAAGCGTCTCGGCCACCTCGGGCCGCGTGAGGTAGCACGCGTCCGTGATGATCACAACCTTCACGTCGCTCAGGCCCAGCCGCTCCAGCACGCCGGCCGCCGCCCGCACCGCCGGGCCAAACGCAGGCACCGCCGTCGGTTCGCCGTCGCCGGAGAAGGCGATGTCGTTGAGTCGCCTGAACTCGGGCGGAATCTCGGCGAACTGGGGGTCCTTGAACAGCTCCTCGCGTCCGGCGATCAGCGTCTCCAGCTCGGACTCGAGCCGCCCAACGTCGACCTTGATCCTCGGCAGTGGCGCACGCCGATCGACACAGCAGTAGATGCAGTCGAAATTGCACGCGCCATCGGGATTGAGATTGACCCCGACGCTTAAGCCTTTGCTGCGACGAGAGATAACGGGATAGACGAAGCGGAAGTCGCGCCACTGGCGCGGGTGCGACGCGAACGCGAGCCGAAGGGGGTTTGTCGACACGATGCTCACTTCGCCACGTGGGCGGCGGAATACGTCACGACGGGCAACTAATCCATGTTAGTCGCAGCCCGGCAGAGAGTAGTCACCCGGAGACACCGGCAGCCATCGCCCTCCCGAAACACGATCCGGAGCGGCCGGCGGGCCAACGGGACCGGGAATACGGGGGGCTGAGTGACGGTTCACGCCAGCAACGAGAATCTCCCCCACGCGTGTGGGGGAGTGTCGGCAGGATGTTGCTCGGCTCGCCCGTCCTGCCGTCCAAATGCCCGCTCGGCAGAAATGCCGCGCGGGCACCTTTTTTCCCGCCCTGGAAGCCGATCGCCGCGAACGGGAGCGATTCCGACGCCCAGTCCGAGGGCAGACCCAGCGATAGACACCGCCGTCAGTCCTCCGCACCGTCCCCCAGCAGCGCGCGCAGGTGCGCCGGCACGCAACGCTCCAGCACGCCCGCGTTGTAACCGCCTTCCAGAACACTGATTACGCGCCCATCGGCGTGCGCGTCGGCAACCCGAAGCAGGTCGCGCGTCATCCACGCGAACGCCTCGTCCGTGAGATCGAGGTTCCCGAGCGGGTCGTCCGCGTGGGCATCGAAGCCCGCCGAGATGATGAGGAACTGCGGCGCGTAGCGCTCCAGGGCCGGCAGGACGCGATCGTCGAACGCCGCCCGATAATCCGCGTCCGTCGCTGCGGGCGTGAACGGGATGTTGACCGTGTAACCCCGGCCGGCGCCGACCCCGGTCTCCTCCTCGAATCCCGTTCCCGGATACAGGTATCGCGGATGGCCGTGCAGGCTGATCACCAGCACGGACGGGTCGGCTTCGAACGTGCGTTGCGTGCCGTTGCAGTGGTGCACGTCGAAGTCCACGATCGCGATGCGGTCGAATCCCAGTTCCAGCCTCAGCACACAAGCCGCGATCGCCACGTTGTTCAGCAGGCAGAATCCCATCGAGCGATCGGGCTCGGCGTGATGCCCGGGCGGTCGGACCGCGCAGAACGCCCGCTCCAGCTCCCCCCGGCCAACCCGACGGGCCGCCTGCATGACACTCCCCGCCGCCAGCAGCGCGATATCGAAGCTCTCCGGGCACACCGCGCTGTCGGGCACGTCGATGTACGGGTACCCCTGGCGACAGGCCGCGTCGAGGCGAGACAGGTACGCCGAGGCGTGCACGAGCTGCACCGTCGCGAGCGGCGCGGAGATCGGCTCGACGCGCTCGCAGCGGTCAACCAGCCCGCTGTCGCGCAGCGCTGTGGCGATCACCTTCAGGCGCGAGGCCGACTCGGGATGGCCGTGACCTGTGTCGTGGCGGCAGAACCGGTCGTCGAGCACCAGGCCGGTGCGGTGCATGGTCGCAGTGTAGCACGCGGCGGCTCCGCTGCCCACGGGCGCCGGAACTGCGCATACGCCCGGGCACAGGGGGCCGCAACTTCCTGGACCCCTCGAAGTTCGCCGATAAGCGACGAGGATCGCGAGGATCGCGCGCCGCGTTCGGCGTGGCGTCCGTCGCGTCGCCACGAAACGCGGAGGACAGGTCATGCGGACAGGCGCAGTGTGGATGGTCGGGGCGGTTCTGGTGCTGACGGTGCTGGCTGCGGGCTGCAGCACGGAGGAGCGGGTGTGCGGCCCGGCGTGTGTGACCGCCGACCGGGACATCGAGAAGACCACGGCCAGCCGGGACGACGAGATCGTGCTGGCGTCCAAGCCCAAGCCCGCCCCGACGGTCGCCCCCGGCGCTGGCGCCGATCAGAAGCGCGTCCTGGCCAATGAGATCGCCGAGAAGGCCCGCGCCCGGTCCGGCAACAAGAACTCGGCGGCGGTCGCTGGCCCAGCGAAGGACAAGCGCACGGCCACGGCCGGCGCGAAGCACACAGCGACAGCGAGCCAGCGCTCGCTGGTCCAGCGCTCACTCGCCCCCTCGAACACGCCACGAGGCGACTTGAAGAAGCCCAAGTCGTCGAATCGTCCCGCCGCCGCGCCCACGACGACGACACCGCAGTTCAACCCGAACTCCTCGAGCACCAAGCGCACCTGAGCAGCGCCGCGCCGTCACAGGAAGTCGAGCGGATCGACATCCACCACGATCCGCTCGGCCCCGCGGCGCAGCTCCCCCGCGTCGGCCGCCTCCGCCAGCAGCCGCTGGAGCGTTGCGGCCCGCGGACTTCGGATCAGCACCTCCCAACGCTGCCGATTGTGCTGCCGTGCGACCAGGCAGGGCACCGCGTTCTCGATTCGAATCCCGGCGTCCAGCGCCTCGGCACGGACGCGCAGCCGCTGCACCAGCGCCTCGGCCGCAGCCCGCGCCCGCCCGGCACGCGCGTCCAGACAGACAACGCGCGCCAGTCGCGAGAATGGCGGATAGCCCCGCCGCTCGCGCACCGCCAACTCCTCCGTCGCGAAGCCCTCGTAGTCCAGTGCCAGCGCGCGGCGAATAACCGCCGGCGGCGAGCCCGCAGTCTGCACGATCGCCAGCGAGTCACCCTCGCGCCGCCCGGCGCGGCCAACGACCTGCACGATCAACTGAAGTACGCGCTCCGGCGCGCGAAAATCCGGCAGCGACAGGGCCGCATCCGCATCGACCACGCCGACCAGCCGCACGTTCGGAAAGTCCAAGCCCTTGGCCACCATCTGCGTGCCGACGAGGATGTCCACCTGCCCACTCTCGAACGCACCCAGCGCATCCGCGTAGTCCCCGCGCTCAAGCATCGTGTCGCTGTCAACCCGCCGCAGCCGCGCCGCCGGAAAACGCTCCTTGAGCTCCTCCTCGAGCCGCTGGATCGCCAGCCCGACCGGCCGCAGCGAGCCGCCGCACGTTGCGTCCTCACAATGCGGGCCGGCTTCGACCCGCAGGCCGCAGCGGTGACACTTCGCCAGCCGTTCCACGCGGTGATAAACCGCCCGCGTACGGCAGCGCGGACAGCGAACCTCCGCGCCGCAGCGGTCGCAGCGCAGCACAGCGGCAAACCCGCGGCGGTTGTGCAGTAGCACGACCTGTCCACCGGAGGCGAGCGTGCCCTCGATGTGCTTCGCCAGCGCCGGCGAAAGCGTCTGCTCGACCTGCTCGCGCCCGGCCGTCGGCTGGGCCACGGCGCGGGCCGTCGGCAGCCGCGCTCCCGGCACGCGCTCCGGCAACCGGAGCAGTTCGTAGTGCGGTCGATGCAGCGCGTTGTACCAGGTTTCCAGCGCGGGCGTGGCCGAGCCGAGCACGACGGGCACACGCTCGATCTGCGCCCGCTTGATGGCCACGTCGCGCGTGTGAAAGTACGGCGCGGCCAGGTGCTTGAAGCTGCCCTCCTGCTCCTCGTCGACCACGATCAGGCCCAGCCGCGGGCAGGGCGCAAACACCGCCGCACGCGTCCCGATCACCACGTCCACCGATCCCGCCGCGATCGACTCGAGGGCGGCCCGGCGTGCCGCGGGCGTCAGGCGGCTGTGGAGCGTGACGACCCGCTCGAACCGGCGCGCGAGGCGCTGTCCGACCTGAGTCGCCAGCGCAACTTCCGGAACAAGCACGATCGCCTGCCGGCCGCGCGCGACGGCAGCACGGATGGCGCGCACGTACACCTCCGTCTTGCCACTGCCGGGCACCCCGAACAGCAGAAACACGCGCATGTCCGGCGGGGCGTCCAGGGCCGCCAGGATGCGCTCGACGGCCGCCGATTGGCCGTCGGTCAGCGCGTAGTCGTCCTCATCGCAACGCATCTCCCCTGCCGCCGCGGGCGGCGGCGAAGCGGCGGCGGGCACCGGCCCCAGGACACGCTCGATGAGCCCATCGCGAACCATGGCCCGCAGCAGCGCCGGCCCCACACCACAGGCCTCGCGGAGCTCGCGCGCGGTCGCGGGCTGGCGCTGGATCGCCTCAAGCGCGCCGCGTCGCCGGGTACTTGCGTCCAACTCGTCTGGTACCGGAAGGGCACGATATCGAACGAGCATTCGCTGCCGCGGGCGGCGGAGCGTCGCCGGGACGATGAGCGCGAACGCCTTCCAGGGCGACGCGACGTAGTACTCGCTCACCCACAGACCTAGCTCGACCAGCGCCGGCGACAGCCACCCAACACCCGCGTGCGCTGCAACGATCGGTGGCAGCGTCTGGTCCCACGAGCGCGGATCGACCCCGATGCAAAGCCCCTCCACGACTCGGCGTCCGCGCCCCAGTGTGGTCTTGACGATCGCGCCGGGTCGCAACGACTCGCTCAGCTCCGGCGGCACGCGACGGCTGACCGGGCGAAAGACCGGCGCGCGAAGCACGACCCGCGCCACGGCCTGCGACTGCGACTCCCCGGCGGCGGGAACGAGCCAGAGTTGCCGGGCGCGTTGAGGTGTGGAACCTCGACCATCCACCCGTCTGCCCACGCGCCTCACCTCGCCGTGCGCGGCGCATCGCTTCGACGCCGAGCGTGCGCCTGGTCGTCATACGTCGCGCCGCGCGCCGGGCATGGTACCGCCTTCCCCCAAGTCGCGAGCATTGTGAGGCGGTTCACTGGGTCGGGGGGCACTTCGAACCGATTATGTCGATACCAAGCGAGCCCCTTGGAGTCGGAAGGTGAAAGGGCAAAAACCAAGGAGTTTGGGAAGGAACTATCGGGCATGAGCGACCCCAGAAGCAGCATCATCATTGTCGATGACGACGCCCCGACGCGGAAGTTGCTGCAACGACAGCTTGCCGCCGGCGGATACCCCGTCCAGAGCTTCGGCGACGGGCGAGCCGCGCTCGAGGCCATATCGGACATGGGCAGCGGGCTCGTCATCGCCGACTGGATCATGCCCGTGATGGACGGCCTGGAGCTATGCCACTCGATTCGCGAGCTGGAGGCAATGCAGGCGCTGGGCAGCATCTACTTCATCATGCTGACGGCATGCGCAAGTCCGGCCCAGACGGTCGAGGGTCTCAACGCCGGCGCCAACGACTACCTCACCAAGCCCTACGACCCCGACGAGCTGCTCGCCCGTATCCGCGTGGGCGAACGATTTCTCCGACTCCAGGACGAGCTGCGGCAGCAGACCGTCGAGTTTCAGAAGGCGAACCTCGAGCTTCTCATGCTCTCGCGCCGGCTGGACGAGCTCGCCAATTCGGACGTGCTCACGCGGCTGGCCAACCGTCGCTGTATCCTGGAGCGCTTCGCCACGGCCTGGGAGTCCGCCGAGCGTGACGGGCGCCCGATCAGTTGCCTCATGCTCGACGTGGACCGGTTCAAGAAGATCAACGACACCTACGGCCACGAGGCCGGCGACGCGGTGCTGAAGGGCGTAGCCGATCGCGTGCGCGGGACGGCCCGCCGCGCCGACCTGTGCGGGCGGCTGGGTGGCGAGGAGTTCGTCGTCATCCTGCCGAACTGCCCGCGCGACGGTGCCGCCAGCGTGGCCGAGCGCATTCGCGGCGCTGTCTGCGCCAAACCCGTGCACTACCGCGACAAGCTCATCCCAGTGACGGTGAGCTGCGGCGCCGCGGAGCGGACCGAGCGGGAAACGTCGCCCGAGGAGCTTCTCCGCCAGGCCGACGATCTGCTCTACGCCGCCAAGGCCGGCGGCCGCAACCAGACCTGGGTGCTCGACGCCGACGGCCAGCCGCACGTGGTCACGCAGGTCACAATCGCTCCGGCCGAATGAGACCTCGAGGCGTCGCACACGCGGCCACAGCCGCGGAGTAGAATCCGCGGCATGCGATTCCTGATTACGAACGACGACGGCATTCTCGCTCCTGGCCTGGCCGCACTGCACGAGGCGGCCAGCGCGCTGGGGCCGGCCGACGTGGTGGCGCCCGAGGACACGCAGTCGGCGATCGGCCACGCCATTTCGGTCCTCCAGCCGATGGTTGTTCGCCGGCTGCACGTGAACAACCAGTTCCACGGCTGGAGCGTGGGCGGCCGGCCGGCCGACTGCGTCAAGCTGGCCATGATTGAGCTGCTGCCCGAGCGTCCGGACGTCGTGCTCAGCGGGATCAACGCCGGAGCCAACGCCGGCATCAACGTGCTCTACAGCGGCACGATTGCGGGCGCTCGGGAGGGGGCGCTCTTCGGCGTCCCGGCGATCGCGTTCTCGCTCGAGCTGTGCGACGAGCTCGACTTCGGCGCCGCGGGCCGTGTTGCGCGGAGCGTGCTCGAAGCAATCCTCGCCGCCCGGCCGCCCGCCGGGATCTGCCTCTCGGTGAACATCCCCCGGATGGACCGCGGGCTGCCGCGCGGCGTCAAGTGCTGCGCACAGGCGGCGGTGAACTGGGAGGAGTTCTACGAGAAGCGTGTGGCCCCCGAGGGGCACGCCGTCTACTGGCTTGATGGCCGCATCCCCCACGACCGCGCGCACCCGGATTCAGACTTGGCCGCGCTGCACGACGGCTATGTGACGATCACCCCGCTGCGCGCGGACCTGACCGACCAGGCAGCTCTGGACGCCATCGCGTCCTGGCGCTGGCCGCATAAGTTTGGCTGATCCCCGCTCGCCGGCGGAAGTGCCCGCTGCTCAGTTCTGCGCCGGCTCCGGCACGACCGAGACCAGCCGGCCACGAAACTCCACCACGCCATCCGCCAACGCGAAGAGCGTGTGATCGCGACCGACGCCCACGTTGCGCCCGGCCTTGTACGGCGTGCCGCACTGGCGAACAATGATGGCACCGAGCTTGGCCCGCTGGCCGCCGCCCAGCTTGACGCCGCGGTACTGCGGCTGACTGTCGCGGCCGTTTCGGGTTGAGCCGCCACCCTTCTTGTGAGCCATACGCGAAGAACCTCAGGGGCGCGCCCCGATCGGCACGAAAACAGCTCGCGGCGACGCCGCCGCGACTAGCGCATCACCCACCGCACCTGGCCGCGCTGCGGCACGGTCACGGAGCGGGCGTGCTTGGAACCCGGGAGAGTATACTGGACTTCGAGCGTCTTGCGGAGGGTGAATGTTCTCGGGTTTACGGTGACGATGGCCGGACGGCCGTCAGTTCCGATAACAGTCTTCGTCTCGGGCTCATCCGCCCTGTAGGCCGGGTTCTCGACGACACGTGTTTCGCCGCTCAGCCCGGCCACGAAGATCGAGAACGCCGTCTGCGATAGGTCGACGCCGCGCCAGATCGCCACCGACTCGCGGGCGTTGTCATCGCCCGCGAGCAGCGCACCGATCGCCTGGGTCGGCGGGACGAGGTACTTGTAAACCTTGCTGTGACGGGCGGCGATCTCGTCGAACACGCGCAGGTTGATCCCCATGTCCGTGTCGATGACCCGCAGGTCCTCGGTCACGATCTGGAAGAGCGGGAAGAATCGCTGACCCTGCCGGCCCGGGTTGCTGACCGTGTAGAGCACGTACCAGTACGTTGTCGTCCCCTCACCGGGAACGAACACGTCTATGCGCTTGGGATCCTCGAAGGCCAGCTCGAACTCCCACGCCACGGGTGTCGGCGACGGCTGTGGGCCCTTGCCGACGTCGGCGGCGACGAAGGCCGCCAGCGCCGCCAGCACACTGACCGAGGCAACAGGCATCATGCGATCCGCTCCTAGCCGCGGTACTGATTGCGGATGATCTCGCTGGCCTCCGGGCCCCGGATGTTCAGGGCCCCGAGCGCTTGTGAGGCCGCCTCACGCAGCGGAAGGCTCTCGGCGCTCGCGGCGACGTTGACCACCTGGGCCAGCACCTCGCCGCCGAGCTGCGGGCCGCGGCGCTTGGCCGCCTCGGCGAGCGCGGCGAACATCCGAATGCGCGTCTCCTCCGGCTCGGCGGGATCGAGCGCGATACGGGCGATGCCCTCCTGCGCCGCAGGGCGGCCCACGTATCCCAGGGCATCCACCAACTTGAGCCGCAGCGACTCGTCCTTCGTCGCCAGCGCCGCGAGCAGCGCCGGCTCGGCGTCCGCCACGTTGAACACCGGGTTGTTCGTCAGGGCGAGCCGGCTCAGCGCGTCGGCCGCCTGGCCGGCCAGGTCCGCGGCGAGCGTCGACGTGACCGCCACCTGCCCCACCGACTTCTCGGCCCGGGCGATTGCGGCAGCAAGCTCCTCGGCGGAGGGCTCCCGCGGCACGACGCCAACACGGTGATCGCCGCGCGCCAGTTCCCGCACGCGGGGCGTCATGCCGGACTTAGCGACGATTAGCACTGGCACGGACGCGTGGCGGTACTCGGCGCGGACGGACGCGACCGCCGCGTCGATCGGCGGCATGACCACGTCAGACGCGATGAAGATGACGTCGACGCCTGGACCCGGCCCGATGGTCTTGCTCAGTCCCGCGTGCACCGTGTCGCCCGTGAGAACCTCGTAGCCAAGGTCGCGCAGCCGACCGGCCAGCGCATTGGCGCTGGCGCCGTCCGGTTCGACGACGACGGCGATCCGCTGCGCGGCCGAGAGCGTGAGCGCCTCGGACAGGGCGGGAACGAGATTCTGATAGCCGCGGAAGGGCTTTGTCGGCAAACCGCCGGCCAGTGCCAGAGCCGCCTGGATGCGCACCATTCGATCCGGGAAGGCGAGCGCCTCGGCCAGCGGCAGGCGCCCGTCGCCATCGGCCACGAGGCTGGCCGGACCGGCGATCTGGCGCAGGGCCTCGATCGTGCCGAGCGCGACGGCCGGGTCGCCATCGTCGATCGCGCGTGCCAGCGCCATCAGGTTGTACTCGGCGCCCGCGGCGCGGGCGAAGTACAGCGCCGAGGGGTAGTTCGGCGGCCGCGTCGGATCGGTCTTGTCAGGCGGAAGCTGCGCCTCGCGGCGCAGGTTGGCGGCGATCCAGAGCGCCGTGGCCTGGGCGAGCTGCGGATCGAGGCGCAGTGCCTCCTCGCAGGCTCGCATGGCCATGACCTCGTTGAAGATTTCGACCGGTACCTCGACGTTCTGGAGAACGCCGTCGTGGTAGTACCAGACGCTCGCGACGTCGAAGCGCGGATCCGCCGCCAGGCCGGACCGGTTGTTGTAGTAATCCTGCGCCAGCGTCAGAAACGCATCCGCGGCGCGGGCGCTGGCCGCCATCGTCACCCCGCGCTGCCGCAGCGCTGCCAGCGCATCCATCGCCGCGACCCGCGCGGCGGTCGACGACTTCGGGTCCTGGGTCAGCGCCAGGAGGTACGGCGTGGCCTCGGCATAGCCCATCGGGCCGAGCACCTCGGCCACGTAGCGCTGGATGACCTCGTCCTCGATCCGCAGCGCCATGGCCAGCGCCTTGACCGCGGGCCGCTCGAGCCGCGGCAGCGCCCGCAGCACGGCCTCCTGGAGCAGCCCGCGGGCCGAGTGATCGCGGAGCGCCTCGATCATGTACGGCACGGCGAACTCGCCCGAATCGCTCAGCGCGCTGGCCGCGTTCTCGAAGCCGCGGGGCGGACCGGCGAGCCGGGCCACGTTTTCGCGGATTCTCGTCGGGTCCGCCTTGATCAGCACCTCGCCACGGTCGAGCACCTTGAGGAACTCGCGGATGGACGGGCCGACGGTCGGGTTGTTCAGCGCCGCGAAGAGAATCTCGCGTCGCCGGGGAACGCGGTCGGTGAACTCCAGGAGCCCGACCGGATCGACGTCGGACGCGAGCAGCGCCTTCAGGTTGGCATCGGCAATGTCGAACCGCCCCAACTGACAGAAGTAGAAGCCGTCGTCGGCCTGGTTCATCTGCTCGCGGCCGGCCTCCAGCAGCTCGGCCACCTTCTGGCCCGCCGCTCCCAGCGCGCCGGCCTCGCGCTCCTGCTCGAAGAGCAGCACGGCGCCGCCCAGGGTCGTCTTCTGCACGGCGTAGTCGGCCAGGAGCGCGACACGCAGCGGCGACGGGCTCATCTCGACGAGCCGCTCGAAGGACGCCTCGGCCCTGGACTTCTCGCGCTCCAGAATCGCGCGCAGGGCCCCCTCGAAGATGTTCCACGCGCGGGCCGCGTCCCCCGTGGCAAATGCCCCGACGCTCTCTACCGCCAGGGCCGGCGCGACCGCGACACTCGTAAGCAGGATCAGACCGGCCAGACCCACGACGCGAGCGGTTCGGTACACAGCCGCCTCCGTGTGTTTGGTACCCAGGATTCGGGCGCCCGGGCGCAGGTTGCCCGCCTGCGCCCGAAGCGGCCGGATGATAGGCCGCGCCCGCGGCGACTGTCAAACCAAGCCGCCGTCGCGCGTTGCGCACTGTCGGGTCGCCGCCTGGACGCCTCAGCGATCCCGTGGTAGACCCCCCGCCACGGAGGCGTTTCAACGTGCCGCGCGCAGTCATCTTCGACGTCGATGGCGTCCTGGTCGACTCCGGCCCCGCGCATCACGAGAGCTGGCGAATCGTCGCCGGCCGGCACGGCATCGACGTCACCGCGGAGCGCTTCGCCAGCACTTTCGGACGTCCCAGCCGTGACATCATCCGAATCCTCTGGGGCACCGAGCTCGACGACCGCCGTGTGCGGGCGATCGATGACGAGAAGGAGGCCGCCTACCGAGAGCTGGTCCGCGGCCGGTTGCCGCTCATGCCCGGGTGCCGGGAGACTCTCGCGCGGCTCCGATCGGCGGGCCTGAGGATCGCAGTCGCCACGTCCGGCCCGCCGGAGAACCTCGCGCTGGTGCTCGACGAGGGTGGCCTGCGCCCACATATCGTGGCGAGCGTTCACGGGTTTGACGTGGCATGCGGCAAGCCCGCGCCAGACTGCTACCGGCTCGCGGCCGAGCGACTGCGTATCGATCCCAGATGCTGCCTCGTGGTGGAGGACGCGCCGGTCGGCGTTGAGGCAGGCACGGCTGCGGGCATGACGGTCGTCGGCTTGGCCGCGCCGCCGGGCGACCGGCGCTTGCTGGACGCCGGCGCCGTCCAGACGGTGGGCAGCCTCATCGAGGTCGAACCTGCCCTCGTCGATCGACTACTCACGCGGCGCCCCAGCGTTTGACGCCCGCCGCCCAGCAAAGTAGCGTCTCTCGCCGCGGCGGATTGAGCGGTCCCGGGCGGCGCGGCAGGCGACGGATGATCCCGACAAGGTTTCACTCGGCAGTTCGGCGCTACGCAACGGCCGGCCCGGCGCTGCCCCAGCGGCTGGCCGAGGGGCTCACCGCCGATCCGCGGTGCCCTGTTACACGGTACCTGCTGGGGTGTCAGGCGTTCGATCAGGACTGCCCGGCGACGGGAACCCGGCACATGATGGTCGCGTATCACGCGGAGCCGGAACTGCAATCGGCGGCCCTGCTCGTGTTCACGGGCCTTGTGTGGGGTGACGAGCCGGATGCGCCGCTGCTGGCGGTGCTCGAGCGAACGTACGAGCTGTTCCGCCGGCCTCCGTTCGACGAGACGCCAACCGAGCGGTTGCTGCTGGACGCGTTTCCGCCGGGGCCCGCGCTGCGTGCGGCCTTGCCGGAGGCGCTGTGCCGCTTCAGCCGGCTGCCATTGGCCAGCCTGCGCGGGCAACTCGCGACCGCGCGGACGGCCTGAGGCTGGCCCGCGCCCTCCTCGGGGCTCGCACGGGCCGGGTCGACGACGTGAGAGGAGTTGGTCCGCATGCTGCTATCGGTCGTGATGCCGGTCTACAACGAGCGGACCACGCTCTTCGAGATCATCCGCCGCGTGCTGGCGGCCCCCGTGCCGCTGGAGCGAGAAGTCATCCTGGTGGACGACTTCTCGAGGGATGGCACGCGTGAGCTGTACGCCGAACTGCCGGCGCGCTTCCCCGGCGCGACGATTCGCGTCTTCATGCACGAGGTCAATCGCGGCAAGGGGGCTGCCCTGCGGACCGGCTTTGCCCAGGCCCGCGGGGACCTCGTCATCGTCCAGGACAGCGACCTCGAGTACGACCCCGGTGACTACCCCAAGCTGCTCAAGCCGTTGCTGGACGGCCGGGCGGACGTGGTTTACGGCTCGCGCTTCGTCGGCGGGGACGAGCACCGCGTGCTCTACTTCTGGCACTACGTGGGCAACCGCTTCCTGACCACGCTCTCCAACATGTTCACCAACCTGAACCTCACGGACATGGAGACGTGTTACAAGGTGTTTCGGCGGGAGGTCCTCGCGGGCATGGTGCTGCGCAGTGACCGCTTCGGCATCGAGCCGGAGCTGACCGCCAAGGTCGCCAAGGGCGGCTGGCGCGTGTACGAGGTCGGCATCAGCTACTCCGGCCGATCGTACGAAGAGGGCAAGAAGATCACCTGGAAAGATGGGGTGCGGGCGATCTACTGCATCATCCGCTTCTGGTGGGCGGACTGAGAATGGCGCAG
>CAADGM010000021.1 GCA_900696535.1 uncultured Planctomycetota bacterium
GCAAGCTGAACGAGTCGAATCGCGGCCAACACCGCGGCGTCGGCGTCTGCCAGTCGCGCCACGGCCTCGGCGCGCGACCAGCGCGAGGCTTCGATCCACTCGGCGCACTCAGCCGGCTCGGTGGGAGCTGACGGCGCCTCATTGGGACTGGCCCGTGGCTCGCGCTCGCACCCTCCGAAGGCCGCGAGCGAGAGCGCGGCCACAGCCCAGGCCGCCAACCCGCCTCGTCCCGCACCCCTCCTTCGTTGTCGCACGCGCTGGCACATCACCTGGGCCCCGCGTGCGCAGTCTAGTCGCCCCGCCGCCGAATCGCCAACGCATGACGCGGCTGCCTACTCCTCTTCCTCCGGCTTGGCCTTGTAATTGGCCATGATCTGCTGCTGCACGTTGGGCGGGACCATGTCGTAGTGGCTGAACTCCATGACGAAGCTGCCCTGACCGCCGGTGACGCTCTTGAGTTGCGAGCCGTAGTTGGCCACCTCGGCCAGGGGCACCTGGCCGCGGATGCTGGCCATGTCGCCGGGCAGCATTTCCTGGCCGAGCACCTGCCCGCGCTTGCCGCTGATGTCGCGCGTGATGTCGCCGACGTTGGCCGCGGGGACGGTCACATCGATCGTGACGATCGGCTCGAGCAGGATCGGCTTGGCCATCATGAAGGCCTTCTTGAACGCTTCGCGGCCGGCGACCTGGAAGGCGATGTCCTTGGAGTCGACCGGGTGCGTCTTGCCGTCAACCAGCGAGACCTTGACGTCCACCACCGGGCAGCCGGCGATGATGCCGCGCTTCATGACCGCCTGCACGCCCTTGTCGACGCTGGGCCGGAAGGCCTGGTCGATCACGCCGCCGAAGATCTTGTCGATGAACTCGTAGCCCTTGCCGCGCTCGTTCGGCTCGAGGTCGATGAATACGCGGGCGAACTGGCCGGCACCGCCGGTCTGCTTCTTGTGGGTGTACTCGACGTACTTGGCGCTCCCGGCGATGGTTTCGCGGTAGGGAATCCGCGGCGGGTGCGTGGCCACGTCGACCTTGAAGTACCGCTTCATCTTGTGCATGACGACGTTCAGGTGCAGCTCGCCCAGGCCGCTGATGACCATCTCGCCCGTGTCCGGGTCGCGATGCGCCCGGAAGCAGGGGTCCTCGTCCTCGAAGCGGTGCAGGGCGCCGCCGATCTTCTCGATGTCGCCGCGGCTCTTCGGCTCGATGGCCAGGGACTGCATCGGCGTGGGGTAGCGCGGCTGCTCGATGATGCCGTCGCCGGGCTTGCTGAACAGGACGTTGCCGATCTTGAAGTCGAGCTTGGCGAACGCCACGATGTCGCCCGCGGTCGCCGCCGGGACTTCATCCTGGTGCGCGCCGCGCAGCTTCAGGAAGTGCCCCGGCCTCTGGCCCTTGCGGTCGCCGGAGACGAAGACCTGTCCCTCCGGCGTGAGCGTGCCGCTGTGCACGCGGGCCAGCGAGTACTTGATGTTGCTCTTGGGGTCCGTCGTGATCTTGAACACCTGCGCGATGAAGTCGCCGTCGGGGCGCGGCTCGATCACCGTGCGCGCGGCGGAGTCGCCCTCGCCGACGACCAGCTCGCGATGCTTGCCGTCCAGTGGCGACGGGGCGAACTCGACCAGGGCGTGCAGCAGCTCGTCGATGCCGACCCCGTTGCGCGCCGCCGTGAAGAGCACCGGGACCACGTGGCCGGACGCGACGGCCTTGCCGATTGCGGGCTGGAGCCGGGCGTGGTCCACCGTCCCGGTGGACATGTACTCCTCCATCAGCGAGTCGTCCGTCTCCACGATCGCGTCCAGCAGCTCGGTGTGCGACTTGGCCACGTCGAGGATGTCGGCCGTCCCCTCGGCATTGTTCCACACGTCCACGACGCTCTTGCCGCCGCCGGCCGGAAGATTGATCGCGTGGCACTCCGGCCCGAAGGTTTGCTTGACCGCCGCGTAGATGTCCTCCAGTCGAACGTTCTCGGCGTCGATGCGCGTGATGACAATCATGCGGGCCAGGCCGAGGGCCTTGGCGGCGTTGAACATGCGGCGGGTGTTGATGCCGATGCCGGTGGCCGCGGACACGCAGACGGCGGCGGTCTCGACGCCCATGAGGGCAGCCATGGCCAGGCCGCTGTAGTCGGGCATGCCGGGGGTGTCCAGGATGTTCAGCTCGTGCCCCTCGTGCGCGATGTGGAAGAAGCTGCTGTCGCAGGAGTGCTTGCGCTCGCGGGACTCGTCGTCGTAGTCAAGCTGGCTGGTGCCGTCGTCCACGCTCCCGAGCCGGCTTGAATGCCCCGCGCGGTGCAGGATCGCCTCGCCGAGGGTGGTTTTGCCTGAAGCGGCGTGTCCCACGAAGGCGATGTTGCGGAACTTCTCGACGGCAGCGGCAGTCATGCGCAACCTCCGGTGTGTCCGATGCGTATCACGCCACGATGTGGGCGAACCCCGGATAATAGTGAAACCCGCAGGGGGCTGCAAACCGGACGCGCCGGCCGCCCGGTGTCAAGCGCATCTTGCCCGCGCGCCCTCCCCGCGCGCGATGCTCGCGGGGAGAAGAAACTCGGTCCCGGACGGTTCCGCCTCCGCCCGCGGCGGTCAATTTCCGCGCCCGCCGTGCCGATCGATCGATATACTTAAGGTGCAGCGATCGGGTACGCCCCTGCGTTGTGCGACCAGGAAGAACACATTTGCGAGAACCGTTGTGCTGAACCCCGGGACGCCTTGACGATCTCCACTCCGGCGGCAGCGTCTTCGAGCGCCAGGCCGGAGCAGCGCGGGCGACCCACCTTACGGAAGGGTTCCAGCAAATCTCTTCCACCGGCAACCGCGGAGGACCCGACGTCAGCGCGGCCGCTCGGCAAGTTCCGGGCGGCCGTGTGTTTGCGCGCGACACCCTGAGGACCTCCCCGCCAGGGCGGGCCATGGACCGGCTCGGGCCGGCCACTCCGCCGCCACCGGGACCGGCCGGCGCACCGAGCCGGTACAATCCCCATAATGACCGCGCCGACCCTGTTGCCGCCGCCGCCCGCCTGGGACTCGGCGTCGCTGAGAGCGCCGCATGCACAGCCTGACAAGGCTCGCCGCGTCGAGCACATGTTCGACGTCGTCGCGCCCCAGTACGAGCGGGTGAACACCGTCGCCAGCTTCGGCCGCGACGCGGCCTGGCGACGACGGGCCGTCGCCGCCGCCGACGTGCGCCCCACCGACGTCGTGCTCGACCTGTGCTGCGGGACCGGCGACATGCTGCGGACGTTCGCCGCGGCCTCGCCCCAGCCCGCTCGGCTGATCGGCCTCGACTTCTCGGCGGAGATGCTGAGGCACGGCGCGTACCCCGGCCTGCGCGTGCCGCTGACGCTGCTGCGTGGTGATGCCCAGCGGATTCCGCTTGCTGACGCCAGCGTGGACGTGATCACATGCGCCTTCGGTGTGCGGAACCTGGCCGACCTCGACGCCGGTCTGCGCGAGATCGCCCGCGTGGCGCGGCCCGGAGGGCGCGTCGTGATACTCGAGTTCGCCAGCCCGGAGAACCGGCTGCTCCGCTGGGCTGCGCACGCGTACTGCAACCACGTGCTGCCGAGGGTTGCGGCGGTGCTCAGCCGCGAGCGCGTCGGAGCGTATCGCTACCTGGCCAGGTCCATTCAGACGTTCGAGACGACCACCTCGATGCAGCGACGTCTCATGGACGCGGGCTTCGCCAGCGTCACGGCGACGACCATGCATCTGGGCGGCGTCGCCCTGTATCGTGGTCTTCGTGTATGACGAACGGCGACGGCGACGTTACCGTGCTCGGCGGGGAGCCGGTCCGAGCAACGAGGAGTGAACGATGATTCGCTTCATGTTTCTGCTGACTGCGATTCTCGCGCTCCTGCTCGGCTGCGAGCAGGCGCCACCGGCCGCCTCGGAGCCCGCCGCGCCGCCGGCAACCCAGCCAGCCGCGCTGCCTGCGGCCGGCGCGCCGAGTGGCCCGGGCGGTGAGCCGGCCGCGCCCGCTGCGGGCTCGCCACAGGAGTCGGTGGCCGACGAGGCCAGGGAGCGGGCCCGGCAGGCGCTCGACACGGCGGCCCAGTGGGTCCGCAAGACTCGAGACGAGTACCTCGCGCACTCGAAGGGGTTGATGACCGACATCGAGCGCCGCATCGAGGAGCTCAAGTCGACGCCGGGCGGCACGTGGCCCGATCTCGAGCGCCAACTCGAGAAGCTCCAGCAGCAGGCCGCCCGGGCGCGCGAGCAGCTTGAGCGCGCCCGCGACGCCGGAACCCGCGCCTGGCAGGATGCGCGTCATGCCCTCGACGAAGCAACCCGGGAGCTTTGCCGGCTGACTGGCGTCGAGTACTCCGTGCCACACCTGCTGGGTGACGATCGCCAACCGCCTCCCGAGACGCAACCCGGACCTTGAGTACGCCGCGACAACCCTCGACCGGCGACGCGCCCGCCGAGGCGACGGGCCCCGACCAACCAACAGGCAGCGCGACGACTGCCGACGGCGACGCCGGCCCACCGCCGGCAGTGGTCGAGCGCAGCTTACGGCACTCGATCAAGGACGCCGCCGCGTGGGCGTTCATGCAGGGCGCCGCCGGCAGCAACGTCGCCACGTTCGTCGTCCTCGAGCGGGTCGGGTTGTGGCAGGTCGCCGCGGTTGCGGCGCTGCCCGCGCTCTTCGGCGGCCTGACGCAATGGGCCGCGGCGAACGTCACCGATCGCGTCAGTCGGCGTAACCAGATCGTCGTTCCGACGGCCGTGGCTCAGGCGCTGGTCTGGCTGCCGATGTGCGGCGCGCTCTTCCTCCCCTTCGACCGGCTGGGGTACTGGGTCATCCTGGCGGGGTACATCCTCTACATCGCGCTGGGGAACTTCCCGGTCCCGGCGTGGCAGAGCATCATGGGGGACCTGGTCCCGCCCGCGCGTCGTGGCCGCTACTTCGGCATCCGCAACGGGATCGCCGGCTCGTCGCTGATGGCGTCGTTCTTCCTGGCCGGGTGGTGGATCACGCTGTGCCAGCACCTCCGCGTGCCGGGCGTGAGCGGCCTGAGCGGCACGAGCGTCGCGTTCCTGGTGATCTTCGTCCTGGCCTGCGCGGCACGCCTCGTTTCGGCCTGGTACCTCAGCCGAATCTACGAGCCACCGTACCGTCCGCAGCCCTCCGACCGCTTCTCGCTCCTCGACTTCATCCGCCGTGCGCCGCGGGCTCACTTCGGCCGCTTCGTGCTGTACTGCATGTCGATGCACGTGGGGATCGGTCTGGTGCAGCCGTTCCTGGCCTGGTACCTGATCGACCAGCTTCACTACGCACCCGGCTGGTATGCCGCCGTCCAGACCACCAGCTTCCTGCTCACGTTCGGGACGCAGCCGCTGTGGGGTCGGTTGATCGACCGCATTGGCAGCAAGCGCGTGCTCTCCATCGGCGGACTCATGCTGATCGGGGTGCCGCTCCTGCTGATGTTCTGCCGCTCGCTGTGGCAGTTCGCCGCGGTCATGGCCTTCGAGGGCATCGCGCTCGGGGCGTTCCAGATAGCCATGGTCAATTACCTGTTCGACTCGGTCACGCCGGCTAAGCGCGCCCGCTGCGCCGCGTACCAGTCGCTCTTCCTCTCGGTTGGCCTGGCGCTGGGGGCGGCGGCTGGCGCGCTGGTTGGCACGCACGGGCCCGTACACCTGGCCGCGGGCGGCCTCGTCGGCGGCGATGCGTTCATGCTGATGCTGCTGGCGGCGACGACGGCGCGGCTCCTGGCCAACGTCGCCCTGCTGTGGTCGTTTCAGGAATTCCGTCTCAGCACGCCGAAGTTCCCGCCGCCGAAGTTTGGGCTGCACTAGGACGCTCGGAGTGGGGCCCGCATCCTGCCTGCCCGGGCGGAGCGGAAGTCCGTCCTACCCTATTCGGTCGCGCCTGTGACCCGCGCTAGGCGCCGACGACCGGCAGCGCCATGCCGACCTGCGCGAAGATGTCGCGGTAGCCGCGCTCGAGGAATCGCTGCGGCATGTGCAGGCCGATGTGATCCCAGGGCAGGCGCTCGTCGATGGCCCGCTTGCGGTGGGCGTAGTACGCCGGATCGACCCCATGCTCGGCGAAGGCGTCCAGCCAAGTGGCGTAGTTGAAGGTCTCCTCCCAACCGTCGAAGCGTGCCCCGCGTCGCCAGGCGGTCTCGATGACTGGGGCGAGCCGCCGGTCGCCGCGGGCAAAGACGCCTTCCAGAATCGACCGCTCGGGATCGTGCATCTGGATGCGCACGCGTGACTTCCTGCCCGCCCAGCGGCCGCGCGAGTGGCGCGGATCGCCGAAGAGATGGTCTTCCTCGCCCAGGGCGGCGGCGGCGCCGTAGCCTCCCGCGGCGTCGACCGTCACGCGGCCGCCGCGGGCGTGCGAAAGCTGCCGGAGCTTCTGCTGTACATCCTTGAAATACGCGACGGTCGGCTGAGCCATCCACTGCATGGGCGTGAAGGGCTTGGGTACGAGCCACCCGACCGAGGCGGTCACGTCGGCGGGCGGCTTGCCGACTGCCTGCCGCTCGAGCGAGACGGCGTTGGACAGTTCCCAGATGGCGTAGATGTCATCGTCGCGCTCGGCAGGGAACCCGGCCATGAAGTAGAGCTTCACGCGGTTCCAGCCGGCGCGGTAGACCTCGCGGACGCCGTCGAGCAGCCGCCCGTCGGTGACCTTCTTGCGGATCGCGCGGCGCATGTCGTCGCGGGCGGCCTCGACCGCCATCGTGATGCCGCCCTTGCGGACGCTGCTGGCCATCCACGGGATGTGCTGGAGCATCTTGTCCACACGCAGCGACGGAAAGCTCAGGTTCACCATGCGCGGCGCGAAGCGCTCGTTCAGCGCGGCCGCGAGTTGCGGGAGCAGGGGGTAGTCCGCGGTCGAGAGCGAAAGCAGCCCGAGTTCGTCGATGCCGGTGGCCCGGTACGCCGCCTCGGCGACTTCGAGAATGCGCTCGACGCTGCGGTACTTGAGGGGACGCTTCGTGTAGCCCGCGTGGCAGAAGCGGCACACTTGCGGGCAGCCGCGCATGATCTCGATCGCGATCCGGTCGTGTACGACCTGCGTCCAGGGCACCAGCGGGCGCGTGGGCACAGGGCAGGACTCGAAGTCCGGCGTCTGGCAGCGCGCGATCTGCGAAGGCAGGCCGCTGGCGAGCGGCGCGAGGCCGGCGTAGTGGCCGCGGTCGTCATAGTGGGGGGCGTAGAGACCGGGCGCGTAGAGCCACGGGAAGCGCCGCGCGAGCAGCGGGATCATCTCGCGCCGCGTGACGCCGGCGGCCTTGTACTCCCGATACGCGTCCAGGATGCCGGCCATCGCGTGCTCGCCGTCGCCGATGACGACCAGGTCGAGGAACTCGGCCATGGGCTCGGGGTTGTCGGCCTGCGGACCGCCGGCGATCACGAGCGGGTGGGCGTCGGTGCGTTCGGCGGCGCGCAGCGGGATGCCTGCCAGGTCCAGCAAGGTCAGCACGTTGGTGAAGGCCATCTCGTACTGAAGCGAGACGGCGAAGAGGTCGGCGCTGCCGGCCGGCTGCCGCGTGTCCCAGGTGAACAGCGGCAACCGCCGCGCGCGCATGACGCGCTCGGCGTCGATCCACGGCGCGTAGACGCGCTCGGCGCACACGCCCGACGTGTGGTTGCACAGCCAATACAGCACCTGGCAGCCCAGGTGCGACATGCCGATCTTGTACGTGTCCGGAAAGGCGACCACCACCCGCACGTCGGCGCGCTCCCAGTCGCCCGGGCCGGCGAGCTGGTTCACCTCGCCGCCGATGTACTGAGCCGGGTGCGACACGAACGGCAGCAACTCGTTGCTGACGCGTTCGGCAAGCTCGGTGTGCGGCGCGGCGTGCACGTCGAATTCTCGGGAAGTTTCGGTCGCAGGGGCCCGACATGGCCGGGCGCGGGCCTTGTCCCGGCTGAGGGAGTATAGCCGGCCGCCGATCCCCCCGACGTGTGTCAGGAGGGCGGTAGCAGGTCGTAGCGCAGGACGAGGATCGTCGGGACGGGGGGGTAGCGCATGACGAACCGAAACCCTCGGAAGTCGCGAAGGTCCCAGCCCCCTGTCGCGAACAAACGCTCGACCATGGCGGCGTAGTTCGGAATGGCCGGATGGACGACCGTCGGGGGATAGTCGCCAAGCGGCATGACGCGCTCCCGCATCGGGAGCAGGTCGCAATCGCGGCCCGACCACGGATAATCCGGGCCGCCGGCGAGTCGGCTGTAGAGCACCGCTCGCGGGCGATGGGCGAATTCCAGGTCCCGGTGTGCGTAGAGGTCGCACATCAACAATTCGGCCGGGATGAAGTTGCGCGTCGGGTGCTCGCCTACATCGCCGGGCTGCGTCGCGCGGATGGTCCCGAAGTTTCGGCTGAGCCGGCCAAAGACGACGGTCATCTGCGCCGTGCTGCCAACGGGGCCCGGCGCGAGCTCGACGCGTACCCCGCCGGGCCGCTCATTGGCCACCAGCTCCGGGAGCGTCGGCGAGCAGAATTCGGCGATCAGTGCCAGGCCGGGATTGGGCGAGCTCGGGTCGACCAGCTCGAACTGGGGCGGCGGACCGTCGTCGTCGCGGTAGCTCTGTAACATGAACAGCGGCACGCCGATCTCGGGGCGCAATCGCCGCAGGCCGATCAGCCCGCCGAGCAACCCGACGTCGACGAGAGCGGGGTTCTCGGCGGATGGAGCGAGGGCGTAGCAAGCCAGACGGGTTGCGCACTGCACGCCCCAGATACCGCTGGTGCCTTGAAATGCCTGCTTGCGGGTGCGGACGGCCGCGTCTCGCCCGGGGTCGCTCGTCATCCCCTCGGCCATGACCTCGAGGGTGGCCCGATCGCCAGCGTGAGACTTCTCGAGCCGGCGGAAGGCCGTCCACGCCGAGCGAATCGCGTCGAGTTGCTCGGCACGCGCTCCAGCCGCGGCGAGAGCCTTCAGCGCGATCTCGAGCCCGCTGGCCCCGGGGAGGAACCGGACCGCCTCGGCCGGGTGCTTGATGTTGGAGAGGTTCGCGAGCTTCCAGGCCAGGCTCTTATCGAGACCTAGGACACGGGCGATGTGTTGCGGTCGGAGCGGGGTAACGTGACACTGTGCAAAGGCGGCGGCCAGCGCGCCGCGAAGCTGCTGGCTGACGTACTCAAGCTCTTGCCTGAACGGACCTTGATGTGCCGAAGGCATACGGCGCCCGCAGGAGGTCAGGCTGGCGGAACCCCGCACGCTGCCGCGCCCGTCAGCCGCCGCCGCGCAGTATACGCGCTCGGAGGCTGCATCCCAAGTTTCCCGTATTAGGGAGGCCACGGTACAGATTTCGAAATTTTCTTTGGAGAAGCTTGCACTTTGCCGATTCTGTGGTACATTGGTCGTGAAGATTCGGTGTGTTTAGCCGCCTCCGCGGCTGAACGCGAGTGGAAACGAGTGTACAAGCGGCGCGGTGCGTCGCTCGACATAGACCCCAACCCCCCAGTGCGCCTGGGCTTCGCTCCCCGCGTCGTCCCAGGCGCGCGGTTTTTTTGCCCGAGCTGTACCGACTTCGCTCCAATCTCCCGGCTGGGTTGGGCCCCGACTACACTTCGACCAACACGCTGGGCGATGGCGCTGGCCTCTCGCGCTCGCTTGGTTGAGAGAGGACTCCTCTCACCGAGCGATCCGCCCCCGCGCGGAGCGCTGGTCTCGGCTACGAGGTGCAGGCATGACGACGATGGTCGCGAGCCCGCGGTCGGTCTTTCCCGAGGTCGCCAGCGACATCCCGGCCGAGTTTCGCGTCGGGCCAAGCGAGGACGGGCTCCGCTACCTCGCGAACGGACAGGTCGCGATCTGGTCGGGCCCCAGGGAGACGGTGCTTTCGCCCGTGTGCGTGGGCGCCCCAGGCACAGCCCGGCCGCACACGATGGGGCACTATCCACTGATGACCGCAGCGGAGGCCGGGGCGGCGCTGGAATCGGCTTGCGAAGCTTATGACCACGGTCGCGGGGCGTGGCCGACGATGTCGGTCGCGGAGCGCATTCGTCACATGGAGGCGTTCATTCCGCGGATGCAGGCCGCGCGCGAGGACGTCGTGCGCCTGCTCATGTGGGAGATCGGCAAGCCCCTGTCGGACGCCCGCAAGGAGTTTGACCGCACGGTCGACTACATCCGTGACACGATCAATGCGCTCAAGGACCTGGATCGAACCAGCTCGCGCTTCGCGGTCGAGTCCGGCTTCGTGGCGCAGATCCGGCGGAGCCCGCTCGGCGTTGTGCTGTGCATGGGGCCGTTCAACTACCCGCTGAACGAGACGTTCACGACGCTCATCCCGGCGCTGATCATGGGCAACACGGTGATTTTCAAGCCGCCCAAGCACGGCGTGCTGTTGCACGCGCCGCTGCTTTCGGCGCTCGCCGAATCGTTCCCGCCGGGGGTTGTGAACACCGTGTATGGCGACGGGCGGGTCGTTGTCGGGCCACTGATGGAGAGCGGTCGAGTCGACGTGCTGGCGTTCATCGGCTCGGCGCGTGTTGCGTCGATCCTCAAGCACCAGCACCCGCGCCCGAATCGGCTGCGCTGCGTGCTGGGACTCGAGGCGAAGAACGCCGCCATCGTCCTGGACGATGCCGACCTGGAGCTTGCGGTCCGCGAGTGCCTGCTCGGCAGCCTGGCTTTCAATGGGCAGCGCTGCACGGCGATCAAGATCATCTTCGTGCATCGGAGCCTGGCCGACGCGTTCGTCGAACGCTTCTCAGAGGCTGTCGGGCGGCTCGTCGTTGGGATGCCGTGGGAGGACGGCGTCCAGATCACGCCGCTGCCCGAGGACGACAAGCCGACCTGGCTTGCCGGGCTCGGGGAAGCGGCGATGCGCGGCGGTGCGAAGGTCGTGAACCCCGGCGGCGGCACGATCGACCAGACCCTGTTTTACCCGGCAGTGGTCTACCCGGCGCCGCTGGAGGCCGAGATCTGTCGGGTCGAGCAGTTCGGGCCGGTCGTGCCGATCGTGCCGTTCGATGATGAGGGGCAGGTGCTCGACTGGCTGGAGCTTTCGCCCTTCGGGCAACAGGCGGCCGTGTTCGGGCGCGACGCTCGCCGCCTCGGCGCGCTGGTGGACACGCTCGTCAACCTGGTTTGCCGCGTGAATCTGAACAGCCAGTGCCAGCGCGGGCCGGACACGTTTCCCTTCACCGGGCGGAAGGACTCCGCCGAGGGCACGCTTTCCGTATCGGATGCGCTGCGGGTATTCTCGATCCGCAGCCTGGTGGCGGCGAAGGCCGACCCTGGTAACGAGAGGATCGTGTCGGAGATCGTGGCCGGCCGGCACTCGAAGTTCCTGTCGACGGACTTCATCTTCTGAGCGTCGTACGGTCGCCGCTTGCGCCGCCGGAGCGGCCGGGTGCCGAACCCGACCTGGTCCGATTGGTCGGCCGCGCCACCCTGACGCCCCTGACTGCTAGAATTGCGGGATGGAAAGCATCGCCACCGACGTTCTGAACGCCGAACTCATCAGCCGCGAGGACCTGAACGAGACGCTCAGCATTGTCCGCGTGCGGCCGGACGGCGGCCGCGTGCCGGACTTCCAGCCCGGGCAGTTCGTCCGCCTCGGCCTGCCAAAGCCCGACCAAGGGGCGCCGACGGCGGGGAGGCCGGGCCGCGTTCGCATGACGCGCCGGGCGTATTCAATCGCGTCCTCGCCTCTGACGACCGACCACCTGGAGTTCTTCGTGGTCCGGATCGAGGAAGGGGCCCTGACGCCGCGGCTGTGGGAAATCCCGGTCGGCGGGCGGCTGTGGATGGATTCTCAGGCCAAGGGGGAATTCACGATCGACCTGGCACCGCCGGGGGCGGACCTGGTCATGGTCTCCACCGGCACGGGCATCGCGCCGTTTCTCTCGATGCTGCGGACGTATGCCGAGAACCGGCCCTGGCGGCGTTTCGTGCTCATCAACGGCGCCCGCTACGCATCCGACCTGGGATATCGCGACGAGCTCGAGCGCGTGTGTCGGGGGGATGAGTCGGTCCGCTACATCCCGCTCGTGACGCGCGAGCCGGAGGGCAGTCCGTGGACCGGGCTGCGCGGCCGGGTGCAGACGGTGCTCGAGCCGGAGATGTACGAACGCCTCGCGGGGGTGCCGCTCGACCCGGCCAGGGCGCACGTGTTCCTCTGCGGAAACCCGGACATGATCGACACCGTCGAGGCGCTGCTGGTTGCGCGGGGCTTCGTCACGGACACGCACCAGCAGAAGGGCAACATCCACTTCGAGCGGTACTGGTAGACACGTCGCGATCCGCATCGGGACACGCGCGGGCTTTCCAGCTATATTGCCGCCGGCACTGGCGGGGGAAGGTCGTCGCTCAGGTAGGTGGCATGCGCGGCTGGCAGTCGACGCTCTTCGAATTCGGCCTGCTGGCAGTGCTGGGAGTGGTGCTGGTCGCGCCGATCTGGGCGGTCGTGCACGCGGGGTTCCAGGATGATCGGGGCGCCCTCTCGCTCGACTGGTACCGATGGGTGCTCAGCGAGCCGCTGTACCGGGCCGGCCTCGTCAACAGCCTGCTGATGGCGCTCTGTGCCACCAGCTTGTGCCTGCTCATCTCGATCCCGCTCGCGCTGATCGCCGAGAACTTCAACTTTGCCGGCAAGCGGCTGTGGCTCGCGGCCATCATGGTGCCGATGGTGCTGCCGCCGTTCGTCGGAGCCATCGGCGTCAAGGGGCTGCTGTCGCGCAACGGGGGCGTGAACCTGTGGCTCCAGCAACTCGGCTGGCTTGGGCCCGGGCAGTACATCGACTTCCTGGCCTACCCCTTCGTCGCCTGCTTCGTGCTCGAAGCGCTCGCGCTGTACCCGATTACGTTCCTGAATATCCAGGCCGCCCTGGCGAACATCGACCCCGCGCTCGATGAAGCCGCCCGCAACCAGGGGGCCGGGCCCTGGCGGCGGTTCTGGTGCATCCCGTTGCCGCTCATGCGACCGGGCATTTTCGCCGGCGCGACGATCGTGTTCATCTCCACGTTCACGGAGCTGGGCACGCCGCTGATGGTCGGCTTCCGCGAGGTCACCGCGGTGCAGGTCTTCAGCAAGCTGGAGACCACAAATCCCGAGGGTGACGCGTACGCCCTGGTCGTCATCCTCCTCGTCATCAGCGTGCTGCTGTACCTGGTAGGCAAGTTCGTGCTCGGCCGTGGCGGCGCCGGCATGCTTGCCAAGGCGACGGCTGCCGCCCAGCCACGCCGGCTCCGCGGCGGGTGGGGGCTGCTGGCCGCGCTGCCCTTCGCGCTCGTGATGGGCGTGGCGATCCTGCCGCACATCGCCGTCGTGCTGGGCAGCGTCACCGCGACCGGAATCATCGAGGTCGATCCGGCTCACCTGACGCTGCGCTTCCACGCCGACCTGCTGAGCGACGTAATGGCCATCGGCGAGCCGACCCGCGGCCTGTCCGCGCGGGCCGTCGCCAACAGCCTGCGCTATTCCCTGATCGCGACCGCCGTAACGGTCGTGCTCGCGTTCGCGATCGCGTACCCAGTCGTGCGGCGGCCCTCCTGGCGAACGACGCTGCTGGACAGCTTGGCCATGCTCCCGCTGGCAGTGCCCGGTCTGGTCATGGCGTTCGGCTACTTCGTGATGACGCAGGGGCAATCGTGGCTGGCGTCTCTCAATCCGCTCCGGAACGATCCCACTCCCTTGCTCGTAACCGCGTACGTTGTGCGGCGGATGCCGTTCCTGGTCCGCTCGTGTGCTGCCGGGCTTGAGCAGACCTCGGTGGCGCTGGAGGAGGCGGCCCAGAACCTCGGCGCCGGCCGACTCCGCGTGATGGCGACGATCGTCGCCCCGCTGCTGGCGGCGAATTTCATCGCCGGCGGGCTCATCGTCTTCAGCCGGTCCATGCTGGAAGTGTCTGACAGCCTGGTGCTGACGTTCGACCGGCACACGTACCCGATCACGAAGGCGATATACGACCTGGCGGACAACCCCAGCTCCGGACTGCAACAGGCCGCTGCGCTGGGCGTGTGGGGGATGGTCATCCTGATCGTGACGATCGTCGTCGCGTCCCTGGCGCTGGGCAAGCGGCTGGGCGCGCTGTTCCGCATCTGACACGTCTGGCGGGGCCTGCTCCCGGCCGTCTGTGCAGGAGCGGCCGGAGTCGCCCCGGCGAGTGTCGCCGGACTTCGGGGTTCGGCGGCGTCGAGTGCAGGCGCTGGACGCAGAGATCCAGCGCTACAGCGCCGGGCCGCTACGGCCTTCCCGCTGGCGGCTGGCGGCTGCCGATCGCGGGGCCGGGGCGTTATCCTACGGGTAGTCGCGCGGCGGCGCCCCTTCGGGTCGGCCGCACGCCGGCCGGAAGGAAACCCACGTGGAACAGAACCTCATTCTCGCAGGCGTCGGCGGCCAGGGGATTCTCACCATCGCGCGGGCCATTTCCATGGCCGCGCTGAGACGGGACTTGCAGGTTCGGCAGGCCGAGGTGCACGGGATGTCGCAGCGTGGCGGCGCCGTGCAGTCGCACCTGCGCATCGCCGACCACGAGCTGTTCTCCGACCTGATCCCACTGGGGCACGCTGACCTGGTCGTGGCCGTTGAGCCGCTCGAAGCTCTGCGGTACGTGCAGTACCTCAAGGACGGCGGGGTGATCATCGCGGCGACCAACGCCTTCGTGAACATCGAAAACTACCCGCCGATCGAGCAGGTGCTCGACCGCGTCGCCGGATTCCCCCGACACGTTCTGCTTGACGCCGACGGCCTGGCCAAGGCCGCGGGCTCGGTCCGCTCAGCCAACATCGTCACGCTCGGAGCCGCGTCGCTGTTCCTCGAGTTGGAGCCCGCCGCCCTGGAAGAGGCAGTGGCCGAGATGTTCGCGGCGAAGGGACCGGCCGTGGTCGCCGTCAATCAGCGGGCGTTTCGACTGGGTCGCAACGCCGCGGCGGCGTACCAGGACGGGTTGGAGCGCGGCGGCACGTCGCGGGCCGTACGCGCGTGGATCGACAAGCTGCCGGCGGAAGCGCTCGCGGGCGAGGCGGCGCCGGCGCCGCCCTCGTTCGACGACGTGGACGATCTCGCGAGCCGGCTGACCGGGGCGGAGGCGCAGGCATTCGAGCAGTGTCTCGTTCGGGCGCACAACGAGGGCAAGCGGCCGCTTTACGAGCACGAGGTGTACATGCTCGTCGAGCTGGTGGGGGCGATCAGTCCGCCGAAGTACCTGCTCGTCCGTCCGGACTCGGTGATCGCGGAGGAGGCTCTGGCGCAGTTCCCCGGGCAACGGGTGGCGCTGAAGCTCGTCTCGCCGGACGTGACGCACAAGAGCGACGCGGGCGCGGTGGTCTTCTGCAACAAGGACTACGAGACGGTGCGGCGTGAGATGGATCGCCTGGTCGCGCGGTTCGTGGGGCAGGTGCGCGTGGAGGGCGTTCTGGTTGTCGAGTTCGTCGAGCACGGGCGGCTGGGCTTCGGCAGCGAGCTGTTCGTCGGCGTGCGGGCCACGCGAGAATTCGGGCCGGTCATCGCGGCCGGGCTGGGCGGCGTGGATACCGAGTACCTGGCGAGCGTCATGAAGCCCGGCGTGGCCGTCGCCAAAGCGTGCGCGATGGACACCAGCGCCGAGGAGTTCCTGGCGCTGTTTCGGCGGACGGCGGCATACGACGTGCTCGCCGGTCGCGCCCGCGGCCACCGCCGCGTCGTGTCCGACGGCGAACTGCTGCGCTGCTTCCGGGCGTTCATCGCGATCGCGCGGCACTTCTGCGTCGACCGCGGACAGGAGGGTCCGGACGTCGAGGAGCTCGAGGTCAATCCGTTCGCCTTCCGCCAGGAGCGCATGGTCCCGCTGGACGGCCGCGGGCGCATCCGCACGCAGGTTCGCCGCGCGGTGCCGCGCCCGCTCGCGAAAGTCCGCCAACTCCTCGAACCGGCCTCAATCGCCGTGCTGGGGGTTTCGAGCACGTCGATGAATTTCGGCCGCATCATCCTCAACAACCTCAAGCAGTGCGGCTTCCCGGGCGATCGCCTGGTCGTCGTGAAGGAGGGCGGCGGCGCGATCGACGGCGTGCCGTGCGCACCGAGTATCGAGCAGCTTCCCTGGCCCGTGGACCTGCTGGTCATCGCCGCCCCCGCCGCCGCCATGCCGGAGATCACGGCCCAGTGCGTCCGATCCGGGAAGGTGGCCGCGGCGATCATGATCCCCGGCGGCGTCGGGGAGACCGAAGGGTCGGCCGAGCTGATGCAGCAGATCCGCGCAGCGATCGCCGCAGGGCGCGAGCGGCCGGACGGCGGGCCGGTGTTCCTGGGCCCGAACTGCATGGGCATCCAGTCACGGCCGGGCCGTTACGACACGTTCTTCATACCCAAGACCAAGCTCGACCCGCGCTGGACGGCGCCGGCGCGACGCGTCGCGCTCATCTCGCAGAGCGGCGCGTTCGTCGTGAGCCGGCTGAGCAACCTGGGCACGCTGGACCCCGCCCTGACCGTTTCGCTCGGGAACCAGATCGACCTGACGCTCGCGGACGTGCTCGGCGTAGTCGCGCAGCGCGACGACGTGGATGTCATCGGGGTTTACGCCGAGGGGTTCAACGACCTCGACGGCCTGGACTTCGTCCGCGCGGTGCGGGCGGCGACCGCCACCGGCAAGCTGGTCGTCTTCTACAAGGCCGGGCGCACGGCACCCGGACGCTCCGCGGCCGCCGGGCACACCGCTTCGCTGGCGGGGGACTACGACGTGTGCGTGGCGGCGGTGAGCAACGCCGGCGCGCTGGTGGTCGAGACGTTCAAGCAGTGGGAGCAGATGGTCGAGCTGGCCACGTGCCTGCATGAGCGGGCGGTGGGTGGCGCGCGAGTCGCGTGCGTGAGCAACGCGGGGTTTGAGACGGTCGGCATGGCCGACGCCAGCACCGGTGAGCACTACCGCGTCGAGGTGCCGAGCATCTCCGACGCGACGCGGGCGGCCCTGGAGGCCGCGCTCGAGCGGCACAAGCTCGCCGGCCTGGTCAATCCGCGCAATCCGCTCGATCTGACGCCGATGGCCACGGACGCGGCGTACGAGGAGTGCGTGCGCGTGTTGCTCGAAGCCCCCGAGGTCGACGCGCTGATCGCGTCGTTCGTGCCGCTGACGCCAGCGATGCTGACGACGGCGGAGGAACTCGCCCGACCGGGTTCGCTGGCGGAGCGCATGCCGCGGCTGCTGAAGGCGACGCGCAAGCCGGTGGTCGTGAGCATCGACTCGGGCGGCGCATACGATGCGCTAGGGCAGGCGCTGCGTGGGGCGGGCGTGCCGGTCTTCCGCTCGTGCGACCAGGCCATGTGGGCGCTGGGCCGGTACCTGTCGCACCGCGCGGCGCTCGGCCTGGCGCGCGAACGGGCAGTGGTGGAGGAGCGCGCGGCAGCGCCGATGGTGGGGGCAGCGCGCTGAGGCTGTGCCGGTGGGGCGAGAGTGCTGTGCGTTCCTTCGGGCGAGCTGGAAGCGCGCCGCAGCGAGCCAGAAGCTTCGCCGCACCGGCGGTGGCGCGCCGGCGCGAACGAGCCGCATGCTTCAAAGCACCGTCCTTGATCCACGACCGGCTGACGCGGCCCGCGCTGCGCCCTTCCCGGGGGCGGTCAACATCCCTCTCGAGGAGCTGGCCGGCCGGCTGCACGAGTTGCCGCCGCGCGGTGCGCCGCTCATGGTCGCCGGGCCGCGGCACCTGGCGGCGGAGACGATCGCGTGGCTCGCGGCGGGCGGACGGCCCGCGACACCCGTGCCGGAAGATTGGCCGGCAGCGGGGCAATCGGCGCCAGGGCTGACGACGCCCGGTCGCTATCGACTCTGGCAGCCAAGTCCCCTCGTTGCGCGGGTTGCCGCGCAGCTCCGCCCTGGCCGTGCGCTCGATCTCGCCTGCGGCTGCGGCCGCGACGCCGTGTACCTCGCGTCGCTCGGCTGGCGTGTGATCGCGATCGATCGACTGCCTGACGCGATCGAGCGGGCGCGTGACCTGGAGCGACGATACCTGGAGGCAGGGCCGCGCATCGACTGGCGCGTCGCGGAGCTCGGGCGCGATCCGCTACCGGGTGGCGCGTTCGACCTCGTCCTGGCGATTCGTTTCGTCCATCGACCGACTTATCGGCGCCTGCCGGCGCAAGTGGCGGATGGCGGCAGCGTGCTCGTCGAGGCATTCACGCCGGAGGATCGCGGCCGGGCTGGGCGACGGTGTTCGGGGTCGTCCGTCCTGACCGAGGTCGAACTGCGGGAGACGTGGCCGGCGCTGGAGTGGGTCGAGTGCTCGGCGGAGTGGCAAGATCGCCGGCACGTGCTGAGGGCGTGGGCGCGGCGGCCGTGATGCCCCGTCCGACCGCTGGCGGCTGGTCCGACCGCTGGCGCGCCTTGCCTGACCGCTGGCGCGTGGTCCGACCGCTGGCGCGGTCGGCTCGGATGGGCGTGGCACGCGAACGTCGCAGGCGAGTGCGGCGGACGAGCGCGGCGCAGGGGCCGGAAGCGGGCGTCGCTTGCCGGCGCGTGTCTGACCTTCTAGACTAGTTGGTCCGGTGATGCCGGTCGCGATGCCCGGCGAGCTGTCCGGAGGAGTGTTTCATGTCCAAGGCGCAGACGTACATCACGGCGGCGAAGCGAAGCCCGATCGGCAGGTTCCTGGGCGGGCTCTCCAAGCTTCCCGCGCCGGCCATCGGGGCGCAGGTCGTCAAGGCCATGCTCGACGAGGTGCGGGCGGACCGCGCGGCCATCGGCGAGGTGTACATCGGCCAGGTGCTCCAGTGTGGCGTGGGGCAGAACCCGGCCCGGCAGGTAGCGCTGGGGGCGGGCATCCCGGACACGATCTCGTGCACGACCGTGAACAAGGTCTGCGGCAGCGGGCTCCAGGCGGTCATGCAGGCCGACCTCGCGATCCGCGCCGGCGAAGCCGACGTTGTGCTGGCGGGCGGCATCGAGTCGATGAGCCAGGCCCCGTACTTCGTGCGTGGTATGCGCACGGGCAACAAGTTCGGCAACGTCGAACTCGTCGACGGTATGCTGTACGACGGGCTCACCAATGTCTACGACAACACTGTGATGGGCGTGCTGGCCGAGGAGACGGCGGCGCGCGCCGGTATCACCCGCAAGATGCAGGACGAATGGGCCTGCCAGAGCCACCAGCGCGCGGCCAAGGCCGACCAGGCCGGGCTGTTCGCCGCCGAGCGCGTGCCCATCGAGGTGCCGCGCGAGAAGGTGCCGTTCAACACCGACGAGACGTATCGAGCCGATGCGAACTACGACGCGCTGGCGGCGCTCAAGCCGGCCTTCAGCAAGGACGGACCCGTGACCGCCGGCAACGCCTCCGCCATCTCCGACGGCGCCGCGGCCGTCCTGGTGTGCAGCGAGAAGGGGTTGGCGCGCGCCGGCGGCAAGCCGATGGCGCGCATCGTCGCGCACGCGACCGCGGGCGGCCCGCCGCGGGAGCTGTTCTTTGCCCCCATCGCCGCCGTGAAGACGGTGTGCGCGAAGGCGGGCTGGGATCTCCACGCGGTCGATCTGTTCGAGCTGAACGAGGCCTTCGCGGCCCAGGTGTGTGCGAATCTGAAGGCGCTCGAACTCGGCGGCGAGAATGTGAACGTGCACGGAGGAGCGATCGCGCTGGGGCACCCGATCGGCGCGAGCGGGGCCCGCGTGCTGGTCACTTTGCTGCACGCGATGAAGAGCCGCGGGGCGAAGAAGGGCGTCGCGGCCCTGTGCCTCGGCGGTGGCAACGCCGTCGCGATGGCGGTGGAAGCGGTCTGAGCGGAGGCGGACGCACCGCCGCAGGCGCCGCGTCACGCGTCCAGCGAGGAGCCAGGAGAGAGGCGCCGGACCTCCGCGTCCGGCGAGGCGGGTGAGAGACCCCGTTCGTCGGACGCAGAGGTCCGACGCTACAGGGCCGATGCGAGGGGCTACGCGAGCTTCCCGAAGAACAGCTCGGTGTCGTAGCGCATGCGGATGCGCCCGTTGTCGGCGTGCCGCTGGAAGAGCGCCTCGACCCCGCGTTGCAGCGCTTCGTGATCTGGCCCGGACTGTGGCACGTACGACGACGACAGCAGCCGGCCCAGCAGACCGCCCAGGTCCAGGGTCTGGCTGTTCTCGAAGCGCGCATGCTGGAACGCGGCGGGAGCGAAGAAGGCGCGGACCTGCTCCGGGTTGGCGTAGCCCGCGGAGATGCGCACGTACTCCGGGCAGTACTGGCGCAGCAGCGCCTCGTAGCCCGTATGAAACGCGTCGCCGCCGGTGGCGCGGTTGTTCCAGATCAGCGCCACCAGTCCGCCCGGCTTGAGGATGCGGGCGAACTCACGGCGGGTCGCGACCGGCTCGAACCAGTGAAACGCCTGCCCGCAGACGATCGCGTCGACGGACCGGTCGCCGAGCGTCGTTGCCTCGGCCCGGCCGGACACGCTGCGGAAGCGCGGGTCGCCGCGGTGCTGCTCGTCGCCGGCGGCCCGCATGGCGTCGTTGGGCTCGACGCCGATCACGTCGTAGCCGGCCTCCAGGAAGATCTCCGCCAGCTTGCCGGTTCCGCAGCCGACGTCCGCCAGGCACGCCGGGCGGCGCAGGTCGCCGGTCTGTTCGAGGACGCGCAGAATGTCGCGTGGGTAGCCGGGACGGGCGGCGGTGTAGATCGCCGCGCGCGATGTGAACCGCTGGGTGGGATCCATGCTGGCACCTCTGCCCGGCTGACGGCCGACGGCCATCGAGACGTGTCGACCGCCCTGGACGCCGACTCAGCCGGTGCAGGCACCGCGCGACGCGCGATGCCCCCGACAGTGTGCGCGGCTCGTTGGCGCACCGCCGGGCAACGGCGCGTAACTTTACCACTGCCGAATCGCGTCGGCCAGAAGTTCCCGACCAGCAGAACCTATCCCCGCGCCCGTGGAGCACGCGCTATCAGCGGGTGAATCCGGTGGAACCGCTATGAGCGGGTGCTCCACGCCACCGCTGAAAACGGATGCCCTGCGTCACCGCAGGGGGGCGATACTTGCGCTCCGCCCCGGGATTCCGAAGACTCGCCGGTTGGGGTGCTACCCGATCTTGCCGCCCGGCCACGACGCCGCGCGGCCTTGTACCGGATGGCGACGTAACACGGCATTCCGGCTCGGGCGATCCATGTGTTCCGTTTCCGCCCAGGCAACCGGCCGGGACGTTCCCGGCGGGTCGCACGAGCCGGGGGAAGGGCGAGGATGCGACTTGCCCATCCCCGGCGTGCACGCTCGCGTGCACGCCGAACGAATTGCCGGGCGCCTCGTGATCGGGGCGCCCGAGCAGCGCGGGGCTGGCCTACCACTGCAGCGAGAGCATGGGGATGCCTCTTGAAAAGCGGGGGGGGGTAGTGTGGAGCATGGACGCTTGCGTGGTCAGAGTGCCAGCGTGCACGCAGACGCGAGGCGGCAGCGGTGGCGATGGTCCGGCGGCAGTCACCTTGTCAACGATGGGCAAGTGAGGGTTGGATCGTGGTCCTGAAAGCGTGCGTGTCCCTGCTCGCCTTTGTCGTAGTTCCTGTCGCTCTCGGGATATCTGCCCGTGCTGGCAAGGGAGTAACCCAGGCGTGCCTCGAATGCGTTCCCGACAGCATCTGCGAGTGCTATGACCCGAACGCCCAGGGAGGCGGTGTCTGCGGCGTGGTAGTTCGGTGCCTCTCGGTGCCGGTGCTCTTCGACGCGTTCACCGGCCATCAATATTACGTCGTGAACGTGAACTGCCGCCTGGTTCGGATGTGCCAACCGTAGTTCGGCGGTATCACGTGCTCGTTGGCCAATCCATGCGTGCCATGGGGTGACGAAATCCCGACCCACCAAGCCGACGTGACGTTGCTCGGCGAAGTAGAGTGCTGGACGGCAATCGATCACTAGCGGCGCGAGGCGGCCCTCCTCGGCTGCAACCGCCACGGCGAGTGCTCGAATAAGCACTGCGACGCGGAGTTCGCTCTGAGCCCGCTGAGCGCTACGAGGAGCGGCTTCTCGGCTGCGACGGTTCGCGTTCCGATCGATCGGCGACGTCATATGCCCAGCCGTTTTGCGAGAGGCTCTTGTGGAGGACCGCTCACCATGAGGTTGGGAGTAATCATCGGTCCGGTTCTGACTGTGCTTAGCTCGGGTGGGGGGCCAGGTGCCGTGCTGGCGGACGAAGTGTCGGAGCGCGCCTGGTCAACCGAGAAGCCTTCACTGCTCCGATGCGCCGAGGAGAGTCGGTCGGCGGTACGTCTTCGGACGGCGCGGATCGATTGGGTGCGCGAGCTTGTCAGCGGCCCCGCCAAGGGAGTGCGCTTCTACACCACGCTGATTGGCGGCAACCGTGTCGCGCGGATCAACCACGGGGATGAGCACGGGCGCGATGTGGCCGTGTCGGACACGGCTCTCGCCGGCCCGCTTGGCTACCTGGTGGAGCCAGACGGCGTCTGGCGGTACGAGCAGCGCAACCCCCTCGCGCAGCTGCTGCCCCGCTCTGAGGCGGCAGCACTGGCCATCTACGACCTGCGTCTTCTGGGACTCTGCCCGATTCGGCTTGATGTCCCGTTCGAGGAGGAAGTGCGGGCCGCCGGGCACCCGACGGTTGAGTACCGTGTCTTCCCTGATGACGGACTCGAGTGCGTGGCGGCTCGCTCGGGAGACGTGGAGGTGCGCTGGTGGATTGACACGGCGAAAGATTGCAGCCCGGTCCGAACGGCAGTCTATCGCCGTGGCGAGCCGGTGGGTGAGCGGCGCATCGACCTCCGGCACGTCGATGGGGTTTGGTTTCCATCGCGCGTGAGGAGCTACCAGGGTGGGAGCGATGGCCCGCTCCTCGACGTGCTCGACCTGTACGCGGTGCAGATCAACCGTCCGGGCCACCCGATGCCGCTTCGCCCATCAGACATCGGTTTGGAGCCAGGCGTGTGCGTCGTCGTGACGAATCGGGAGCCGGGCGAAGCGCGGTGGTGGAACGGTGACGAACTGGTCTCGCACGAGCAGTGGGCAGCCGATGTCCGCGCGGGAAAGAGAGTGCCTGGTCCGGGTCTGCTTCGCTACCGCAGGCAGGCCGAGGTGCGACTCAATGATGCAGATCCGCTCACAGCCTCGCGAAGTGCGACTGCGAACGTGGTGCAACTGCTTAACGGGGGAGCGCGACTCCTGAGTGACTGGGAGCGATATGCGCGTGACTTCATCGAGCGTCATGGATTGGATCGCGATCAGACACAACGCGCCCTGATCATTCTCGGTGACTGCCAGGAGGAAGCTTCTGCGTACATCACGCGGCGCCGGGGCGACTTCGACGTCCTCGACGCCCGCCTCCTTGCGATGACGAACCACAGTGACCCGGCACGCGGTGATTGGACTCGGTTGCAGAGTGAACGCGACCGTCTGACGGCGCCGCTCGACGAGATCTTCGTTTCGCGTCTGCAACCGAGACTGGAAGCCCTGCTGACGTCGGAGCAGCGGCGCCGAGTGACTGGTCCAACGACGCAGCCGGCTAAGGGGGATTGACCTGTCAGGTTCCTCGCTGGCGGTTGGCAAGGTGGCGCCGGGCAGGCCGAAGCAACCCAGCTGAACTCGAAGACCGCGCGACCCTAGCCAATGATCATCCGTCGATGTCGGACGTAGTCCCAGACCACGAACCGCTCCAACTCGCCGCCGGTGACGAAGAAGACGCGCCCGCCGGTGTCCTCGGCCAGGTGGTGGCCGAAGCGCACATCCTCCTCGCTCTGAGACCACGTGCTGAGCAGGAAGATGTTGATGATGATGCCCTGCTGCCGGCACTGGCGACCCTCGCGCAGCGTCGCCTCGGCCGTGCGCGTGTGCGGCGGGTACAGCAGGTAAAGCCAGCGCTCGTCGAAGTGGGCCGTCGGCAGGCCATCGGTGATGAGGATGATCTGCCGGTTCGGCGTGTCCTGGACCTGGAGCACCTGCCGGGCCAGGGCCAGGCCGTGCTGGAGGTTCGTGAAGTGGGGGGGTAGCAAGAGCGGGTTGAAATCCGGGTCACCCATGTCGGCCTTGAGCCGCACGACCGGATCGTAGATCGTCACCGGCTTGGGCAGGAGCTCGACGATCTCGCCGACCGGGACGCGCCGCGCAAGCGAGGCGACCTCGAAGAAGTCGACGAAGTCGCCGGGGTATTCCGAGCAGATCAGGGCGTGCAGGGCCAGGGCCATGCGCTTCGTGTGGACGTACAGGCCGTTCCAGCGCATCGAGCCACTCATGTCCATGAGCACGACGGTCGCGCACTTGGGATTGTTGCGCGTCAGGTGAATCTCGATGTCGTCTGGCCTCATTCGAATCGGCAGTCGCGCCGGCCCGAGGCGGTGGGGGGCGGCGGACGCGTCGGCGGGCCTCGAAGTTGCCGCGGCGAGCCGCTCGCGCAACATCGCGTTGAGGATCGACGCGCAAGTGTCCATGTTCGCCAGCGAGTCGCCGAACTCGTACGGCTTGGTCCGCTGAAGCTCGACCGCGCCGTCGCCGGAGAGGCTCGTGTCGTGCCGGCCCGGCCGGGCAGCCGAAAGCTGGCTGAAGATCTGGTCGAGCAGCTTGCCCTGGAAAAGGCGGTACGCCTTGGGAGAAAGGCGAAGTTCGCCCTGCTGGTTGAGCAGCCCCTGCTCCTCGGCGAGGCGGCGCAGCAGGTCCTCGACGCGGCGGCGCAGCGCGGCCAGCTCCTCGACTTGCTCCGCGTCGGCGAAGCGTGCCAGGGCGTCGAGGTCGATCAGCGCGACCTTCGCCGAGCGGGCGGCCTCATCGAGCTGGGCCAGCAGGCGGTCGATCGTCTCCAGCTCTTCTTTGACGGAGAGGGCGGCGGGCACGTCGAGTGCCGTGCGTCCGGTGAAGCGGTACTTCGTGGCCAGCTCATCGATCTCGTCGCGCTCATCGAGACGCTCGCGCAGGTGCAGGAGCTGCCGGGCGAAGTCGCTCCGCTGGTCCACGCGGTACCAGAGCTTCTCGAAGTCGAGCGACTGCTCCGCGCGGACCGCGCGCTCGAACGCGCCGCGCAGCCGCTCCGGCGGCCGGGCGCGCTCGATCGCGTCGCGCAGCGCTCGGGCGGCGGTGCGCTGCACAGTACCGGTTTCGTAGGTTTCGAGAATCTGCCGCTTGCGCTCCTCGAGCAGTCGGCGCAAGGCGTCGATGCTCGGGCCGAGGCCCGTGATCTGGCTGGGGTCGATCTCGACGGCGTCGGCGAGCTGCTCGGGCGTGAGCCGGCGGGCGCTGCCGAAGGTCAGCAGGTGCTCGAACGCGGGGGAGACGAGGTCCGGGGCCTCACCGGCCGGCGGGGGAAAGCGAAGCGGGTCGTACTTGCGGTACGTGTAGACGAGACCGCCGGCCTGGGCCGCGTGTTGCGACATGCCAGATTATACGTCGGGGTGGAGCCGGGCAGCCGACGGCCGGTCGCGTGTGGAACGCGGGGGCGGAGGGCCGCGATCAGCCCGCCAGCGCCCGCAGGCGAGCGCGCTTGGCCTGCGCGAATTGCCGGATTTCGGCGGCGCTGCGCGTGTTGAGCACGTCGTCCTTGCGGAGCCAGCCCCGCCGGGCGGTCATCACGCCGAAGCGGATCTGGTCGAACTGGTCTGTGGCGTGGGCATCGGTGTTGATGAGGATCATGGCGCCCAGGTCGCGAGCCAGGCGGGCGTGCTCGTCCTTGAGGTCGAGGCGGAAGTTGTTGGCGTTGATCTCGAGGGCCGTCCCGGTGCGGGCGGCCTCGCGGGCGATGGCCTCGATGTCGATGGGCATGGCCTCACGCTCGTTGATGAGCCGGCCGGTCGGGTGCGAGATGCAGTTCACATAGGGGTTGCGAATGGCGGCCAGCGTGCGGCGCGTGTTCTTCTCGATATCGTTCGTCATGGCCGCGTGGACCGAGGCCATGACCCAGTCGAGCTGCGCGAGCACGTCGTCGGCATAATCCAGACGACCATCGGAGAGGATGTCGACCTCGGACCCCGCCAGGACCTCCAGGCCCGGCATGCGCGCCCCGACCGCGTGGACGTCGTGGATGTGCCCGAGCAGGACCTCCGGCTTGAGGCCGTCGGCCAGGACGCTGCTCTGCGAGTGGTCGGTGATGCAGATGTACTCGTAGCCGCGGTCCCGGGCGGCCTGGGCCATCTCCTCGATCGTGTTCCGCCCGTCGCTGGCGACCGTGTGCATGTGCAGTTCGCCGCGCAGGTGGTTCTGCACGAGCAGGTCGCGCGGAATCTCGGACACTTCGAACTCGCCGCGATCCTCGCGCAGCTCGGGCGGGACCCAGGGCATTCCCAGGGCGTGGTAGATCTCCTCCTCGGTCTGGCCGGCGATGAAGCGATCGGCGTCGAAGAGCCCGGTCTCCTTCAGCTCCAGGCCGCGCTGCGCGGCGCGCTCGACGAGCCGCGCGTAGTGGGCGTCGCTGCCCGTGTACATGAGCCACGCCGCCCCGAACGCCCGGGCCGGCACGACGCGCAGATCCACCCGCAGCGTGCCGTACGGCTCGTAGTTGACCAGCACGGCCCCGCGGCTCTCGGCGGCCACGATGACCTGCGTCACGTGCTGGAGCTGGCAGAACTCGCGAATCACGTCGGCCGGCTCGTCCGCGGCGCAGAGCAAGTCCAGGTTGCCGACCGTCTCGCGCCCGCGGCGCAGCGAGCCGGCGAACTCGGCCTGCTCCATGCCGCGCATCCCCAGCACCTGTCCCCCGAGCAGGGTCGAGATTTTCCAGGCCATGCCGATGCGCGTCCGGCCTGCCGAGCGCTCGATGAACTCGATGCCGCGCTGAAGCTGGTTGATGGTCTTTGGGCCGAAGCCCGGCAGGTCATCGAGCTTGCGCGTTCGGAGGGCTATCTTGAGGTCGTCCAGCGAGATGATCCCCAACCGCTTCCAGAGGACGGCCACTTTCTTCGCGCCCAGCGACGGTACCGCCAGCAGCCGCAGCAGCGACTCGGGCACCTCGCGCAGCAGGTCCTCGCGGACCGAGAGTCGCCCCTCGCGAAGAAGCTCGGTGATCTTCTCGGCCATCGCTTTGCCGACGCCGGGAAGCTGCTCGAGCTCGCCGCGCGAAGCGACCTCGGCGAGGTCCTCATTCAGGTCGTTGATGGCGCGCCCGACACGGCGGTAGGCCAGGACGCGGAAGTCGTCCTCACCCTTGAGTTCGAGCAGGACGGCAACTTCGTTGAAGACGCGCGCGGCGGCGGCGTTGTTCATGTCCTACGGCTCCGGAGCCATGAGCCTTCCAGGACACTCCGGGGAACGTGGCGGCAGGGCGGACGACGCGCCGGGCGGATTCGAAAGACGCGCTCTGGCCGCCGTGCAGCGGTTCCCCGCGTGGTCGAACGACTCTCGCTTTATAGAGCCGCGGGCGCCGGGTCACAAGACGAATCTTGGCGCGGCGCGCGGCTTGCCTGTCTATAATTGTCACGCGCGCGGCGCAGAAATCGCTTTCACCCCCTGGGAAACCGAGCACTATGGCAGATCCACGGCACGGTCGCGGCCCGATTGAAATCTACGAGACGCCCGGAAAGAAGGCCTACTGCACATGCGGCTGGTCAGCGTCGCTGCCGTATTGCGACGGCGCGCACAACCGGATGGAGACAGGGCTGAAGTCGTGCAAGGTGGAGATCGCCGAGGCCGGTCCGCGCTGGGTGTGCCAGTGTCACCGCACAGGGACGCCGCCCTGGTGTGATGGGTCGCATGAACGCGCGTGAGCGCGCTGACGACGCTCTTCCTGTGGTGGCTGTTTTCGCCGGCCTGTTCTGCGGGTCGCGGGCTGGAATCCCGCGTGCGCGGGAGTGACGGCGCA
>CAADGM010000022.1 GCA_900696535.1 uncultured Planctomycetota bacterium
CGTGCGGCATGTGCGCCCGCTCCGTCCGCTTTATCGAGGCTCGGCAGGGTCGCAATCCCTTGCGCTTGCTGGCCGCCCAAACCGCCGAAGCGGCCGCGCTGCTCCAGGCGCACGGGTTTCCGCCGGGCGGCGCCGGCTCGATCGTGCTCGTAGAGGGCGATCGAGCGTGGACCAAGTCCGCGGCGCTGCTCCGGATCGCCGGCCGGCTGCGCGTGCCGTGGCGCTGGCTTGTCGTGCTGCGGATCATCCCCCGCCCGCTGCGGGATGCGCTCTACGGGATCGTCGCCCGCAACCGGCACCGCTGGTCATCCAACAGCGGCTGCGCCGTCGGGCCACGCCCGCCGCGCGACTGACGCAGCCGCCGACATCCGGCCCGCGACGGCCGGGCGCGGCACCACGCGCCCACGCCCAGCGCTACAGGCCCTGAAAAGCGCTCTCCATCAGCCGCGCCTGCTCCAGCTTGAAGCTCGCGCTCGAGCCGGTCGCCGGGCTGCTGGACTCCGGGCGGCCGCGATAACCGAGCGGATGGCGGCCGAGCAGCCGGTCGCCGTAGCGCAGGCGGAAGTACGGCGCGGCGCCCATGTTGAGCGGCTCCTCCTGGGTCCAGTACACGGGCGTGCCGTCCGGGATGCCAGCGAGCCCTGCCTGGAGGTGCTCATCGCGCAGAGGGTAGAACTGCTCGACGCGCACCAGGGCCACATCACGCCGGCCGCGCTTCTCTCGCTCGGCCAACAGCTCGTAGTAGATCTTGCCCATGCACATGAGCACGGCGCGGACCTCGCCGGGCCGCACGGTCGCATCCGGCAGTACCCGCTGGAAGCGGCCGCTGGCCAGCTCGTCCAGCGTGCTCACGGCCTGCGGGTGACGCAGAAAGCTCTTGGGCGTCAGCACGATCAGCGGTTTGCGGATTGGCCGCACGACTTGGCGCCGCAGGAGATGGAACATCTGCGCCGGCGTGCTCGGGCAGCACACCTGCATGTTGTCCTCGGCGCAGAGTTGGAGGAATCGCTCGAGTCGGCAGCTCGAATGCTCCGGGCCCTGGCCCTCCTGTCCATGCGGCAGCAGAAGCGCGATCCCGTTCAGGCTGAACCACTTGTCCTCGGCGCCGCTGATGAACTGGTCGATGTAGACCTGCGCCGTGTTGACGAAGTCGCCGAACTGGGCCTCCCAGAGCACCAGCGCGTCGGGGTAGGCCAGGGCGAATCCGTAGTCGAAGCCCAGCACGCCGGCCTCGCTCAACGGGCTGTTGAACACCTCGAAGGGCGCCTGGTCGGGGGCCAGGTGTTGCAGCGGGATGTACCGCTCACTCGTCTCGTAATCATGCAGGACGGCGTGGCGATGGCTGAAGGTTCCGCGGCCGCTGTCCTGGCCGCTGAGGCGCACACGCATCCCCTCCACGCACAGGGACGCGAACGCCAGCGACTCGCCGGCCGCCCAGTCCAGTGGCTTCTCGCCGCGGGCCATCTGGCGGCGCAGCTCGAGCAGACGGGTCAGCTTGGGGTGGACCTTGAAGCCGGGGGGCGTGCGCGACTGGGCTTCGAGGAGCGCCGCCAGCTTCGTCTTGTCGACGCCGGTGTCGGGCTCGGGGACGTCCACGTCGTGCCCGCCGACGAAGTGCTTCCAGCGCTCGCCGAGGACCGTGGACCCCCGGCTGGCAGGCGGCGCGTCGACGCGGGCGTCGGCCAGCTCGCGCTCGAGCCACTCGCGCCGCTCGCGCGCGATCCGGTCGGCCTCCTCGCGCGTCACCCCGCCGAGCTGGAGCAGGTGGTGCAGGTAGCCTTCGCGAACCGTCTTTCGGGCCGCGATTCGCCGGTAGAGCACCGGCTGGGTGAACGACGGCTCGTCGCTCTCGTTGTGCCCGAAGCGGCGATAGCCGTACATGTCGATGACCACGTCGCGCTTGAACTGGCGGCGAAAGTCGAGCGCCAGGCGGACGACCTGGGCGACGGCCTCGGGATCTTCGCCGTTGACGTGGAAGATCGGGCTCTGGAGCATCTTGGCCACGTCGGTAGCGTAGATGGTGCTGCGGCCTTCGCGCGGGGTGGTGGTGAAGCCGAGCTGGTTGTTGACGATGACGTGCAGGCAGCCGCCGACGCGATAGCCCTCCAACTCGCTCAGGTTCAGCGTCTCCTGGACGATGCCCTCGCCGGCAAAGGCAGCGTCGCCGTGGACGAGGATCGCGAGGCTGCGCTCGCGGTCGCGGTCGCCCAGGCGATCCTGCATGGCCCGCACGCGGCCGAGGACGACCGGATTAACGAACTCGAGATGCGAGGGGTTGAAGCACAGGGCCAGGTGCAGCTTGTGGCCCTGCTGCGTGGTCCAGGTGCCGGCGTGGCCGAGGTGGTACTTCACGTCGCCCTTGCCGACATACAGCTCCGCGTCCAGCTCCGCGAACATGCGGAAGAGCTCGCGCGGGCTCTTGCCCATGATGTTGGCCAGCGTGTTCAGCCGCCCCCGGTGGGCCATGCCGATGACGACCTCGTCGGCGCCCTGGTTGCCGGCGTGCTCGATGGCCAGGTCCAGCAGCGGGATCAGGCTCTCGGCGCCCTCCAGCGAGAAGCGCTTGGCCCCCGTGAACTTCTTCTGAATGAACTCCTCGAAGATGACCGCATCGGTCAGGCGCGTCAGGATCCGGAGCTGCTCCTCGCGCGTGAGCTTCAGCCGGTTTTGCGTGCTTTCCATCCGCTCCTGGAGCCAGTGCCGCACGTCCAGCGAGTCGATGTGCATGAACTGCGCGCCGATGCTGCGGCAGTACGTGTTCCGCATCAGCAGCAGGATTTCGCGCAGCGTCCGCACCGGCTTGCCGCTGATCGTGCGGCTGGAGAACGGGCGGTCGAGGTCCTCGCGCGAGAACCCGTAGAACGCGGGCTTCAGTTCAGGCGAGTACGGGCGCGGATGGTGCAGCGGGTCGACCTGCGCGAGGATGTGACCGCGGACGCGGTGCGCGCGGATGAGCTGGTCGACGCGGTCCTGGTTGATTGCGGCTTCGTGGACGGCAACGGCTGCGTGCCCGTTGATCTGTCCGTTCGCGGGCGGCGGGGGATTGAAGATGCTCGTCGGTCGGAACGACGGCCCGAGGCGCAGGGCGCCCCGCTCGGCTCCGGCCAGGTGGGCGAAGTACCCCTGCCACTCCGGCGGCACCGACGCCGGGTCCCGCAGGTATTCCGCGTAGAGCGCCTCGACAAAAGGAAGGTTGACCGAATCCGGAAGAAGGGAGCGCTGTGCAGGATCGGACATCGTCTTGGCTCGATCAGCCCATCGGGAGATCCTGGCCGCCCGAACGCCCGGGCAACCCGTAGAACACCCACGTTGGCACAAGTATAGCGAACCGGCGGCGAGCCCGTGACAGCGTGCCCAACGAACACGCGCGCCGGACAGACTTCCGCAAGCACGTGTAACGCATTCAACTGCAGGACCTTATGGCGCTCGCCGGCCGTCAACGCGACGCTCGCTCGCGGCGGCAGGTCCCGCTTGCCGCGAGCGAATTCAGCGCAGGAACGCGGCCATCACGTTGTCACCGACGAGCCGCCCGGCGCGGGTGAGCCGGATCGCGTCGCGCGTCACGTCGACGAGCCCGTCGCTGACGCTGCGCTCGATCGCCTCGCGGAAGAACGCTGTCGGCTCGATCCCGAAGCGCGACTCGAACGCCGCGCGGTCCAGCCCGCCGGTCAGCCGCAGCGCCAGCATGGCCGTCTCGCGGGCGCGATGGGCTGCATCGAGACGCTCCTCGCTCGCCCGCGGCCAGCGCCCCGCGCGGATCGCCTCGACGTACTGCCTCACGTCCGGCACGTTGCGGTAGCGCAGGCCGTCGATGTAGCCGCAGGCGGAAGGACCGATGGCCAGGTGCGGCTCGTTGTGCCAGTAGACGAGGTTGTGCCGGCATTCGAAGCCGGGCCGGGCGAAGTTGCTGATCTCGTACTGCTCGAAGCCCGCCGCCGCCAGGTCGTCCATGGTGACCTCGTACAGCTCGGCCTCGTGCTCGTTCTCCACCTGGAGCACGCGGCCGGTCCGGAGCCGGCGATGCAGCGTCGTTCCTTCCTCGTACGTCAGGGCGTAGCACGACAGGTGATCGACGCCCAGGTCCACCGCGGCCTGCAGGCTCGCCCGCCACGAGTCGACGGTCTGTCCCGGCACGCCGAAGATCAGGTCGAGGTTGACCACCTCGAATCCGTGCCGCCGGCAGAGCCGGACGGACTCGGTGACCTGCTCCGGGCGGTGCGTGCGATCCAGGAATCGCAACTCGGCCGGGGCGAAGGACTGCGCGCCCATCGAAACCCGGTTGACGCCGGCCGCGCGGAGCAGCCCGGCGTTTTCGTCGGTGATCGTGGCGGGATTGGCCTCGACGGTGAATTCCCACTCGTCGAGGCACGAAGGCACGAAGGCACGAAGGCACGAAGGGGGGAAGGGGTGGAGGCGCGAAGGGGCGGAGGGGTTCAGGGGCGAAGGGGCGGAGGTGCGAAGTGGCGAAGGGGCGGAGGGGCCGAGTTTCAACCCCCCACCCTCCCAGGGAGGGGTTGGGGGACGGTTGGCACCTTCGATTGACGCGGCGCGTTGACTCTCCCGTACGCCCGGGTCGCGGGTGCGCACGGCGGCAACGGAGTCCCCCTTCCCACGGTCGCGAAATGCAGCGCAAGCCGCCGCCAGTCGCCCCAGCAGTTCCGGCGGCAACTCGGTCGGCGTGCCGCCGCCGAAGAACACGCTCCGCAACGCCAGCGGCCAGCATGCCGCGGCGCGGTCCAGCTCCAGGAGCAGGGCGTCGACCGTCGCCTCCGCCAGGTCGCCGCGAAGGGGGATCTTGTAGAAATCGCAGTACCCGCAGATGTTTCGGCAGAACGGGACGTGGACGTACAGCGCGCGGATGGGCTCAGATCGCTGAGCGCAAGTCAGTGCGTCGGGCGGCGCAGGTGGGCGATCGGCCATGCCGGCTGATTGTAGACGGCTGGACCTCTGCCGCGTTCAGCGCCGCCGCTTGCGGCCCAGCGCCTTGAGCACGCGCGTCGCGGCTTTGGCTTCGGCCTCCGTGGCGAAGGCCATATAGCACACGCTGAGCTTTTTGAATGCCGCCGCCGAGATGCCGCGGATGTTGATGTTGGCGTCGGCCACTGCCCGCGTCAGCGTGGCGCCGAGCCCGGGCGCGTCGGGCGCCTCGATGCGGACGACGTGCATGCCCTTGGCCGGGCGGAACTCGACGTCCGCCGCGGCCCGGATTTGTCGGGCGCCCTTGAGCGGCGCGACGAATACGCGCGAGGTCCGCTCCGTGACGCGGCGGCCGATGACGAACTCGAGGTTGGCCCCGGCGTTTCGCAGCGCCTCGAGCGCGCGGGACAGCCGCCCCGGCTGATTGAACATGTCACACGCGTAGACCGTCACCGTGCTGATCTTCATCGCCACGACGCGTCTCCTTGCGTTGCCCGTCTGCGCGGCCCGACGGGTGGCCAGTTGAGGGCCCGATCCGAGCCGGTCCGCCGAGAGCATGGCGCGCGGCCTGCGCGCCAGCGACCCAGCCGCGGCGGGTTCCGGATGTGGGGCTCGCAGGCGACCACGATACCGCGCTGGGCGGCTGGTACAACCGTGCCCTCGGCCCGGGCCACGGTTGCGCCCGCGCCGGCCCCTTTCGCGTTCCAGGACCGTCGCTACTATTCCGCCCATGAATACGAAGCACACCATCACGCTGCTGCCGGGCGACGGCATCGGTCCGGAAGTTATGAAGGCTACCTGCCGCGTCATCGAGGCCGCCGGGGCCCGCGTGTCCTGGGAGACCTGCGAGGCCGGGGCAGAGGTCTTCAAGAAGGGCCTGGCCACCGGCGTGCCGCAGGAGACGATCGACTCGATCGCCCGCAACAAGGTCGTCCTCAAGGGGCCGCTGGAGACGCCCGTCGGCTACGGCGAGAAGTCGGCCAACGTCACGCTGAGGAAGCTGTTCGAGCTGTACGGCAACGTGCGCCCCTGTCGCGAGCTCCCGGGCGTGCAAGCCGTCTTCGCCGGGCGGCAGATCGATCTCGTCGTCGTCCGCGAGAACGTCGAGGATCTCTACGCCGGCATTGAGCACATGCAGACGCCCGGCGTCGCGCAGTGCCTCAAGCTCATCACCCGCAAGGGCTGCGAGAAGATTGTGCGGCTGGCCTTCGAGATCGCCCGCGCGGAGGGCCGCCGAAAGGTCACCTGCTCGACCAAGTCGAACATCATGAAGATGACCGAGGGGCTGCTGAAGGCGACGTTCGAGGAGGTCGCACGGGAGTACCCCGAGGTTCAGACCGAGCACGTCATCATCGACAACCTGGCCCACCAGCTCGTCCGCTGGCCAGAGCACTACGACGTGATCGTCACCACCAACATGAACGGCGACATCATCAGCGACCTGACCAGCGGCCTCACCGGTGGGCTCGGCCTGGCCCCATCGGCCAACCTCGGCAACGACGTGGCCATGTTCGAGGCTGTCCACGGCTCGGCACCCAACCTGGCCGGCAAGGACGTGGCCAATCCGACCGCGCTGCTGCTGTCGGCGGTGATGATGCTCCGGCACATCGGGGAGTTCGAGGCCGCGGCCTGCATCGAGCACGCGATCGTTGTCACGCTCGAGGAGGGCCACAACCTGACGATGGACCTGGTGGGCGACGAGAACCCCGC
>CAADGM010000023.1 GCA_900696535.1 uncultured Planctomycetota bacterium
CTACTTCACCGCCCCCACGGTGAAGCCGGCGACGAACCGGTCGACGAAGAGGTTGTAGAGCACCGCCACCGGAATGCTCACGATCAGGCAGGCGCCCATCAGCGAGCCCCAGAAGTAGACGTCGCCGCGTACCAGGAACGTCGGCACGCCGACGCTCACCGTGTAGTGCGACGACGTGGTGATGAAGGTGAGTGCGTAGACGAACTCCTGCATCACCAGCGTGAGCGTGAAGATCACCACCGTGAGGATGCCCGCCGAGGACACCGGCACGACGACCTTCACGAAGGCGCGGAACCTCGACAGCCCGTCGATCATCGCCGCCTCCTCGATGTCGCGCGGAATCGACTTGAAGAAGCCCATCATCAGCCAGGTGCAGAACGGCACGGTGAAGCTCGGGTAGACCAGGACCAGCGACCATAGCGAGTCCTGCAGGCCCAGGTCGCCGACGATGCGCGAGAACGGGATGAACAGGATCGTGGGCGGAATCAGGTAGGTGAGGAAGATGCCAATTGCCAGGCGCTGGCTCCAGCGGCCGGTCAGGCGCGCCAGCGCGTAGCCGGCGGGCACCGCGAGCGCCAGCGTGATGATCGTCACCAGCACGCCGACTTCGAGGGTGTTGACAATCCAGGTTCCGAAGAGCGTGTCCTCGAACAGGATGCGCAGGTTCTCCAGCGTCGGCGGCAGGTTGAACACGAACGGGTTGTGGTGCACGTCGATCAGGTCCTTCGTCTCCTTGAAGGTTGTGAGCACCATCCAGTAGAACGGAAACGCGAGGAACGCCGCGAACGCCGCCAGGACCAGCACGTGCCCGAAGCGCGCCGCCCCACGCCTGGCCCGGAATGCAAGCGGCGCGTTCATGCGACTTCGGCGCGCCGCGCCACCGTGAGGAAGAGGATCGCCACCGCCACCAGCACCGGGAACAGGAACAGCGAGATGGCGGCGCCGCCGGCCAGGTCGCCGCCCTCGATGCCGGTGAAGAACGCATAGCTGGCGATCACCTGCGTGCTGTCGAACGGGCCGCCGCGCGTGAGCACGTAGATGACGATCAGGTCGGTGAACGTGAACACGATGCCGAACAGCAGCGCCACCAGCATGATCGGCATCACCAGCGGAAGGTTGATCATGAACAGGTGTCGCCAGAAGCCCGCGCCGTCGACCTGCGCCGCATCGTGGATGTCCTGGGGAATCGCCGAGAGACCGGCCAGGATGATCACGGTGGCCAGCGGCAGCAGCCGCCAGACGTCGACCATGACGATCGAGGCCATCGCCAGGTCGGGCTGGCCGAGCCATATCGGCCAGGTGTTCGGGCCGAAGAGGCCCAGCGCGCGCGCGCTCCAGTTGATGATGCTGTAGACCGGGTCGAAGATCCACAGCCAGCCGATGCTGCCCAGCGAGATCGGCGCCACCCACGGCAGCAGGATCAGCAGCCGCACCAGCCACTTGCCGCGGAAGTCGCGGTACAGCGCCATCGCCAGCACCTTGCCCAGCACCACCACCAGCGCCTGCGAAACCAGCGTGAAGACCACCGCGTTGCGCAGCGAACCCCAGAAGGTCGGGTCGTCCACGATGGCTGCGAAGTTGCGCAGGCCGACGAAGTCCAGCGAGGTGCTGCCGACGGTCGCGTCGCTCAGGCTGTAGGCGACCGCGAGCACGAACGGGAACCCCACCAGCGCGACGATGTAGACGACGGCGGGTGCGATCAGCAGGCGCCCGAGCCACAGTTCGTCGTCGAGCCAGTTCGGGCGCCGCTTCGCGTCGGCCTGCGGCGCCGGGGCGGCGACGCTGCTCATGTCGGGGCCGCCGGGCGCTTCAGGCCCGTCTCGCGGTCGAAGTACCTGAGGTCGCCGGGGCGCAGCGCGAAGTCGTAGCGGCGCCCGGGCTCCAGCGGCGCCGGCACATTCGAGGGCAGCCGGCAGACCACGCGGGTCCGCGTATGCGGGGGCTCCAGCGCCGCGTAGACCAGCCGGTCGGCGCCCAGGTGCTCGATGCGCGTCACGGTCAGCGGAATGTCCACGACCGCGTCGCCCGCCGGGAAGGCTTCGCGCGGCAGCAGGTGCTCCGGGCGAAAGCCGCACGACACCGGGCCGTCATCCATCAGGTTCATCGGCGGGCTGCCGAGGAACGTGGCGACGAATGTGTCGGCCGGCTCGTGGTAGACCTCGAGCGGCGTGCCGAGCTGGCGCACGCGCCCGTGGTCGAGCACGGCGATCCGGTCGCCCAGCCCCATCGCCTCGATCTGGTCGTGGGTGACGTAGACCGTGGTGGTGCCGAGTCGGCGCTGGAACTGCTGCAGCTCGTCGCGCGCCGAGGTGCGCAGCTTGGCGTCGAGGTTCGACAGCGGCTCGTCGAGCAGGAACACCACCGGATTGCGCACCACCGCGCGCGCCAGCGCCACGCGCTGGCGCTCGCCGCCGGAGAGCTGCCGCGGCTTGCGTTCGAGCAGGCGCTCGATGCCGAACATCGACGCGGCCTGCGCGACCTTGTCGGCGACCTCGTGCCGCGGCATGCCCACCGCCGCGAGCGGGAACGCGATGTTGCGGTACACGCTCAGGTGCGGGTACAGCGCGTAGCTCTGGAACACCATCGCGATGTTGCGCGCGCGCGGCGGCAGGTGCGTCACCGTGCGCCCGCCGATCAGCACCTCGCCGGCGCTGGGCGTCTCCAGTCCGGCGAGCATGCGCAGCAGCGTCGTCTTGCCGCAGCCGGAGGGCCCGAGCAGCACCAGGAACTCGCCTTCGCGTACCGCGAGGTCGATGCCGTCGACGGCGTTCGCCGTCTCGAAGCGCTTGGTCAGCGCGCGGGTCTCGACCGTGGCCATCGACGCGACCGCCGCTTCAGACGAGCTTCTTGGTCTGCCACTTGGCGAAGATCGCGCGGCACTTGCGGTCGGCCTCCCTGATCGCCGCCTGCGGCGACATCGCGCCCGAGGCCGCTTTGGCGAACATCGTGTTGAGCACCCAGGTGCCGAAGATCTCGTCGACCGCCGCATTGGCGTAGCCCGGGTAGCCGACGTTCGTGGCCCACTTCGTCACGTCGGCCAGCACCTTGTACTTGCCAGCGGGCGTGTGCGGGTCGTCGGCCAGCAGTTTGTCGAGATCGGGGACGGTGCTGGCGAAGCACGGGAAGTTGTAGTACTGGCTGGCGACGAAGCCGCGGTGGAAGTTGTCGATGTAGTCGACCAGGAACTTCTTCGCGCCCTCGACGTTCTCGGCGAACTTCCAGATGACGTAGCAGTCCATCACGTGCTCGAGGCCGATCGCGCGCGTGCTCCCCATCAGCGCCTTCGTCAGTCCGATCTGGTCGGCGATCGGCAGCTTGTCGTTCTCGGCGGCGCGCGTGGTGGAAATCGCGTTCAGGCACAGGGAGATCTTGCCGGCGAGCAGCGCGCGGTTGTTCGACGACGCGTCCCAGGCCATCACCTCGGGGGTCATCGTCGCCTTGTAGAGCCCGGTGGCGAACTTCACCGCCTCGAGCGTGTTCTTCGAGTCGAGCACGACGCGGCCTTCGGCATCCTGCACCGAGCCGCCGAATGCATAGAGCAGGGTGCGCATCGCCATCGCGGTGTCGAGCTCGGCCGACAGGCCGATGCCCACCGGGACGTTCTTCGTCTCCTTGATCTTCCTGCCGACGCGCAGTACGTCTTCCCAGCTGCGCGGGCCCTGCGCCATGCCGGCCTCGGACCACAGGTCGATGCGGTAGTTCACCGGGTCGGGAACGAAGCTGTCGGAGAAGCCGAAGTACTTCCCGGTCTTCGGGTTGTAGGTGCTCTTGACGGCCAGGTCGATCGGCTTGCCGTGCTTGCGCTCGCACTCCTGGTAGATCTCCCGGTGGTCGATCACCTGCGTCTCGTAGGTCGGGGGCGGCCACAGGAACATGAACAGGTCGTGCCCTTTCCGTGCCGAGACCTCCGCGGCGGCGCGCGAGTTGATCGCGGGGATGCCGACGTGGTCGACGATCACCTCGGTGTCGTTCTTCTCGCCCCACTGCTTCGTGTATTCGTCGTCGAACCACTTGTCGTAGGCGGGCACGAAGTGGGCCCATTGCAGGATCTTCAGCGTCTTGCCGGCCGCTCGGGCCCGGCGCGGCAGGATCAGCGGACCGATGCCGAGCGCGGCGCCGGCGGCGCCGGCGTCGCGGATGAACCGGCGCCGCGCCGGCGCGCCGGGGCCGGATTCTCCGGCCCTGACAGTCTCGGCAAGCGCGATCGCATCGTCTGTCGGCCTGGTGGTGGAAGTCTCGTTCATGACTGCATTCCTTTCGCATGAGTCCGGTGAAGCGGGCCGGAGGATCAGCCGTGCGAGGTCGACGGCGTGGGTGTCCGGACTTTCGGCCGGGACGGGTGATAGGTGCCCGGAGCCGTCCGGAAGGGAATCGCGAGCCGGTTCCATCCGTTGATCGCGACGACCGCGAGCGACAGGTCGACCAGTTCCTTCTCGGTGAACTGCTGCCGCGCGTGCCGGTAATCGTCGTCGGATACCCCGCCGTCGGAGATCCGCGTCAGCGCCTCGGCCCATGCGAGCGCGGCGCGTTCGCGCTCGCTGTAGAACGGCGTCTCGCGCCAGGCGGCCAGCGCGTAGAGCCGCTGCTCGGTTTCGCCCGCGGCGCGCGCATCCTTGGTGTGCATGTCGATGCAATAGGCGCAGCCGTTGAGCTGCGAGGCGCGCGTGCGTACCAGTTCCAGCAGGCCGGCGTCGAGCCCGCTGCCCCTGACGTAGGCCTCGAGCGCGGCCAGGGTCGCGACACCCTCCGGCGAAGCCTTGCGATAGTCGATGGTCGGTCGTTGCATGGCGCCTCCCTGGCGTGCCTTCGATTTGACGCCGCCACGCGTCTCGTGGTTATCGGAGAAGTTCGATGGTTGCTGTAGGACAATCGTGACGCCGGTGCCGTCTCCGGAGCGGCCCCGGCGGGGCGAACCAGCGGGCCGCCAATTCCGGCCGGAGGCGTCCGCAATGCGGCAGGCCGACGCGACCACGATCGAAATGCGCGATCTCTACGAGAACGCGCCCTGCGGGTACCACAGCGTGCGCCCGGACGACACGGTCGCGCGAATGAACCGTACCGAGCTCGACTGGCTCGGTTATTCGCGCAGCGAGGTCGTCGGCAAGCGCCGCTACGCGCAGGCCGTCTCGGGCCGCTCCCGCAACGAGTACCTGCGCGCGTTCGAGCGCCTGCATGCCGGGGGCGAGGGCATCGAGATCGAGACCGAGCTGCAGCGCAAGGACGGATCGACCTTCGACGCGCTGTTGCGGGTCTCGGCCCTGCGTGACGGCGACGGCAGGCTCTCGGGCACGCGCGCGTCGGTGGTCGACATCACCGCGCGCAAGCGCGCGGAGAACGAGGCGCACCTCTATGCCGCGCGCCTGCGCGCGATCTCGCAGCACGTGGTGGAAATCCAGGAGATCGAGCGACGCCGGCTCTCGGCGGAGCTGCACGACCGGATCGGTCAGGACCTGGCCACGATCAACCTGAACCTGCACATCATCAGGGACCAGCTGCAGCCGCCGCAACTCGACCGTGTGGCCTCGCGGCTCGACGATTCGATCGGCCTGGTCGAGAACACGGTCGAGACGATGCGCGACGTTGCCAGTGCGCTGCGCCCGCTGATGCTCGACGACTACGGCCTCGCGGTCACGCTGCGCGCGCACGCCGAGCAGTTCTTTGGCCGCACCGGCATCCGCACCGTCGTGCAGGCGCGCGACCCGGTGCTCAGGATGAGCCAGGCGGTCGAGGTGACCCTGTTCAGGATCGCCCAGGAGGCGCTCACCAACGTGCTCAAGCACTCGCACGCCGATGCGGTGCGCATCTCGCTGGAAGTCGGCCGCGACGAGGTGTGCCTGACGATCGCCGACAACGGTTGCGGCTTCGACGCCCGTGCGCTGCGCGGGCATCCGCGCGAGGGCCTGGGGCTGCTGATCATGGAGGAGCGCCTGCGCGCGATCGGCGGCGCGCTGCGCATCGACTCGCGGCGCGGCGCGGGCACGCGCCTGGTCGCGACGGTCGGGAGGCAGTGATGGACATCAGGGTATTGCTCGCCGACGATCATTCGGTGCTGCGCGACGGCCTCGAGGCGATGCTGCACACGCAGCCGGGCATCGCCGTCGTCGGCCATGCGGCCGACGGGCGGGAGGCGGTGCGCAAGGCGCTGGAACTTGCGCCCGACGTGACGATCATGGACATCGTGATGCCCGAGCTCGACGGCATCGAGGCGACGCACCGGGTTCGCAGCCGGCTCCCGCAGTCGCGGGTCGTCATCCTTTCCATGTACTCGACCACCGAGCACATCTTCCGCGCGCTGCAGGCGGGCGCGCAGGGCTATCTGCTCAAGGAGTCGGCCGGTGCCGAGGTGGTGGCCGCGGTGCGCAGCGTTCACGCCGGCCGTCGCTATCTCAGCCAGAAGATCACCGAGACGGTGATCGACGGCTACATCCGCGACCACCACGCGCGCAGCCCGGTCGACGCGCTGAGCCGCCGCGAGCGCCAGATCCTTCAGGGCGTGGCCGAAGGCAAGAGCACGGCCCAACTCGCGCGCGCGCTATGCCTGTCGCCCAGGACGGTCGACACCTATCGAAGCCGGCTGATGCAGAAACTCGACATCGACGGCGTCGCCGGCATGGTCCGGTTCGCGATCGAGTGCGGCCTGACGCCGCGCTGAGCGGCGGCGCACACCGGGCGGGTACCGTCCGGACGGCATCGCGCCGCCGCACGCTGGCCGCTGCGACGACGTGATCGGTTAGCATTGACGCTTCGGCCTCGTGCGCCCCGAGCTCTCCGACATGTTCAAGCCTGCCCCGCGCGCCACCAAGATAGTCGCCACGCTGGGCCCCGCAACGCGCGAGCCCGAAGTCCTCGAGCGGATACTGCGCGCCGGCGTCAACGTCGTGCGCGTGAACTTCTCGCACGGCAGTGCGCAGGAGCACGCAGCGACCGTGCGCCTCGTGCGCGAGATCGCGGAGCGGCTCGGCCAGAGCGTCGGCGTGCTGGCCGACCTGCAGGGGCCGAAGATCCGCATCGGCAGGTTCGCCGAGGGCAGGATCACCC
>CAADGM010000024.1 GCA_900696535.1 uncultured Planctomycetota bacterium
CGCTTCCTGATCTGCGTCGTGGTGGCGTTTCCCAGCCAGCTCATCATCCAGGTCTACCTTCGCTGGTCCCAGGGGAGCGTGCTGCGAATGCTGGGCGAGTCGCTGGTGACGGCGCTGGCCGCGAGCCTGGCCGCGGCGCTCGTCGTCGGGTTGCCGATGGCGGTGGGGCGCACGGCGCGGCGCGGGGCCTACTCGCGCTGGTAGTCCCACGTGCGCGCAGATGTGCTTGACTCGGGCGGCGGGCGCGCGGTTAGACTACGCGGCGGCAGTTCGACCATGGCGGACGCTCGGGCCGTCGCTTAACCGAAAGATGGTGAAAGGGAGATGGGTATGCCCACCGTCGAGGCGATCCTGAGTCGCAAGGGAGGCCGCGTTCACAACATTGCGGAGGACGCCACGGTACTGGACGCCGCCCGCAAGATGAACGAGGCGCGGGTCGGGGCCCTGGTGGTGACGCGCGGCGAGAAGGTGGTGGGCATCTTCACCGAGCGGGACATCCTGTGCCGTGTGGTTGCCGTGCAGCGCGACCCGGCCGCGACGCCCATCGGCTCCGTCATGACCTCACCCGTGATGGTCTGCTCGCCCGAGACGACCCGCGAGGAGTGCCGCGCCGTGATGCGCGAGAAGCGCATCCGTCACCTGCCCGTGGTCCGCGACGGCAAGCTGGTCGGGCTGGTTTCGATCGGCGACATGTACGAATCGTCCGAGGCGGACCAGGAGCAGACGATCCACTTCCTTTACGAGTACATGTACGGGGAGTGGCGCTAGCGGTCGGGGCGTCTGGCGGCGCGAAGCGGGCCGCGCGGCGTCAGGGATTGACCGGCTTCAATTCGCCGATGCTGGATGGGGCTGACGACGAACCGCGCGTCGGCTGCAACTCGAGCCGGCGCACGCGGGCCGTGGGGGCGTCTACCAGGCTGATCGAGCGGATGACCAGGGGGCGCAGCGGGCGTCCGGCGGCGTCCGTCGGCAAGGCGACGAGCTGCCGGATCACGCGGAGCGAAGCTTCGTCCGTCGCCTGGCCGACGATCGTGTACTGTCCGTCGAGCTCCGGAAGTCGCTCCGAGGCGATGAAGAACTGGCAACTGGCGCTGTTCAGATCGCCGTCTTTGCGCGCCATGATGAGCGTGCCGGCGTCGATGGGCAGGTCGCTCAGTTCCGCCGGGACCAGCCGGCCGTCCGGACGTGTCCCCGTGCCGTCGCCGCGCGGACAGCCACCCTGGAGTCCCAGCCCAGGCGTGACGCGATGGAAAGTCTTGCCGGTGTAGAACCCCTCCTCGACCAGCGACATGAAGTTCTCGACGTTCTGCGGTGCCACATCATAGAGCAGCGTGAACGAGATCTTGCCTTGGTCTGTGACGACGATCGCCTCCTTCGGCACATCCACCCGGAACGTCACAACGGCGCTGCCGAACCGGCCGTCGAGCGGCCGCCAGACCACGCGGTATGAGCCCGGGTAGCGGGCCGCAGGATAGAGCGAGCGGAAGTCGATCCGCGCCCCGGCCACCCCGAGCGGGGCCAGGCGCAGCGTGTCCTTCGCTTCGGCGTCGGGCGCGGGAAGGTCTCCAGGCTGCACGTTCCGCGGCTGATCGTCGTCCTGGTAGACGACCAGCGCCGGGTGGCCCGCGGTCCCCAGGACGAGCCGCAGTGGCAGTCCCTGACCGTCGGCGGACAGCGGCGGGTCGAGCGGCACATCCACGGGCTCTCGCAGCGTGTTGACGAGCCCGAAGCGGAGCAGGATCGGACCCTCCGGACCAAAGCGCGCCCGGTCGAGGTGCAACTCAACGCGGATGGCGTCCGCGCGGGCCGCGTCGCCCGGGGGGGCTGGCTCGGCGTGCGCGCCGGGGCCCGCGCCAATCGCGAGTGCCGCGGCGGCAAGAATCAGAAAGGTATGCCGTGACCGTGCCATCGTCCGTCCGACCCGTTATACCCGCGTGCGGGCCTGCGGTTACGCCGCCGGCCGCCGGGGGATCGGTGAGGGTATCAGACAACCGCCCTTAGTTCCAGGTGCAGGACGTCGGGCAGGGCGCGCACTGCTTCGAGGGCGTCGGCGCTGGGCCGCTCGTCGAGGGCGACGGTGCACCAGGCGGCTTTGGCCCCGAGGAAGACCCGGCTGGAGATTTCCTGGGCGTTGATCCCGTCGGCCCGGATAGCCTCGAGGATGGATGCCATGACGCCGACCTGGTCGCGGACGCGCAGAACAAGCTGCCAGGTGGCGGGGCTCCGCTCGGTCAGGTTCAGCGGATTGATGACCTCGCCGCTGACGACGAAGGCACGGACAATCCGGACGACCTCGTCCGCCGTGGCCGCCCGGCACTGCTCGGTCAGGGTTGCGACCTGCTGTGTACCGACGAAGCCGGGCAGGTCTGCCAGCCGCGTCCTGAAGCGTGCAGTATCGGTCGTGGGGGCGGTGGCATAGACGTCGGTCGCCACCCGGAGGTTGCGGCGCGGCGCGACTTCCGCCAGGGCCTGCTCATCGACGGCACCCGGGCTGCCCACGTGGACGAGGGACGCGCCGGGCTTCATGCTGCCGAGGAACTCCTCGTCGATCAGCGTTCCACGCTCATCCTCCGGCAGCGGGAGCACAACGACCACGTCCGCCTGCCGGGCAACTTCACGGGGCCAGTTGTACGTCTCGAGGTCGGCGGTCCCGCCTGGGGTCGGAACCAATGTTGGTGACCACACGATCGCCCGCATGCCGAACGCGCGGCCCCGATCGGCGATGAGGCGGCAGGCCATGCCGCAGCCGAGCAGGCCGAGCGTCCGGCCCGCCAGCCCGCGGGCGTCCGCGTGGGCGCTACGAGCCCAGCGCCCCTCGCGCAAGGCCAGCGTGTACTCGACGAGGCGGCGGTCCAAGGCCAGGATCAAACCGAAGACCAGTTCGGCCAGGGCGTCCGCATGCCGGTCCGGCACATGCGTGACGAAGATGCCCTGCGCCGACGCTTCCTCGACGGCGACTTCGGCTGCCCCGCGGCCCGCGTGCACGATCATCTGGAGCGTCTTGGCGCGGGCGATCACATCCGCGGCCACGCGCAACCGCCCGACGACAAGTACGCCGACGTCCGAGATGGCGTCGCGAAGCTCGGCCGCCGTCAGGTCCGGACGATGGCTTACGTCGCCGAGCGAGGCGAGCTGCTCGAGCGCGGCCGCGGACAGCTCACACGCTACCAGGATCTTCATGACGGCTCTCGATCACGCTTGCCACGCCGCGTGGACCCTTCGACACGTACTGAAGCGCGGCCCGTGCGCATTGAGCGATGTGCTCGCGCTACGCTGACGCGATCGACGCGGCGACCACGGCCGGACGAATTCGACTTGGTACCTTACGTCGGGGTCGGGCCGATCTCAACTGCTCGATGATGCCCGACAGCACCCGACTGCGCCTGCCGAGAAGCGGTCTTCCGTTTGGCACGCGTCGCTTCCTTACGGTCGCAGTTCGGGTCCAGAGTGTGTGTTCTGAAGTTCCCGAAGTGGTCGGTGGCCGGTTGCGACTCTGGGGCCGGTTGCGAATCGGGGGTTGAATGCGAGTCGCTTCGCGACTTGATTCTCGGACTCGCGGTGGTCTGGAGGCGCCGCAGATTGGACGCACCGCGGGGTGAATTCTGCCCGCGGATGTTCGCCGTGCGTGGTTTCGAAACCCCTCTCCACTTCGACCGATGACACGGTAGGCGGGATGCGCCGGGGCCGATGTGCGGCCCGCCGGCCCCTGGCCCGCCTGGGTTCGGGCAGTTTCGCAGTGGCCGCGTGCTCAGTCCAAGGGGCCAGAGCGCGGGTTGCCGGCAGCGGAACTGAACGTAGTGGAGCGCGTCGTGCAGGACGGATTCCTGGACTTTCTGGGCTCGCGGGCGGAGGTGAGTGCCGAAGCGCTCGCCCGGGTGCGCCAACTCGTCGAAGGGTCGGCCGACCCGATCGGCCGCATCGCGTACAGCTACGGGCTGCTGTCCCCCAACTGCATCGAGGAGATCCTGGAGCGGCAGCGCGGCCAGGCGGCGCGTTTTGGCGAGATCGCGATCGAGATGGGCTTGCTGACGAACGAACAGCTCGAAGCGCTGCTGATGATCCAGGAACTGCGTCGGGTCTTTGCGGTCACGGAGTCGCTGGTTCTGTGCGGCGCCGCCGACCCGCGGGACATCCTCCGTCACACCGCGACGTTCATACACGAGGCCGCGGAGCGCGCCACGATCGGAGCCGAGCCGGCATGAACCCCGCCGCGACTGATACCGCCGCCCGCACGACCGCGCTGCTTGCGGAGCTGAAGACGGCCAGCCGGCTGCCCAGCCCACCGGGCGTGGCGTTCCGCGTGCTGGAGCTGTGCCGGCGCGACGACAGCGAGCGGCACGAGATTGCGGACGCGGTCATGTCCGACCCGGCCCTGGCTGCGCGCCTGCTCCGATACGCTAACTCCCCGCTTCTGGGCGGCCGGCGAAAGGTCTCGTCGGTGCTCGAAGCAGTGCTGCTGCTGGGTCTACGGGCGACCAAGCTGACCGCCCTGGGGTTCTCGCTGCCGCTGCGCGAGTTTCGGCCGCAGTGCGACGGCTTCAGCCTGCCGGCCTTTTGGACTGAGAGCTTTCTGAACGGCGTGCTCGCCCGGCGCGTGGTGGCGCCGCGGCTCAAGGTCGGGCGCGAAGACGCGTTCACGGCTGGGCTGCTGGCTGGGCTGGGGCGACTGGTGCTGGCGACCGGCCTGCCGGCCCTGTACGCGCGGGTGCTCGAGACGAGCGCGGCGGGCGTGGACCGGCTGACGCGGGAACGCGAGCTGCTGGGGGTGGATCACGCCGAGGTGGGGGCCCGCGTACTGCGCGAGTGGCAGTTGCCCGACGCGCTGTGTGACGCCATCGAGAATCAGTACGCTCCGGAGGCGGCCCCTCAGACCAGCGCGAGCCTGGCCAGTGCGATTCGCCAGGCGCGTGAGTTGGCCGACCGGCTGGTCGATGCGCGGCTCACGGCGACGAGCGACGGCGAACCGGACGGTGGCCCGCCAAGTTTCGACGATGTGGACCTGGGCGGATGTGCGCCCGCCGACATCCTCGCCGACGTTCGGCAGATGGCGAGCCTGTTCGACATTCAACTGGACGATCCGCAGCGATGTCTGGACCTGCTGGCCGAGGCCCGCGAGGTGGTGACGCACGTGGGACTGCTGGCCGAGGCCGAGAGCGCTCGACTCGCGCGAGCACAGCGCGACCTTGTCGTCCGGGCGACTCACGACCCGCTGACCGGGCTTCTGAACCGGCCGGCGTTCGAGGAGCAGCTCGAGGCAGCGGTCCGTGGCCTGGCGCGCGAGCACGGGAACTTCGCCCTGCTCATGGTCGACCTGGACGGGTTCAAGCAGGTCAACGACACGCGCGGGCACCTCGTGGGTGACGAGGTCCTGAGGCGCGGCGCGGCGGCGATCCGAAGCGCGCTGCGGGATGTCGACGTGGTGGCCCGATACGGGGGCGACGAGTTCGTCGTCATGGTGACACAATCCGACCTGGCAGCGGCGACGCTGGTGGCGGAGCGAATCTGCGCGGCCGTGCGAAACAGCGCCCCCGCGGCGGAGGCGGACGCGGTGCGGCTGACCGCCAGCATCGGTATCGCGGCGACGGCGCGGTACCCGCACGTTCCCTCGGCGCGGATGCTGCTCAAGGACGCCGACACGCAGATGTACATTGCCAAGCGCGCGGGGGGCGACACCTGGGCGTGCTCCGGGGCCTGCCGACTGGCAGCGGGCGCGCCGGCGCGGCGGTGAAACGCACCAAGGTGGGATCGGACAGCGGGCGCGGTCACCCCGGACCGGCAAGACCGCGAGAGGGCGGGGCGTCGAGCACGCCGGCGGCCAGCAACGCGGCACTCTGCCCCAGGGGGCTGAACCACAGCGTACCCAGCAGGAGCAGCGCGAGCGCACAAAGGTTGACGAGAACGACTCCGCCCAGCGGCGCCGGCAGGGCACCGAGCTCGGCGTCGTCGCGCAGGTACATCTGCCGGATGACACGCACGTAGTAGTACAGGCTGATCGCGGTATTGATGACCGCGACGAACACCAGGATCCACAGCCAAGGCGCGACCGCGGCACCCTTGCCCAGCGCCAGGATCAGGAACCACTTGGCCGCGAAGCCGCCGAGAGGCGGCAGGCCGATCAACGAGAACAGGCACAGGGCCATTGGCAGGGCGAGCCAGGGAGCCCGGCGGCCCAGGCCGGTGAACGCGGTGACGTGGTCCGTGCCGGCGTGCCAGGCCACGACCGCTGTCACGCCGAACGCGCCCACGTTCATCAGCACGTAGACCATCAGGTAGGCGATGATGGCGCTGATGCCGACAGTCGCCTGGTTGGCGGCGGCGGTCTGCTGAAGTATGGCGGCGGCCATCATCATGTAGCCGGCGTGCGCGATGGAGGAGTACGCCAGCATTCGCTTGACGCTGTCCTGGCGCAGGGCGGCCAGGTTTCCGACGGTGCACGTGACCGAGGCAAGGACGCCGATCGCGAGGGCCAGGGGCGTGAAGTCGGTGCCCAGGCCGCTGTGGCCGGCCAGCGTGTGCGCGAGGCGCAGCAGCAGGCCCACGCCGGCGGCCTTGCTGGCGATGCTCAACCACGTCGTGACCTCGACCGGGGCCCCTTCAAAGACGTCCGGGCACCAGAGGTGCATCGGGGCAGCGGCGATCTTGAACAGGACGCCGACGCCGACGGCCAGAATGCTCAGCCAGAAGACCGTCACGTCGGTCGCGGCGGCGATGGCTCCGTGACGCGAGAGCTTGGCGGCCAGCGAGGGCAGGTCCAGCGTGCCGAACTGCCCGTAGAGCAGCGAGATGCCGAAGATCATGATCGCCGACGCCGCCGCGCCGAAGGTGACGTACTTCAGCGCGGCCTCGGCACCCAGGCGGGAGCGCTTGTCGGCGGCTACGATGGCATAGCTCGGCAGGGACGCGGTCTCCATCGCGATGACGATCAGCAGCAGGTTCAGTGAGCTGACCATCAGCAGCATGCCCAGCGCGCTGGTCAGCAGCAGCACGAAGAACTCGGGCGGGGCGGCGGCGGAGGCGATGGGCATGACGGCCCCGCCTCGGCCCCGCAATCCGGCAAGCCAGAGCCATGTAATCAGGAGGAGCAAAGCGAAGATCAGGAAGCGGAAGAACACGGTCAGGCCGTCGACCAGCAGGATGGGGGGGTGTCCGGGGGCGGCCAGGAGGCGCTCCGGCCCGCCACCGACCGACGTGGCAGTGCTCAGCGTCGCCCCGAGCCCGATCAGCCCGCCGAGAATCACGATCATTGCGACCGCCGGTGAGCGCCGGCCGGACGCGAGCGGCACGAGCAGGACGACCACGAGGGTGGCAATCAGAACAAGCTCGGGCGCCAGGAGCTGGAGCTCGTCGACGGGCGGGAGCCAGGCTGATGCTGAGGCGAGCAGTGTGGTCATGCGCATCGGGTTCTCATGATGAGTCGCGTGTGCTCCGCATCCTGGCAGTGCAGCGCTAGCCGCCGAGCATGGCCTGCGCGACGTTCGTGATCGTCTGGGAGTCGGTCTTGAAGAGCTCGGTGATCTGGCCGAGCGTACCGTTCATGAAGCGGAAGACGGTCTGCTCCGGCAGGATGCCGAGGGCGATAGCCAGCACCGCGAAGGGCGCCAGGATGGCGATCTCGCGCCAGTTGGCCTCGGGGTAGCCCGCGTACTCGGGCTTCTGCGGGCCGAGGTAGACCCGCTGGATCATCCAGAGGATGTAGCCGGCGGTCAGGATGACGCCGCTGGCCGCCAGGATCGCCATCGGCTTGGCCCAGGCCCAGCCCGAGGCGAAGGTGGCGATGAGCACCCAGAACTCGCCGATGAAGCCGCACAGTCCGGGGAGCCCGAGCGAGGCGAAGAAGCCCACCGTGGCGAGCGAGCCGTAGACGGGCATGGTGAGCCAGAGGCCGCCGAAGCGGTTGATGTCGCGATGGTGCGCGCGGTCGTAGATCACGCCGACCAGGAAGAAGCACATGGGTGAGGAGATGCCGTGTGCGATGACCTGGAACATGGCGCCCTGGAGCCCGGCGGGGGTCATGATGGCCATGCCGAGGAGGACGTAGCCCATGTGGCTGATGGAGCTGTAGGCAACCAGCCGCTTGAAGTCGGTCTGGGCCATGGCGCACAGGGCGCCGTAGATGATGTTGATTACGCCGAGCAGCGCCAGGCCGTACGCCGCCCAGTGTCCGGCCTCGGGCAGGATGGGGTAGCTGATTCGAAGCAGCCCGTAGGCGCCCATCTTCAGCAGGATGCCGGCCAGGATCATGCTGATGGGGGTGGGGGCCTCGACGTGGGCGTCGGGCAGCCAGGTGTGGAAGGGGAAGACCGGGATCTTGATCGCAAAGCCGATGTAAAGCAGGACGAACATGACCGGGGCGAACTTCAGCCCGAGGAAGGTGGCGTCGCGGAAGGCGCCCTGGATCGACGGGTCGGTGGCCATGCGGATCAGGTCGAAGGTGCGGTACCCCGGCGGGGCGTAGAAGTAGAAGGCGAGCAGGACGACCAGCATGAGCACGCTGCCGGCCAGCGTGTAGATGAAGAACTTGATGGCGGCGTACTCTTTTCGCGGTCCGCCCCAGACGCCGATGAGGAAGTACATCGGCAGCAGCATGACCTCCCAGAAGATGTAGAACAGGAAGAAATCCAGCGCGCAGAACACGCCGAGCATCCCCGTCTCGAGCAGGAGGAAGAGGGCGAAGTAGCCGCGGGCGCCGCGACTGACCTTCCAGTGCTCGAAGTTCCAGCTCGCCAGGCAGGCCAGGAACGAGACCAGCGTGGTCAGGATGACAAGGGGGAACGAGAGGCCGTCGATTCCGACGAAGTACTCGATCTTCGACGCGCCCTGGCCCTCGCCGAAGGTGATCCAGGTGAGCCGCGTGACCTGGTAGAGCTTCTGGCCGTAGGTGGCGCCGAAGATGTCGCCTAGGTCGCGATCCCACCAGGCGAAGTGCTGGAACAGCGCCAGCGACAGCAGGAGCGTCGCGCCGCTGGCCAGCACCGCGATCCACTTGACGCCCTTGGTGCTGGGCACGACCAGGCAGGCGATCGCGGCCAGCGTGGGCAGGAAGATGATCCAGTTCAGCAGGTTTCCGTATTCCACGGGTCAGGCCTCAAGGGGATTTCTCGCGCGACCAACAATTGCGAATAGCGAAGAGCGGGCTCGCAAGAGCGAACCGGCGAAAGGCCGCCGCGCGGTGCGGGGAAAACGCCTCGTTTGCCGTGATCCGGTGTCGCCATTCGCTATTCGCAATTCGCCATTCCTACGCAAACGCCTTCCACGCCACCGCGACCGCGAGGCAGGCGGCGGCGAAGAGCACGTAACTTCGAATGCGGCCCACCTGGGGGCTGCGGGCCAGGCCGCCCAGGCGATACGTGGCGGCGCCGACGCCGTTGACGGCGCCGTCCACCACGCCCTGGTCGAGGAAGTCGCCGCTCAGCCTGGACAGGCGCTCGGTCACGTAGGCCGAGAGATTGACCAGGCCGTCGACGACGTACTTGTCGAACGCATAGCTGATCGCCTTGAGCAGGTGCGTGCCGCCGACGAGCACGAGCCCGTAAAGCTCGTCGAAGTAGAACTTCCGCACGAGCAGCGTGTGCACGGGCCGCAGCGACTGGGCGAGGCGCTCGGCGACCTCCAGGCCACCGCGGTAGATGAGCCAGGCGATCAGGAACCCAACGACGAACGCCCCGCCGACCAGCGGCGCCAGGGCCGAGTGGGCATGGTGGTCGAGCACGGCGCCGTGCGCGTGGGCGGCGTCGTGCGCCTCGCCGTCGTAGGCGAGCGTGAGAAAGGGATGCGGGGCGGCATCGGCCACCAGCGGGCGGAAAACGAAGTAGCTCGCAGCGAATGTCCCGACCGCCAGAACAATCAGCGGCAGGTACATCAGCGGGCTTTCGTGGGCGTGGTCGTACACATGGCGGTCGCGCGGCTTGCCCATGAACGTCAGCCACCAGCAGCGGAGCATGTAGAACGGCGTGACGTACGCCATCAGGAGCGGGATCCAGAACAGCCAGGCAGGCAAGTGAGAACCGAGCGGTGCGGCGTGGAAGTTCAGCGCTGCCTCGCCATGGGCTGGTAGCGCGACATCCTCCACGAGCAACGCCTGGGCCATCGCGGGGCCGTGCGGGTTGGCTGCGCCGTGGGGTTCACTACTTCCTTCTTCATGCTCACTTCTCACTTCCCCGAAGACTCGGTGCCACGCCACGGCCAGGATCTCGTCCTTGCTGAAGTAACCCCCCAGGCCGACGGGCACGCCGCCGAGCCAGACCGCTGGGATGCCCGCGCCGGCGATCGCCAGCACGCCCACGAAGAACGTCCAGCAGGTGACGGGCATCTTGCGGCGCAGGCCGCCCATGCGGCGGATGTCCTGCTCGTGGTGGCAGCCCTCGATGACCTGCCCGGAGCCGAGGAACATGAGCGCCTTGAAGAAGGCGTGCGTGAGCAGGTGGAACAGAGCGCCGATCCAGGCCCCGACGCCCATGCCGAGGATCATGTAGCCGAGCTGGCTGATCGTGCTGTAGGCCAGCACCTTTTTGATGTCGGTCTGGACGATCGCCACCAGGGCGGCCAGTGTCAACGTGATGCAGCCGATGGTGGCGACGAAGAGCTGCGCCTCGGGCGTGAGCAGGACGAAGATCCGCGCAGTCAGGTAGACGCCCGCGGCGACCATCGTGGCGGCGTGGATGAGAGCGCTGACCGGCGTGGGGCCCTCCATGGCGTCCGGGAGCCAGACGTGCAGCGGGAACTGGGCTGACTTGCCGATGGCGCCGCAGAACAGCAGCACGCCCATCCACGTGGCCAGCGTGAGGCCCAGGAAGGCGTGCTGCGGGTCGAAAAGGGGCCCGCCGGCCGTGTACTGCTCCCGGAAGGCGACGGTGGCGCGGTCCAGCGACAGCTCGCCCAGGTACAGGAAGGCCAGGCCCAGGCCAATGATGAAGCCGAAATCGCCCACGCGGTTGGTGATGAACGCCTTCATGGCCGCGTTGGAGGCGCTCTTCTTGTGGAAGTAGTACCCGATGAGCAGGTACGAGCAGAGGCCCACGAGTTCCCAACTGATGAACAGCAGAAGCAGGTTGTCGGCGATCAGCAGCAGGAGCATGCTGAAGTCGAACAGGCACAGGTAGGCGAAGAAGCGGTGGTACTTGCTGAGGCCGTCGACCTCGTCGCTGTGCCCGGCCATGTAGCCGACGCTGAACACGAAGATGCAGGTCGAAACCAGCGTGACCATGAAGAACATGATCACGGTGAGGCTGTCGAGGTTGACGCCGAAGGCGATCGGCGTGCTTCCCAGCGTCGCCCAGTGCAGCGGGGCGGAGCGGGCGGCGGCCCGGGCGGCGGCGTCCATGCCCAGCCATTGTGTCAGCACGACCGCCGAGAGCACGCAGCTCGTGGCGATGGCCAGCACCGCGATCCACCCGGACAGGGGCTTGCCCAGGCGGGAGCCCAGGAACACGAGCACCACGAAGCCGGCCAGGGGCACCAGCACGCCGGCGACCAGCATGGTCTCAAGGTTCGACATCACGCCTCTCGATCCGATCCGCGCTCAGTTTTGCCAATACGAAGGAGCTTCAACCACGAAGGACACGAAGCGGGACGAAAGGGCCTTCTGCTTCGCGTACTGGCGGGACTTCGTGCGCATCGCCGCGTCTCGACTTCCTTCGTGTCCTTCGTGCTCTTCGTAGTTCTGTCTCAACTCTCTCGGTCCGGCTCTTCGTGGTGCACTGGAGGCTCGTTCAACCGCGCAGCTCGTCGGCGACATCCACGTCGACCGTTGCCAGGATGCGGTAGAAGTTCACGAAGATCGCGATGGCGATCGCGGCCTCCGCCGCTGCCAGGACGATGACGAACAGCGTCGCGACCTGCCCCTCGATGTCGGCCCAGCGGTAGGCCGAGAAGGCCACGAAATTCAGCGCCGCGGCGTTCAGTACCAGTTCGGCTCCGATGAGGATGCCGACCGCGTTCCGCTTGGTACTCATGACCAGCAGGCCGCAGCACAGCAGCAGCGTCGCCAGGACCAGGTAGTGCGTCAGGCCGATCGTCCACATGGGCGGCTCCTCAGCGCGGCGCCTGAGGGCGGCGGGTTTCCTGGGGCTGGGCCAGGTACGCCGCCCCGATCATGACGGCCAGCAGCAGTACGCTGGCGACCTCGAAGGGCACGAGATACCTGGATAGCAGGGCCTGGCCGAACTCGGCCACGGTGAACTTCCCGGGGGCGTCGCCGGGGGCTTGCCAGCCGGCCCCGACGAAGATCACCGCCAGGCCACTGAACAGCACCAGGCAAACCAGCAGAGCCAGCAGGGCCTCTCCGCGCCGGGGGAGCAGACGGGCCGCGTATGTCCTGCTCGTAAGCATGACGCCGAAGACGATCACGATGAGCGTCCCGCCGGCGTAGACGATGAGCTGGATGGCCCCGAGGAAGGTCGCGTGCAGGAGGAAGTAGAGCAGGGCGACCGCGGCGAGCGTGCCCAAGAGGCAGATCGCCATGCGGACGATGTTCGTCGCCACGACGCAGCCCAGCGCGCAGCCACCGGCGACCGCGGCAAGCAGATAGAAGGCGATAGCCTCCGACATTGATGACTCTCCACTCGCAGGCCGGGCGCGGGGGGCGACCGCGACTTCGCTTCACGCGCCGGGCAGGTGGTCGACCGCAAGCGCCCCGACCAGCCGGCGACGGTTCGAATACGCCCAGGCTGCCAGGACAACGATCCCCGCGACGGCGACCACGCCGACGGCGGTGCACAGCACGTTCGCAAACCGGGCAATCCAGCCGTCGCCCGGAACGAGCAGCAGCCAGAACGTGTTGCCCAGCAGCACGATCATCGACAGCGGCAGCATGACCTGCACGCAGGCGTACATGACCTGGTCGATGCGGATGCGCGGCAGCGTCCAGCGCAGCCACATCTGCACGTAGACGAAGAAGAAGGCCTTGGCGATGAACCACAGGGGCCCGCTGAAGAGCAAGCCGTAGAGCGCCTGCTGCCACAGCGGCCCGTCGCGCCAGGCGGCGCCCCAGGAGGCCGGCAGTGGCGAGTACCAGGCGCCGAAGAACAGCAGGGTCGCCAGGGCAGCGACGGCGAACATCTCGGCATACTCGGCGAAGAAGAACAGGGCCCAGCGGAAGCCGCTGTACTCGGTGTGGAAGCCGGCCACGAGCTCGCTCTCGGCCTCGGGCAGGTCGAACGGAGCCCGCTTGCAGCTCGCCAGCGTGGCGATGAAGAAGAGCACCGCGGCGGCCAGGCACAGAGGGTTCTCGAAGGCCAGCCAGGTGTGGAAGCCGCCGGCCTGCTGCTCGCCGATGGTGGTGAGGCGCAGGGAGCCGGCGGTCATGACCGGGATCAGGGCGGCAAAGCCCAAGGGGATCTCGTAGGAGATCATCTGACAGGCTTCGCGCATCGCGCCGAACATGCTCCACTTGTTGTTGGAAGCCCAGCCGGCCAGCAGCACACCGATCACGCCGACGCCGATCATCGCGAAGATGAAGATCAGGCCGATGTCCAGGTCGCGGCCAACCCAGGCGGCGCTGAAGGGCAGCGCCAGGAAGAGGCACACCGCCGGGACGAAGGCCACGTACGCCGCCAGGCGGTAGAGCGGCCGGTCCGCCCCCTCGAGGTAGATGTCTTCCTTCTGGAGCAGCTTGATGCCGTCGGCCAGCGACTGGGCCCAGCCGTGCCAGCCGCCGACGCGCATCGGCCCCAGCCGGCTCTGCATGCGTCCGGCGATCTTCCGCTCCCACCAGATTCCGAACATGGCCACGAGGCAGATGAAGGCGACGATGCCGACGACCACCAGGATGTCGCGCGCAAGGCTGAACTGGAGCGGCCAGAGGACGTACGCCAGCGCCGCCGACAGGCCCCGTGGACTGGCCGAGCCTGCCAGTTGCTCGGCGAGGTATGCGACGGTGAGCGGGCGGGCGAGTTCCGGCGGGGCGGCAGCGAGCAGGCCGTCGACGCGCTGCATGAGCAGGGCCGGGACCCAGGCGGCAACCACCAGGGTGAGCAGGAACAGCACGAACAACGGGCCGGCAATGCGAAGCAGGGTAGCGCCGACGGCCTGCGGCGAGCGCAGGGCCAGGGCCGCAAGGAGGCACGCGGCGCCGCCCAGGACACTGAACGCCGAGCCGGTGAGCGCCAGGAAGCTGCCCAGCCCGCCGAGCTGGACCGCCAGCAGGCCCGCCGTGACGGCCGCCACGAGCCCCGCGACACCGAGGCCGGCGAGCCAGCGCATCGCCAGCACGCGCGTTTTGGGCGACCAGCGGGAGCGAAGGGCGTCGTCAGTCGTGAAACGGTTCATGGCTTCAGGTGGCTAGTTGTCGGGGCTGGAGTCCCGAAGTAGTGAGTAGCGAATGGCGAATGGCAAGTAACGAAGCGCGAGGCGCGACGGGTGGGCGCCCGGTGGCCCACCGCGCGCCGCGCGTGACGACATTCGGACGGGCAGGCGCGAGGCGAATTGCCACCCTCGACTTCGGCACGTTCCCGAATCTCCTGATTCGGCTTGGGGTCTTCGCTCCTGGCGATTCGCTCATTGACACTCGCTCTTTGCTCTTCGCTATTCTGCCTTCACCGGTCCACTTCGCCCATGACCACGTCAATGCTTCCCACGATCGCGGCCACGTCGGCCAGCAGGACATTGCGGCACACGCGCGGCACGATCGAAAGGTTGCAGAACGACGGGCCGCGAATCTTGACGCGGCGCGGGTTGACCTTGCCATCGCCCTGGACGTAGTAGCCGAGTTGCCCGCGGGCGCCCTCGACTTCGAGGTAGATATCCTTCGCCGGAAGCTTCAGCACCTTCGGGAACTTCCCTCGAAACTCGCCGGCCGGGAGCTGGTCGGCAGCCTGCCGCAGAATGCGGACGGACTGCTTCATCTCCAGCACGCGGACGAAGTAGCGGTTCCAACTGTCGCCGACGACAACCTCGCGCGGCATTCCGTCGCTGCCGCCAGCGACGCCGACCGGGATGTCGAACTCGAAGCGGTCATAGATCTCGTACGGGATGCAGCGGCGCAGGTCCCACTTGACGCCGCTGCCGCGCAGGCACGGGCCGGTCAGGCCGTAAGCGATGGCGTCGGCAGCGGGGATGACGCCCACGCCGGCGGTGCGCTTGACGAAGATGTAGTTGAAGCTGAGGAGCTGGTTGTACTCGTCGATTTTGGGCTCGAAGTAGTCCAGAAAGAGGCGGAGCTTATCGACGAAGTCCTCGGGCAGGTCCTGCGTGGCGCCGCCGATGGAGAGGTAGCTGTAGGTCAGCCGGGCGCCGCTGGCGGACTCGAGCAGGTCGAGAATGTACTCGCGCTCGCGGAAGGCGTAGAGGAAGGGCGTGAAGGCGCCCATGTCCAGGCCGTAGCAGCCGAAGGACACCAGGTGCGAGGCGATGCGGTTGAGCTCGCACATGATGACGCGGATGTAGCGGGCCCGCTCGGGCACCTCGATGCCGCAGAGCCTCTCGATGGCCAGCGCGTAACCGTGGTTGTTGTTCATCGCCGCCAGGTAATCCAGGCGGTCGGTGATGGGGATGAACTGCACGGGGGTGACGTTCTCGCCGATCTTCTCGGCGCAGCGGTGCAGGTAGCCGATGTGCGGGATCGCCTCCATGACGATCTCGCCGTCGGTGCGGAGCATGAGCCGGAGCACGCCGTGCGTCGACGGGTGCTGCGGCCCCATGTTGATGAGCATCTCCTCGGTGCGCAAGTCGCCGCTGGTGCGATCGACGAGGAGGTCGGGCTGGCTCTGGAAGGTTCGCTCTTGCATGTCGCGGGTCGCGGTCCGGGTTCGCGGATGTCGTCCTGTTCTGGGTCAGGGCTTCAGTTGAGGCAGCGCGTCGGGGCTCTCCGGCTCGTGTGCGGCGGGGAAACCCTGGAACTCCTTCGGGGCCACGTAGTCCTTTCGCAGCGGAAAACCCTCCCACTCGTCCGGGCAGAGTATCCGCCTCGGGTCCGGGTGCTGGTCGAACACGACGCCGAGCAGGTCGAAGGCCTCGCGCTCGTGCCAGTCGGCCGCCGGCCACACGTCGCTGACCGTGCGGATGTGCGGATCGTCCCTCGGCACGCGGACGCGGATGGCGACCTGGCCGGCATGCTCCCAGAGCCCGCCCGCCGCGCCGGGCGACCGCAGGGAGAGCAGCTCATAGAAGACGTCGATGTGCGGCTCGGGGTGTCCGTCGCAGGCGCTGATGCACCGCAGCAGGTTCATCAAGGTGCGGGGATCGTCGCGGAGGAATCGGGCGATCGCGGGCCAGTGCTCCGCGGTCACCGTGATGCACGGGTGCTCGCCCTCGACGGCGGCATCGGTCACCGCGCCGGGGAACTGCGCTGCCAGGATGTCGGCGATCTCGCGCGGGCTTACCACGCAACCCTCTCTCGTCAGGCCAGGGCCGGCCGGCGCATCGCGGAGCGACCGCGGCCCGTCAGGAGCGCTTCTTCGCGATGCTCTCCTTCATCATCTTGTCCTGGAGCCGCATCAGCCCCTCGATGAGCGACTCCGGCCGCGGCGGGCAGCCGGGGATGAACACGTCAACCGGGACGATCAGGTCGACACCCTTGACGACGTGATAGCCGTACTTGAAGTACGGCCCGCCGCCGCAGGTGCAGGCACCCATCGCGATGACGTATTTCGGGTCCGGCATCTGGTTGAAGAGCCGGCGGATGCGCGAGGCCATCTTAAAGGTGACGGTCCCAGCGATGATCATCAGGTCGCTCTGGCGGGGGGTGGCGCGGAAGGCGCCCGCCCCGAAGCGATCCAGGTCGAAGCGCGAGGCGCCGGCGGCCATCATTTCGATCGCGCAGCAGGCCAGGCCGAAGGTCATCGGCCAGATGCTGTTCGAGCGGGCCCAGTTGAGAGCCCAGTCGACGGACGTCACGATGACGTTCTCTTCAAAGCGGTTGTGCAGCCAGCCCATCCGCGCTCTCACTTCGCCTCTTGCGCCGAGGTGGCCCGGACCCAGTCCAGGTACCCGAAGCGCCACAGGTAGAGGAAGCCGACCACGATCACGCCGAAGAAGAACAGCATGTCCCACAAGGCCGCCCAGCGGACCTGCCGCAGCAGCTCCCAGCCCGTGATGGTCCCGTCGGGCGTCCCGCCGCCGTACACCACGGCCCACGGGTAAAACAAGGCGATCTCGACGTCGAAGACGAGGAAGACCAGCGCGACGACGTAGAAGCGCAGGTCGAACTGGACCCAGCCGGTCCCCACCGGCACCTCGCCGCACTCGTACGCGCTGACCTTGTCCGGGTTCGGCTTGTGCGAGCGAACGAGCTTGCCGAGGACGAGCGTCACGAAGGCCAGCGCGAAACCGGCCAGCGCGAAGATCGCCAGGGCCTGGAGGAGTGACACGCCCCCTTCGGCGAGCAGAAGTTGGTCGGCGCCGGTGTGCATCGGCCTGCTGCCCGCCATCGCGGGCCCTCGCTACGCTCGCGTGCCGGCGAGCGTTTGTGGGTGGCAATCTACGTTGCGGGACGCGTCGCCGCAACCCGCTCGGTCGCGCCGCCGCTGGCGCGAGGCCGCGAGCGGCGCGAGCGTGCGTCGCGTGCCATCAACCGGCCGGCGGCTCCGCCGGCCCGTCCGCGGCGCGCGGTGAAGAAGCCTCGGATGCCGGCTTGGCCGGAGCCGCGGCGGGCGCCGGCTTGGCGACCGGCTGCTCGCTGAGCGACTTGCGCATCTCGTCCCTGGCCGGCCGGGCCAGGGCGTCCCAGGCCTCCTTGCGCGCGGCGACCCACGGCGGCAGGGTGGCTTTCTGCATCCAGATCGGCTGCGGTGTGCGGAGGCCCTGCTTGGCCAGCTCGGTGAACTCGACGACCGTGTCCTCGCGGTTGTACACCGAGTTGTCGTGGACGTCGCCCATGCCGAGGCACTCCATCGCGCACGCGTCCACGCACAGCGCACAGAACATGCACTTGGAGTAGTCGACCGCCCAGCGAGTCATGGCGCCGCCGCGAGCGGTCCCGGTCTCCTTGTCCATCTTGCGCGGACCGGTGTTCTCGATGTAGATGCAGTCGACCGGGCAGGCCCGCACGCAGGCCTTGCACGCCGTGCACTTCTCGATCAGGTACCAGTGAAACCCGCGGAAGCGCGGCTGGAGCGTCGGTGGGGCGTCGGGGTATTGCACCGTGACGGTTCGCGCGAAGTTGTACTTCAGCGTCACGCGCATGCCGATCAGGATCGTCTTGAGCGATTCGTAGATGTTACGGAGAGGGCTGACGGGCACGTCGCGGTCCTCACACGGCTCACGCGGCTCAGGGCCGGGGCGACGACGCCCGCTGGTCTGAACACCCATACCTTATCGTCGTTTCGGAAAGAGAGGAAGCGAGCGGAGGCGATTGGAACCGGCCTCTTTTGGTGCGACATTCGCGGCCCGCGGAGCCCGCGAACACGCTCCCACAAGTACGGCAGGACGCCGCGCGGTCACGCCGTGCCCCACGCTCAGCACGAATCAGGACTTTGAGCGCGAAGTTTGCGGCGCGCGAAGCGGCCCCAAGTGCGTGGCGGCGACCGTCGCGGCGATGGAGGCGGCGGGAATCGAACCCGCGTCCCGAAGCATTTCAGCCTGGGCCTCTACGTGTGTGTCCGGTGAACTCGACAACTCTGAGTGCGTAGCAGACCCGCCGACAGGTCACCCACGCACCGAGCCGGGCTGCATCTCGCCGCGACGCCACCCGACGGGAGCGCCATGGCCAGCCTGCTGTCTTTGCCGCGTCCCGTAGCAGGCGTTCGGGACGCGACAGGGCCTAGCGTGTGCTAGGCAGCCAGACGATAGGAATCGTTGGCATCTAACAGTTTGCCAGGTAGTTCACGAGGTACCTGACGATCTCGACACGCCACCCAGACCTCAACCTGCCCGGTCGAAGCCGATCGCCCCCGACAGTGAACCGCCCGAACAAGTCGCCGAAAGAGCCTCCGATCGAGTCTCCAACCGAGCCCCAGACGGAGCTTCCGAACAGAGCGCTCGAGGGAGCCCCTCGCGATCCGAACCGCGTTCGCGAGGGCGCGGCATCTGCCGACCCGGTGGCCGCTTCCGCAGCGCGCACGGCCCGGTTCAGTCAGGCGATTCAAACTAACGTACGACACGACGGTCGTCGCACCACGCACCCGGGTTGTCAAAGAACTGGCGCCGGCACGGTCACCGGGAACGCGAAAGGGCACATACCTCTGACGCGGCTTGCCCGCCAGCGCCCGCTAAGCGGGGGCCGCTACGCAGCGACTGCCCAGCCGCGACCGCCCAAGGCATGGGATTCTATCGGCGCAAGCGGAGCCTTGACAGACGCGGGCCCGAAAGCGAGCATACGTAGCTCGCGGCGTGGCCCACGCTCGGGCCGCGCGGCCGGGCGATTAGCTCAGTTGGCTAGAGCGCGTGCTCGACATGCACGAGGTCACTGGTTCGAGCCCAGTATCGCCCATCCGACGTAACTTCAATCGGGGAAATCAATTGTACGCGAGTCTGCCGACGTCTGGTTACGTCCGGGATTCGGGCGCGTGCGACCCGCATGCCACCCGGAGGCTCGTCACGGGATGCCAAACCAAGGGCCCTGGCGTGTCGGCGGAGCGCTCGAGAGCACACTGCCGGCTCGCGGCAGCCTCCGACAAGGAACTCACGCGCCTCTTGCCCGCCAAGCTTCGAGTTCCGCTGCCTCGCCGATCGTCTCGAGGTAGCGCCGCATCGTGGCGGCGGCCCCGCTCTTGACGGAGCCGGGCGCCTGCGGATCGGCGAATAGCCGTTCCGCAGCCTCGCGCAGGAGCGGGCCAGCCCGCTCGACATCGCCCCGCGCCAAGTGCGCGCTCCCCAGGAGTCGCTGGCTCGAGTATCGACGCCACGTGTTCGGTGCCAATTCCGTTCGAAGGCGGAGCGACTCCTCGAGCACTGGAATCGCCTCGTCCGCCCGCTGCAGGGCCAGAAGTGCCTCGCCCTGGCCGGCCAGCGCACCCGACAGCGCCATCCGCCCGCTCTCGCCGCGATCGCGCCAGATCCTCGCCGACTCGGCGAAGAGCGGCTCGGCCTCCGTCTCGCGCTTCACGTCCAGAAGGGCCCAGGCGGCGTCCGAGAGGCTATCCGCCAGGTACGGATGATCACCGGGTAGCGTGTTGCGGCGGATGGCGAGCGACTCGTCGAAGTAGCGTACGGCGCCGTCGAAGTCGCCCAGCTGGCTGGCGATCTGCCCGCGGTTGTTCAGGTACAGCGCCAGGAACGGGTGTTCGTCGCCGAGCGAGACGCGAGCGATCCGGATGGCCTCGTCGAGCGGCGCGGCCGCTTCGGCGTTGCGCCCCTCGCCAGCATACGACGCGGCCAGCGTGCTGAGCACACTCGCCCGGTCGGGGTGTTCGGCGCCCAGAGCCCGCGCGTACTCCGGCAGCACGTCATTCCAGATGGCCTGTGCCTCCGCGTGGCGCTGCACTGCGGCGAGTTGCGAGGCGAGGTTATGCCGTGCGCTCAGCACACGCACCCGGTCGTCGGCGCTGGTCTGTTCAACGATTTCCACGACCCGGCGCTGGGCCTCGAGCGCCTCGGCATGCTTGCCCTGCACGTTCAGCGTCAGGCAGAGGTGCTGGAGGATCTGGCCAACCAGCGGATCGGCGTTGCCGCGCCGCCGCTCGGCCAGCGCCAGGGCCTCGCGGAGGAGCCGCTCCGACTGATCGAAGTTGCCCAGGTCGCGCAGCACCGCGGCCCGCGCCGCGCGAAGCTCGATGCTGTTGATCGAGTCCGGGCCGATCTCGCGGTCGGCCGTCGCCTGAGCCTCCTCGAGCCATCCGAGGGCTTCGGCGAACGCGCCCGCGCGAGCCCGAGTGCCGCCGAGCATCCCCAGCCGCTCAACGATACGCGCGGGCGGTCCGCCGGATGTGCGGGCGGCATCGAGTGCCGCGGCGAACTCGCGCTGGGCCGGCTCGTGCAGGCCGAGCGCGTTGAACGCGTTGCCCAGCGTCTCGCGCAGGTCGCCGGAGATGTTCGGACGCAGCCGGGCGTCCGCCAGCCGCTTGGACGCCTGCTCCAGCAGGTCGCGGAGTTTCACCTCGTCCGCCTGCGCCCGACGTGGATTGGCGTCCGTGAGCAACTCCCGCAGGAAGTCGGCCATCGCGCTCGCCTGGGCCGCCTCGTCGCGAGCCAGGACAGCGCTGCGCTCCGCCCGCACGTAGAGAACGAGCACGACGACCGTCGTCGCCGCCAGCGTCAGCGCCAGCGCGGCGCCGGCGCCCACGAGCTGACGATGCCGGCGGACGAACTTCCGCAGGCGGTACGTCACGCTCGGCGGGTGTGCCAGGGTCGCCTCGCCGGCCAGAAATCGCCGCACGTCCGCACTCAGGTCCGCAACCGATTGGTACCGCTGGGCTGCGTCCTTCGCGAGCGCCATGCGGACGATCGCCTCCAGCTCGCGCCCCACGCGCGACTCGAGCCCCGGGGGCCAACGCGGCTCGTCGTGCTGGATCGCGTCGCAGACCCGGAGGAACGCAGCCAGGATCTCGGCGGTACCGCGACGCGGGCCATCCGGCGGGCAGGCCCAGCGATCGAATGGCACGCCGTCGATCCAGCGCATCGCCAACACGGGCTGGCCGTCGATCAGCTCGAAACCCAGGACATTGACGATGTTTGGGTGGTCCAGCGCGCCGCACGCCTCGACCTCCCGCTCGAACCGGGCCAGCATCTGCGGCGTGGAGAAGGCACCAGCAGCCAGACGCTTCAGCGCGACCTCGCGCCCGGTGCCGGGCTGGCGAGCGCGGTAGACCACGCCCTGGCCGCCCTGCGCCACCTGCCCAAGCAGCTCGTACGCCCCCAGCAGGCCGAGAATCAGGCCGGAGCCATCGGGGGGGCGGCGAAGTCGCTCGCGGCGCTGCGCGGCATCGCGGCGTGGGGCGTACTCTGCGGCGTTGTGGTGCGGGTCAGCGCAGCGTCGTCACGCGCGGGCGCGCCCAGCGGCGTGGCGGTGCGCGGCAGCGGGCCCTCGCCAAGCGCGGGCACGCCGTGCGGTGTTGCGGAGCGTGGCGGCGGGACGTCGCTGGGCGGGGACGCGCCCGCGTCACGAGTGGCGTTCGGGTCCATGTACAAGCCTCCGGCCGGTGACATTCTACTTGAGGAGGGACCGAATCACGTTTGACGGCGTAGCTGGCATCGCCCCCACACGTGCCCGTCCGCCTTGTCCAGGAGGGCCTGAGCCATCGTCGCCCGCCGGCCCGCCGGTCGGCAGCGTCCGCGTCGTCTCCGCCGCCGGCAGGTTCGGATCGCCCACCCGCGTGGCGTGCCAGAGCCAATTCCCGCGGCGGTCC
>CAADGM010000025.1 GCA_900696535.1 uncultured Planctomycetota bacterium
GTCGGCGAGTTCGTTCGCCACCATCTTGATCAGGTCGGTCTGCCGCACGTGTCGCATGGCCGATTCTCCAAAGCTTTGAACGAACGCCGCCGGGAATTCCCGCGGCCAGGTGCCGCAATTCGCGTGCCCGGGCGTCCGGACGGCCCGAATCACCCTAACTGAATGTCTGACAAAGACTTCCTCATGCTTGCGTAAGCGCGGACCAGGCAGGACTCGATGGCACCTTGGCTCCAGCCGGTCACATCCGCAATCTGGTTATGCGACAGGCCGTGGTAGTGGTGCAGGATCACCGCCAGGCGCTGCCGATCCGGGAGCGCGCCGACCGCCTGCCGCACACGCGCGACTCGGTCTTGGCTCTCCAGCGTCGCCAAAGCTGCGTCCCCGGTTGCCGGGGTGGGCGCCGCGGAACGCAAGTCGATCTCGCGCGCCGCCTGGCGCCGCCGATCCCAGCATAGGTTGGCGGCAACGCGATAGAGCCAAGTCGTGAACCGAGCGTCGGGGCGAAACGTGGCCGCGGCCCGCCAGACCCGTACAAACACGTCCTGCGCAACGTCCTCCGCGACATCCCAGCGTCCCAGAAACCGATACGCCAGTCCAATCACATTCGCTTGGTGTCGCTGATAGAGCACGCCGAGTGCGTCGCGGCTGCCTTGACCGACCCGGGCCATGAGCTCGTGGTCCGCCAACTGGTCAGATCCGGGTTGGGCAGCGTCTGGCGGCACGAAGCCTCAAGAAGCGAATCAGGTCTCCACACCGGACCGCAGGACACCCACGCCTGCGACGTTAAACCGATAGTCACACGGATCGCCCTGGGACGCAACTTGCAGGCGAGCCACTCGACGCTTTGGCGGCTACGGCGCAAGCCCGATGGCCTCCGGGCGAAGGAGAGACTGCAATGAAACGTGCATACTGTGTGCTGGTGGCGGCCTTCGTGCTCTTTGCGGCCGCCGGCTGTGACTTGGCCGACCTGCTCTCCAACGCCAAGTTGGCTTCGGCCGCACAGGGCGTCAACCCGGTCGCCATCCCAGACCGACTTCGGACCGAGCAGCACCTGCGGCTGATGGATGGGTCGTGCGCGGGGGAGGGGAACCATTACCAGTCTCAGTATGCCACCTCTGGTAGCGGCCAGGGCGACGCCCAGCAGCGGCGGCTGCGCAACGGCAGTTGCGGCGATGGCAACGGCGGCTGATCGCAGTAAAGCGGCCCCGGCGGTGAGAAGGCAGACCGGTGGCCCGGCTGCGACAACCAACCGAAGGCAGGCATGGCGGCGAAACCTTGCCGCCAGACGTGGCAGGCACGCTCCGCCTGCGGCACAGGCCGGCCCTGGCGGCGACGACTCGCCCTGGCCGCTGCGTGCCAACTGGGCCGTCGGCCCCCGGCAGGGCGCGCCCGCCCCGCAGCGTCGTGCAGGTACGTGCAGCCCCCAGCCGTCGGCGTCCACAGGCGCGAGTGCTGTCGGGACACCACGGATGCAGACGGAGATTCCGATGTACTGGCTCTTGGGCCGATGAGCTGCTGCGCACGCCAGCCACTCAACCCGGCAAGTGTAGGTACCGGAGTGGCGAGTCACTACGTGTCAGGTAATTGCGGGCGCGGGTCGTCGAAATCGCGTCCCTCTACTCGGTACAAGGCTGACGTGCTGCCGTTGCATTACGCCCGCACACGCATCGCGGTCACGCCGATCATCCGCCGTTGCGGCCCGGCCCCAGCCCGGCGCCGCCTGAAGCTTGCCGGCGTCCACCACGCCCGACACTACACCGCGCCGCTTACGCCTCGTGCCGGCTGAACCACACGCCGCCGAGCGTCTGGAGCAGGATGCGGATGTCCAGCCCCAGCGACCAGTTGCGGATGTAATGCACGTCGTGCTGGATCCGCTTCCTCAGCGACGTGTCCCCGCGCAGGCCGCGCACTTGCGCGTAGCCCGTCATCCCCGCCTTCATCTTGTGCCGCAGCATGTAGTTCGGTATCGCCCGCTTGAACTCCGCGATGAACTCCGGCCGCTCCGGCCGCGGGCCCACCAGCGACATGTGCCCCGCCAGCACGTTGAACAGGTTGGGCAGCTCGTCCAGGCTCGTGCGCCGGAGGAAAGCGCCGATCGGCGTCCGGCGGGGATCCTCCTTGCGCGACCAGACCGGCCCGTCTTTCTCGGCCTGCTCACGCATGGTGCGGAACTTGACCAGGTCAAACACTTGGCCGTCCAGCCCCATCCGCCGCTGTCGGTAGAACACCGGGCCGCCATCGTGCAGCTTGATGAGTAGCGCGATGACGAGCATGGGCAGCGCGGCGACCACCAGGCACGCCGTGCCGACGACCAGGTCGAAGCCGCGCTTGACGATCGCGTTCCATCCGTAGAGCGGGGTCTGTCGCAGCGCGAGGATCGGCACGCCGTCCAGCTCGCTCACGCTAGGCTTCATCGCAAAGGTGGGGTTCAGGTCGGGCACCAGCCGCACGTCCGCCATGGACCATTGGAGCTGCTCGAGAACGTCCTCGAGCCGGCCCGCCTCGTCGGCCGTGAGCGCGATGAAGACCGCGTCGACCGGATCGCGCTCGACAATCTCGTGCAGTCTGGCCAGCGGCCCGCGCACCGGCACGCCGTGCACCACCTCCGGCTCCTGGCGGTCATCGACGAAGTAGGCGACGTTCAGCCCCGTCCAGCGGCTGCGCCGCAGCGCGTGCAGCAGCCGCTGCCCGCTCCGCCCGGCACCGACGATCGCGGCGCTGCGCTGGTTGCGGCCGCGGCGGCGCAGCTCGCGCAGCACCAGCCGCACGCTGAAGCGGAACAGCGCGAAGCACGTGCAGCCCACGATCGCGTACGTGGCCACGAACTGCCGGCTGATCTTGCTCGACTCGGGCATGGCGTAGTCGATCAGGACGATCACCAGCACCGCCGCCACGAACGCCTTCACGACGTCCCGCGTTTCGCTGAATAGGCCCTCGCTTCGCCGCGGCCGGTACAGGCGGAAGCGGTGGAACAGCACCAGGTGAGCCGCCACGACCACCGGCAGAATTGGCAGGAAGCGCTCCGCCAGCGCGGGCACGCCCTTCGGTGCCGGCAGCAGCTCAAACCGCAGCCAGTAGCTCAGCAGCCACGCCGCCGAGATCGCCAGCGCGTCGGCCGCGACCAGCGCGAGCAGCATCAGTTGGCTGTACTGTTTCAGCATCGCTCGCCGAGCACCCGCACAGGGATTCCGCGCCGCGCCGGGCGCGCCGGGCTCACGCTCCACACTAATCTACCCACGTGCAGGGAGTCCGGCGACCCCCGACCGGCCCAAGCTGACGCGCGCAACGGCAAGGCGGGCGACCAGTTACGACCGCCCGACGACGATCCCACAGGCCGAGCGAACCTCTTCCATGACCTCTTGCGCGATCGCCCGCGCCTTCCGCGCCCCCTGCCGGAGCACGTCCTCGACATCGTCCGGCCGGGCGGCCCACCGGGCCCGTGCCTCGCGCCGCGGACCGAACGTGGCTTCGTAGAGCTCCGCCAATCGCGACTTGGCCGCCCCGTAGCCCATCCCACCCGCGCGGTAGCGCCGGTCCCACTCGGCCACTTCCTCGGCCGGCGCCAGCAGCTTGAGCAGCGCGAACACGTTGCACTTGTCGGGATCCTTCGGGGCCTCGACCGGCGTGCTATCCGTGACCATCGACATGATCTTCTTGCGCGTGGCCTTCGGCTCGCCGAACAGTTCGATCGTGTTCCCGTAGCTCTTGCTCATCTTCTGCCCGTCAATGCCGGGCACGATGGCGGTCTCGTTGAGGCGCGGCTCGGGGCGGACAAAGACCTCGCGGTAGGTCTGGTTGAAGTACCCGGCCATGTCCTGCGTCATCTCGATGTGCTGCACCTGGTCCTTGCCGACCGGGACGATATCACTGCGGTAGATGAGGATGTCGGCCGCCATCAGCGTCGGGTAGCTGAACAGCCCCATGCTGACGGGCAGACCCTTGGCGACCTTGTCCTTGAACGAGTGGGCCCGCTCCAGCAGCCCTTTGCCCGTCACCGTCGAGAGAATCCAGCTCAGCTCGCAGACCTCGGGCACGTCGCTCTGCCGGAAGAACGCGACCTTCTGCGGGTCCAGCCCCATCGCCAGGTAATCCAGTGCCACGTCCAGCGTGAGCTGCCGCAGGCGATCGGCATCCTGGATCGTGGTCAAGGCGTGGTAATTGGCGATGAAGTAGAACCCCTCGCACTGGTCCTGGAGCTCGATGTGCTGCTTCATCGCACCGAAGTAGTTGCCCAGGTGCAGCGCTCCCGAGGGCTGGATTCCCGACAATGATCGCATGCATCAACTCCGACGCGCTCCCGCGACACACCACGACGCCCAAGGTCGCGGACTGTACCACACCCGCTCCCGGCGCCCACGGCCCGACGCCCATCCCTGTCCGCTAGCCAGGCATTGGCCGGAATTCCTGATTCAGTAGCGCCGAACCGCCGCGTCCGGCGTTCCTCGGCGCACCAGCCCGATCGCGCTTCACCCGGAGACCCAGCGCTACAGTCTTCCACTGGGCTGTACAATCCTCCATCGCTTGGCCGTAGCGCGGTGATCCCATGCTCGACACGCTGCCATACCGGGCCTTCTTCCAGTTCGAGTTCCCCATCCGCCACGTACCCAAGCCTCCGCGCATGACCGGCGACATCCGGGCGTGGCCGCGGGCATGCCGCGTCCCGCCGCTGGTCTCAGTCGAACGCCATGCCGAGCCCGTCGCCGACGTCTTCTTCGCCTGGAGCGACGAGGGGTTCCACGCGGCCTTCGACGTCCATCGCAGCGGCCCGCCCCGCTGCGACCTGGTGCACTGGTGGAAGCAGGACGGCCTGCGGCTCTGCATCGACACACGCGACGCCCGTGACAACAAGCGCGCCACCCGCTTCTGCCACTTCTTCTACCTACTGCCGGTCGGCGGCGGTCGCGACAAGCGCTCGCCGGTCGTCGGCCTCCACCGCATGAGCCGAGCCAAGGAGCCGCCGCCGGAGATCGACCTCTCGCAAGTTAAGGTCCACAGTCGGTGCGACCGGCGCGGGTATACGCTCGAAACAACGATCCCGGCCACGTGCCTGCACGGCTGGGACCCTGCCGAGCACCCCCGCATCGGCATCTTCTATAAAGTGCGCGACACCGTCCGCGGGGACCAGCACCTGACCGTGAACGACGAGCTCGGCTGGAACGTGGACCCCAGCACGTGGGCAACCGGCGTGCTCGTCCGATGAGCGATGCGCACACGCCGGACGGCTCGAGGGGGGTGCTCGATCGCGGCCCACCGCGCAGCCCGAAGGGCCACATCGTCCCGCGCCACAGGGCAGCCCGTGGGGCCACATCGTCCCCCGCCACATGGCAGCCCATAGGGCCACATCGTCCCCCGCCACATGGCAGCCCGAAGGACCACACCATCCCGGGCCTTGGGGCAGCCGGTAGGGCCACACCACCCCGGACCACAGGGCCGCCCATAGGGCCACATCGTCCCGCGCCACATGGCAGCCCGAAGGGCTGCACGATCGTAGCCGGGGGCCAGTCCGCCGCAGGCGGACGCCGCCCCCGGTCATGGTGGCCGATGTGCACACGACCCTGTAAGGGTCGTCGAAGTCACGCCCCGCATCACCCCCACCAGTGCTTCTTCTTCTTGCCGCTGCTGCTGGCGGCAGCCTGGGTCTCGGCGTCAATCCGGGCCAGCAGCTCCGCGTCGCTGACGGCCCCGCCCGTGATCCGCCGCAGCACGCGGAGCTTCTGCCGCTGGTCGGGTGTCATCCGCGATTCGTCGATCGTCCCCGTCCCGGACTCCACCGGAGCCGGCCCGTCGGGCACGGTGGTGAGATCGTCCGCCGGCGCCGGCTCAGGAGGTGCGGGCTCGGGCGGCCGCGACGCGGGGGGTTCGGGCTTGGCCGAGGGCGCAGGGCGCGCGGGCGTCGTCGCCGGGTCCTTCGCTTTCTTCGCCGGCGCGCGGGCGGGCGCCGCGGATGGGGCCGCCGCGGCGGCAGCCGACGGCCGCGAGCGCTCCAATCGCTCGCGCTGCGCCTGCAACTGCCCGGCCAGCTCCGACAGCGACTCCGCCTGGGCGTCGAGCTCCTGCCGCAGCGCCTCGACCGGCTTGCGCCGCTCGTCCAGCTCGGCCGCCTGCTGATCCAGGGCGCTGCGACGCTGCTGCAACTCGGCCTCGGTTGCGGCGAGCCGGCTCTCCAGCTCCGCAATCGCCTGCTCGCGCGCCACCAACTCCTGCTCTCGTGTCTTGAACGCCTCTTCGCGCGCTGCAAGCTGCGGCTCGCGCGACTTCAGTGCCTCCTCTCGGGCAACCAGTTCCGCCCGCGCGGACTCCGCCGCCTGGCGCCGAGCCTCGAGCTCACGCTCGAGCTGCGCGAGCTCGTCGTCCTGCGCAACGAAGGCCGCCATGCGGTCTTCGGATCCGCTCGGCGCCGCGACCGTCGAACTCTTTGCCTCGACATCGGCCTGCCGGCGGGCCAGCGCCGCCTCGAGCGCGTCGAGTTCGGCTGCCCGCGCCTCGCTCTCGCGACGACGCTGCTCAAGCCGCCGCTCGCGCTCGACGATCTCCGCCTCCTCGCGGCCGAGTACCGCCCCGCGATCCTCCACGCCCGCCGCAAGCTCGGCCCGCATCGCCTCGGCGTGCAGCGCCTGCCGCTGCTCGATGGCCAGGGCCTCCCGGCGACGCTCGAGCTCGGCCGCGCGCGAAGTGAGCGCCGCCTCCCGCTCGCGAAGTTCCTCGGCTTCGCGGGTCAATGCCTGCCGCTTCTCATCGAGGTCGCGGGCCCGGCCCGCCAGCGCGGACTCCTTCTTGTCCAGCGCGTCCTCTTCCTGCACCAGCGCCGCGCGCCGCGCCTCGATCTCCTGCATCCGCGCCGCCAGCGGCGCCTCCTTCTCGTGCAAGCGCTCCTCGTCGCGCGTCAGCGCGATGCGCTGCTGCGCCACGATGCGATTCTGCTCATCCAGGGCGCCCCGCCGCCGCGTCAGCTCCGCCTCCGCCGCCTCCAGGCGCGCGGTCAGCTCCTGCACCTCGTTCTCTCGGCGGGCCAGCTCCGCCTGCCGGGTGGCCAGCGCGGCCTCGTTGGCCTCGAGCTCCGCGGCGCGCGCCGCAAGGCGCGCAGCCAGGGCGGCGGCCTCGGCCTCGCGCTGCGTCAGCGCTTGCGCCTGGGCGTCCAGCAACTGCCCAAACTGCTCGAACTCGGCGCAGAGCTCGGCTGCGCGCCCTGCCACTTCCGTCAGACGCTGGGCGAGCGCGCCGGGAGAGCTCGCGGCGACGGACTGGGCGGGGCTGCCCGATGGGGGAGCGCGGGATTCGGGCGGCACACTCATCACATAACTCATTGTGGTCATCGGATTTCGGACCCCCTCTCGCGAGCAGTCCGTCCGATAGCGTCTCCCTCAGTCAGTGCGGCGCCGGTGGACGTGATCCCGCGCAGCGCTGATAATCTCTCCCGTGAGTGTGGGCCCGTGAGGGCTCGCCGGGCGAAACCGAAATCCCATAACGGCGAATCGATGAAGTCCGACCCGACCCCCGCCCCGCCGGCGGCTCAGCCCGCCCCTGTCCCGCACCCCGGCGACTTGCCGCCAGGCGAGTTCCGTCGAGCCATGCACCGCGTGGCCGACCTCGTGGCAGACTACCTCGAATCCAAGGTGCAAGCCTACCCGGTCGTCCCGCGCATCAGCCCGGGCGACGTGCGACGCCAACTGCCGCCCAGCCCGCCCGCCCAGGGCGAGCCTATCGATCGAATCCTCGACGACTACCACCGCGTCATCGAGCCGAACGTCACGCACTGGAACCACCCCGGATTCATGGCTTACTTCCCGGTCACAGGCTCCGGGCCGGGCGTCCTGGCCGAGGCGCTCACCGCGGCCCTCAACGTCAACGCCATGCTCTGGCGAACCGGGCCGGCCCCGACCGAGCTCGAAGAGCTGGCCTGCGACTGGTACCGCCAGATGCTCGGCCTGCCCCCCGAGTTCCGCGGCCACATCAACGACACCGCCTCGATCAGCTCTTTGCTCGCCCTGGCCGCGGCACGTGAACGGGCCGTCGACCTCGACGTCCGCCGGCGCGGATTGGCCGGCCGCGCCGACGTCCCTCGACTGACCGTCTACTGCAGCGACCAGGCGCACTCATCCATCGACAAGGCCATGATCACGCTCGGGCTGGGGCTGGCCAACCTGCGGCGGATCGAGACCGACGGCGCGTTCCGCCTGCGGATCGATCGCCTGGAAGAGGCCCTCGAGGCCGACCGCAAGGCCGGCGCCCGGCCAATCGCGCTCGTGGCCACGCTCGGCACGACGTCTAGCACCTCGGTTGACCCCATCGCGGCGATGGCCGCGATCGCCCGCCGCGACCAGCTCTTCCTCCACGTCGACGGCGCGTACGCGCTGGCCGCGGGCATCTGCCCCGAGTTCCGGCAGCACATGCAGGGCCTCTCCGAGGCCGACTCCATCGTCACCAACCCGCACAAGTGGCTCTTCGTCCCGGTCGACTGCTCGCTGCTCTACGTGCGGCAGCCCGATCTCCTTCGCCGCGCGTTCTCCGTCGTCCCGGACTACCTGACCACGACCGAGACGGGCGTGACCAACCTGATGGACTACGGCGTGCAGCTCGGCCGGCGTTTCCGCGCGCTCAAGTTGTGGATGGTCCTACGATCGTTCGGCGTCGCCGGTCTCCAGGAGCGCATCCGCTACCACTGCGAACTCGCCCGGCAGTTCGCGGCCTGGGTCGAAGCCGAGCCCGGCCTCGAGCTGGTCGCACCCGTCCCGTTCAGCACGGTGTGCTTCCGCGCGACGCCCGACCTGCCCCCGGAGCACCAGGACCGCATCAACGAGCAGCTCCTCGAGCGCGTCAACGCCGCGGGACCGGTCTTTCTCTCGCACACGCGGCTCCGTGGGCGCTACGTGCTGCGGCTGACCGTGGGGAACTTGCGCACGACGCCGGCGCACCTCGAACGGGCCCAGCAGATCATCCGCACGGCGCACAGCCAGGCGCTGGCCACCTACGCGCCGTGACTGACACGAAGGACGTGCGGCTTTGGACAGGCCAGAGACGTGGTCGCTCGTACAGGCCGGCTTCGACCCGGCCCGGCTGCGTCACTTCGAAAGCCTGATGACGATCGGCAGCGGCGTGCTCCAGCAGCGCGCCAGCCTCGAGGAGGGGCTGCTCGCCGATCCGCAGGACCTGATCTACAGCGTCTCGCCCGAGCGGCTCCCCCAGGGCGCACCGCCATCCGTCAGCCGCGTCGGCACGTTCATGCCCGGCGTCACCGCGCCACACCCAACCTGCGGCAACGAACTCGTCAACCTCCCCGCCCTTCATGGGCTGCAGCTCTACGCCGCCGGCGAGCGGCTCGACCTGCGCCAGGGCCGCGTGCGCGACCACATCCGCCGGCTGGACCTGTGCACCGGGCGTCTTTCGCGCAGCCTCGTCTGGACGCCGCGCAGCGGCGCCGAGCTGCGGCTGCGTTACGAGCGCCTGGTCAGCGCCGCGCGCCCGCACCTGGCCGCGGGCCGCTTCGAGATCGAGCACCTCGGCGGTCCGCCTGCCGAGCTGCGCATCGTCGGCCCGCTCGACGCCGAAGTGACCACCAATGGATTCGACCACTTCGCGTCGGTCGAGATCACCGGCGAGCATGAGCCGATCACCCTGAGCGTTCAGACCAACGCCGGCCAGCAGGTGGCCGCCGCCGCGCTGCTCACGTCGGACCGTCCGATCGCCTGGAGCGTCGAGGCCGAGTCGCGCTGGGTGGCGCTCGCCGGCACCTGCGTGCTGGACGCGGGCCGCGCGGTCCGTGTCCAGAAATTCGCCGCGATGATCGCCTCGTGTCACGTGAATAGCTCGCCCCTCGACGCCGCCCGCCAACTCGCCTGGAACGCCGCCACCCAAGGGTACGAGCGCCTGGCGGCGGAGTCCGACGCGACCTGGGCGCAGCGCTGGTCGGCGTGCGACATCCAGATCGACGGCGACGACGCCAGCCAGCTCGCGCTGCGCGTCGCGATCTACCACCTGCTCCGCGCCGCCGGGGAGGGCGAGGCCGGCGTCGGTCTAGACCCCCTCGCCTTCACGAGCGAAACCCGCTTCGGCCGCGTCACCTGGGAACACGCCATCTTCGCCCTGCCGCCGTTGCTCTACACCCGCCCGCTCGTCGCCGCGCGGCTGGCCCGCTTCCGCACCCGCACGCTGGACGGCGCCCGCCGCAACGCGCGCCGCGACGACTACGCCGGCGCACGCTACGCCTGGGAGAGCGACCCCCGCGGCGACGAGCACGCCGTCCGCCACCACCCGCGCGACCACGGCGTCCATGTGTCGGCCGATGTCGCGCTCGGCCTGTGGCACGCCGTGCTCACCTTGCCGGACGACCTCGAACTGCTTCGCGACGCGGTCGCGGCCCTGGTCGAGATCGCCCGTTACTGGTCCGAGCGGCTCACCTACGACGCCGCGCACGACCGCTACGAAGTGCTCATGGCGATGGGCCCGGACGAGTACAAGCCCTACAGCCGGAACAACGCCTATACGTGCCGGCTCGCGGCGCGCTCACTGGAGCTGGCCGGCGAGAGTTGGCGCCGTCTGGCGGAGCGCGACCCCGCCGCGGCCAAGCGGCTGGCGGAGACGCTCGCGCTGCAACCCGAGGAACTCGCCCGCCTGGCCGCTATGGCGCCGCGCGTCCGGTTCCCACGCGACGCGAGCGGCCTGCCGCTCCAGTCCGACGACTTCGCCGACTACGAGCCGGTCGACCTCGGCCGCCTCTGGCACGACCGCTCGCAGCCGCTGTCGCGCTACATGCGCCGCGAGAGGCTGTACCGCAGCCAGGTCCTCCACCAGGCCGACCTCGTGCAGCTCTTCGCGCTGCTGCCGCACGAGTTCGAGCCCGACGTGATGCGCCGCGCGTACCGCGAGTACGAGCCACGCACGTCGCACGAGGGCCCGCCCAGCCATGCCGCCCACTGCCTCGTCGCCGCGCGCCTGCGCGACGCCGACGAGGCCGGGCGTCAGTGGCAGGCCGCCTGCGACGCCCTGCTTTCGTCCGGCGGATCGACCGAAGGCGTCAGTGTGGCTGCGTGTGGCGCGTTGTGGCAGGCCGCGGTCTTTGGCCTGGCTGGCGTGCGCTCACGAATGGAGCAGGAAACCCTGCGAATCGTCCCGCACCTGCCCGCCGCCTGGAGCGGCATGCGCTTCAAGCTGCATTGGCAGGGCCAGCCCATCGCGATCGGACTCACAAATGACCGTTGCGACATGACGCACGAGGGCTCCGCCCCGCTCGACGTAGACTCCGGAGGCACTCCCCAGCGGCTCGAACCGGGCCAGGCGCTCACCCTGCCGGTCGGGAAGTAGATGCTGCCCCGTAACCGTCCAGGCTCCATGCACTTGCACGCGACCCCCGTCAGGGTTAACGCTATCGGCTCGTCCGAAACGGCGCACGCCGACCGCAGCGCCCTGTTTTCGGCTCACCGCGGCGCGTGGTTTTCGCTTTTTCCCTTGCTTCCGACCTGCTCTGCCGGCTATATTCTGAGAGTCATGTCCGGTTGCGCCCGTCGCGGGCCGCGGCTGTGCCGGGTCCCGCGGGCGAGTAGGAAGGAGCCTGGCAACAGGCGTACGTTCCGTCGCAGATCGTGCGGCCGCCAAGGGAAACAACCATGCGGGCCGGCACCGGCGCCACCGTCGAGCCGTCGACACGTCGCCGATGAGCAACAGGCCCGTGCGAGCAAGCACACGGCTGCGGACGGAGAATGAAGGAGGCCTGCTCAGGACGCTGGAGCCCAACGGAGAGTCACGGTCGAAGCGGCGCTAAAGCGGACCTCTGGTCCACAGCGCACCGACGCGAGTGAATCGCACGGCCAGCAGTTCTCCGCACCCCGGCGCAGCAGGCAGTCGAAAGGCGCCCCGCCCCTCGCGTAGGCGAGCGGCGGGGCGTCTCGTTCATGTAGCCCGCCAGGCCGCCGTCACGCCCACCTGAGCCCGGCCGACCCGCGCCCGGCTACCCGCGCCATGCCACCGGCCGCGGACGGCGGCGCACTGCGGCTCTTGGCGCAACTCTGCGCGCCGTCCGAGCCAACCCGCCACCCCCGGGCAGGGTGGGCGGGCCACCCTCCCGTAACCGGACCGTTATTATGGGGTATAAGCTCTGGCGAGCTAACCTGCCCGCGCCCGGTCTGTCCACTAAGAACGCGACGCACCGGGGCGTGTCGGCGCGTCGCCCGCACGACCCACGAGGATTCCTCATCATGGCGCGCGAAACGCTCCGTCATCCGGCCGTCGTCCTGTTCCTCCTGCTCGGGGCCGCACTCGCTCACGCGCAGCCGCGCCTGCCCGAGGCCGAGCAACTCCTGGCCCGCCGATCAGCCGAGGCCGACGCCTTCCGCAAGCTGGCCGAGATCGTCTACGGGCTCCAGATCAACGCGACTACGCGGGTCCGTGACTTCATGGCCGAGTCCGACGACGTACGGGCCGAAGTCGACCAGTTTGTCCGCGGCGTGCGGCTCGGGACCCCGATCTACTACTCGGATGGCCTGTGCGAAGTGCCCGCCGAAGTCACCGTGCAGAGCGTCGTGGAGACGCTGAAGACCGCTCATCGCCGGCACTATCGCGGGCGCGACCTGCACATCACGGACATCGAGTCACTGACGCAGCGCCTCGACCGGCAGGTGATCCGCGTGGTGGGACAAGGCGTGATGCGAATCGACCTCCCGCCGGCCGTTCCCCCGCCCGCGATGGAGTACATCACGCCGGCGCCCGCGGAACTGCCGCCGCTGCCGCCACCGCCCGCGCCGAGCCCGCGCCGGCTGGAGCCCCTGCCGGTCCAGCCCGGCACGGCGCCGCCACAGGCCGGCCCGGATGTACAGCCTCCGCCTCCCGCGCCATCTGAGGAGCCGCGTCCGCTGCCCGGTCGACTGACGCCGCTCGAACCCGCGACACCGCAGCCCATTCCGACGCCCGGCATCTCGCCCGCTCCCCCGCGGCCGTCGACTCCGACGCCGCCACCGCCGGCGCAGCGTCCCGGTGGCTACGCGCCGCCGCCGCCTCAGAGTCTGGTCGTCCCCGAGATCTGGCGCGAGGCCGGTCCGCAGGCCCGGTTGCTGGCCACGCGGGCGGCGCGCGTCGACGCGATGCGTCGGCTCGCCGAGCGCATCAAGGGGCGGCGGCTCACGTCGCGCACCGTCGTGCGCGACTTCGCAGTCGAAACCGACGAGATCCTGACCACGCTCAATACCGTACTGCGCACCTCCGGCCACGAGGATTCCGTCTACCTGCACAGCGACGCGCTGATCGCCGAAGTGACACTGCGGCTGCCCACCGAGCAGGTGATCTCCACGGTGCGGACACTGCACAGCCACTACTACGACAGTGACGACGACGAACTGCGCGGCCACAGTATCGAGGACGTGACGCGCTCGGTCGTGCGGCGCGACTTCGTGGAGACCGGGCAGGGCGTCCCGCCGGCCGAGTTCCTCGCACGCTACCGCCAGCGCGTCGCACCCGCCGCCCCCGACTGGACGCTGCGCTCGATTCAGGCGACGGGCGAGGCGACCGCTCCCGATCCGGGTTCGCCGCAGGGCCGGCTGATGGCGGCCCGCGCCGCCGAGATCGACGCGCGGATGCGGCTGGGAGAGCAGGTCGGCGGCCTGACGCTGGCGGGCGGCGAACCGCTCGGGGCGCTCACGCACGGGCGCGACGACCTGATCGCTCACCTCGACGCGCTGATCGGCGCGGCCCGTGTGGAGCGCACCGAGTTCGTGCCCGGGGGGGCGCGCGTCACTGTCTCTCTGCACGGCATGGAAATCTGGAACGTGATCGGCCCGGTCGTCCGAGAGCGAACGCTCACGCCGTAAGCGGCATGAGGACCCAGGCCAGGGAGAGGGCTGCGAGCATGCGAAGGATCAATCGAGTCTGGGTGGTCGGCGTGGCCGTCGGCGCATGCCTGTGGACGCTGCCGGGCTGCCATCGCGGGCATCGCCACAAGATCGACGACATCGAGTATCGTCGCGTGGAGATCCGCCAGGAGCAGCACGCCGGCGAGGTCCGGGAAGTGCCGCCGGGCAGCGAGATGATCGTCGAGTAGCTCCGGTCGGAGTGGCACACGAATGAGCGCGATGCGTTGGGCCGCCGCCGTGGTCGTGCTGGCTTCGTCGTCCTGGGCCGCGGCCCAGGGTCCGCCTGAAGCGCTCACCGGGCAGCAGCGCACGCTGCTCGAGCAGGTCGCGCTCGGCAAGGCCCGCGGTGCGCTGCTCGAACAGGTGTGCGGGCTACCGATCAGCGGCGCGAGCAGTGTGGGCCGCTGGGCGGCCGGCAGCGTCGAGCTGGACCGCGCAGTGCGCCTCTGGGTGCGCGCGCAGCCCCGGCACGGTGTCGCGCGGCACTACAGCGACGGCGTGTGCGAGGTGGACGTCCGGCTCGATCCCGAGTCGCTGCGCGACCAGGTCCTCGCGTGGCTCGCGGACGAGTCCCTAGCGCCGCGCGACGGCGACATCGGGCCCGACGCGGTGCGCTCCGCCGTGCGCCGCTGGCCGACGCTCTGGGCGACCGGCACCGCGCGGCTCGGAGCGAAGACCGTCGCCGGCAAGCCACCGGGCTGGGAGGAGATCACGAACGAGGGGCTCGAGCTGGCCCGCGCCGCGGCGGTGGCCGATGCGAACCGCGCCCTGGTCGAGGAGGCGGCGCGGCTGCGCGTCTCGCACGCACGCCGACTGCGCGAGTTTCTCGACAGCGGCGAGGCGATCCGCGACGCGCTGCGCGAGGCCCTGCTCGCCGCGGCCACGGTGACCGTCTCGTTCGAGCCGGACCAGGTGGCCGTGGCGACGATGCAGCTCGAACTCCGCCGCCTGCCGAAGCTCCTCGCCGACATTCACGCGGCCCACTACACGGGCGACGTTTTCGCCGCGGCCGACTTCCGCGAGATGCTCCTGCTGGCGGGCCGCGACATGCTCGAGTCCACCGGGCTGGCGGCCCCCCCGCAGCGCTGCGTGATCCGCGAACCGTACCCGGAGATCGAGCTCGACGTGCCCGAGTGGGCCGCCCGGAGCCTAACGGCCACCGGCCGATTTACCCCGGACGAGGGGACGCCCGCCGACGCCGAGGCCCTCGCCGAGTCCGCCCGCCTGGCCGGCATCGACCGGCTTCGCCGCGAAATAGAGAAACTTGTCATTCAGAAGAATGTTACGGTCGCCCAGTTCGTCTCGTATCACCAGGAGCTCAAGAGCGACGTCGTCCTGGCGCTGAGCGCGGCCCGGCCCCTCGCCCCGCCGCGCAAGACCGCCGACGGCGCGGTCGAGGTGACCGTCGAGCTTCCCTTGCGGCGGCTGTGGGAAGTCGTGCGCCGCGCAATGGACCGGGTCGAGGTGGAGCCCGCGGAAGCGGCCCAGGCGCGCGCGACGACGGTGCCGGCCGCAGGCGAGCGGGCAGTCGAGGAAAGGCCATGAGATTCATCGACGCACTGTTGATACTGGTCGGTGGCTGCGGGTTCGTGCTGGCTCAGCCGGCGCCCCCGCCGGGCTCGCCGCCCATGCCGCCCCCTGGGGTGGACGAGCAGCTCCGCACGGTGCGCGTCTGGGCCGAGGGCTACAACCGCGACGACGCGCTGAAGCAGGCCCTGCGCAAGGCGCTCGAAGAAGGGGCGGGTGTGCAGATCGCCGCCTACTCCGAGGTGCAGAACTTCGCCCTCATGCGCGACACGATCTACAGCCGGGCCAGCGGCCTGGTCTCCGATTACCGCATTCTCCGCGAAGGTCGTGCCGACGACGGCGCGTTCCGCGTCGAGATCGAAGCGCGCGTCCGACCGAGCACCGTCGCCGCCGCCTGGGGCGAGGTCCAGAACGTCCTCGACCAGATCGGGCGTCCGAAGATCATGGTCTGGATCGACGAGCGCATCGACGGGCAGTTGCAGCCGGACTCGATCGTCCAGGGCCGCATCGAGGAACTCTTCATCAAGTCCGGCTTCGACCTCGTGGACCGCAAGGCGACCGAGGCACTCCGCCAGCGCGAGGCTCGCGACGCCGAGGACGAGCAGAACGCCGCAAAGCTCGCCCGCCTCGCCAAGGAGGCCGGCGCCCACATCCTCATCCGCGGCAGCGCCAGTGCCGATCGTGCCGGCGTGCGCGACATCTACGGAACGCCCGCCGCGTTCTACAACTGCGCCGCCCAGGCGCGGATCTACTGGACCGACACCGCCCGCCTCCTGGCCAGCGAGTCCGTGCCGGTGCGCGAGCGCGGCGTGCGCTCCTACCGCGAATACAGCCCGCAGGCCGGCCGCGCCGCTCTCGTCGCCGCCACGCTGCCGGAGCCTGGCCGCGAACGCCCCGGCGAGTCGCCTCCGCTGGCCATTCGCCTGCTCGACAGTGTGATGGAGCAGTGGTCGGTGCAGCTCTCGGCCGGCGGCGACATCGAGCTGGAGGTCGAGAAGATTGACTTCAAGACGTTCCTCGAGATCCGCCGGGCGCTCCAGGCCATGGAGGGTCTGCGCAGCGTCGACGGCGACTTCACGACCGGGACCGGCTCCTTCCGCGTCAAGGCTCAGATCAGCACCGTCACCCTCGGCGAGCGCCTGACCGAAAAGCCCTTCTCAGACTGGCTTGAAGTGACCGACTTCAAGTCCAACCGTATCCAGGCACGGGCGGTCGGGCGACCGTGACGCTCGCATCCGCGGCGGGCCGCGCGGCACTACACTGGCGCTATGTCCGCGCCCACGCGTCTCTGCGTACCCATCGTCTCCACCGACCCGCCGCTGGCCGTCCAGGTCTGCGCCGCCCGTGACGCCGGCGCCGACCTGGTCGAGCTCCGCGTCGACCTGATCGGCGACATCGCCGCGGTCGAAGCGCTGCTGGCCAGTCCCCTGCCGATCCCCGCAATCGTGACGATCCGCGCGGCGAGCGAAGGGGGTCATTGGGACGGTGACGACGACGCCCGCATCGCGCTGCTGGAGCGGCTGGGGCTGCGGCTCCCCGGCTACGTCGACCTGGAGCTGGCCGCGTGGATGCGTTCGGCCAACCTTCGGCAGAAGGTCTGTCTGGTCGCCCGGCCACGGGACGCGAGCGGCGGGCCAGCGGTCGACCGATCGAAGAACGCGCTGATCCTGTCCCACCACGACACGCGCGGCACTCCTCCCAACCTCGACGCCGTCTTCGAAGCGCTCGACTCGTCGCCGGCCACGGCGGCCAAGGCCGTCTTCACCCCAAGCGACGCGAGCGACGCGCTGCGAGTGCTGGTCGAGTTGGAGCGTCGCGGGAAGCGCCGAGACTGGATCGCCCTGGCGATGGGCGACGCCGGGTTGGTCACGCGCGTGCTGGCCCGCAAGTTCGGCGCA
>CAADGM010000026.1 GCA_900696535.1 uncultured Planctomycetota bacterium
AGCTGGAACCGCTCCGCCGGCACGCCGCGGAGTTCCATCGTCCCATCCGGGCTGGCGCGGACGATGCGATAGATCCTGCCGCCGCGGGTCGCCTCGCTGTCGAGGAGCAGAGCGATCTCCTCGGCGGTGTATCCGACTGCGGTCCAGGCGTCGAAGTCGTAGACGTACAGCCCGGCGTAGCGCGGCGCGTCCTGTACCGGCGGGAGCTTCATGGTCACCCTGCTGTGCGGCCTCGTGGCCCGGCAGGAGTATAGCGGCGGGAGCGGTGCGTGAGAAAAGGGCGGGCGAGTCGAGCATGGGCGTGGGCGGGGCTCGACTCGCCCTCTTCAGGGGAACGGAGGTTTGTAAAGGACCCGTAGCGGCCGGGACGTCCTCGCCGTCGGTCGGGGCGGGGATTCGAGCCGGCACGCCATCCGTGAACGCGCTACGAGTCCGATGCCGTCATGGCAGGATGTAATGTGCGAGCGGCTGTTCCGCCGTGGCGCGCCGGATCCGATCCGCTCGCTGTCTTGGCTACTCGTGCTCCTTGGATCGCGGGTTATCCCGAGTGGGCGCTGCCGGGGCCACACAGTCCGCCGCGCCCTTCTGCAAGACGTCCTCGCTGGCCAGGCCCCAGGCCAGCACCTCGCTGCGCACCAGCTCGGCCAGGAACGGCCGGGTGATCAGGCGGTAGTTCAGGCCGAAGACCTGCGACTCGATCTGGCCAGCCAGGAAGCGGGCCACGCTGTGCCGCAGGCCGTAGTGATTCTCCAGCGCGGCCACGATGTCGGTCTTCTGCCAGGGCACGCCGCGCGCCGTGGCCGCGCCAGCGGCCGGGAACACGCGCGTCCGGCGGCGCCGCGCGGCCCGCAGTCGGCGGTGGAGCTGGAGATCCTCGGCCACGTCGCTTAGCCCGGTCTGCTGGAGCACCGACACGACGCAGCGGAAGATGTAGTCCGTTCGCGGGGGCGTGCTGCCGCGGCACTCGTGCAAGTGCATCTCGACGGCCTTGGCCAGCGGACCGGCCAGCCGGCCGTCGTACGAGCGCCCTTCCAGGACGACCCGCAGACCGCTGACGAGCTTGGGCAGCGAGAACCGCTCGACCGTTCCGTCCCGCTTCGTGATCACCAGCTCTTTGCAGCGTTTCACGGCTCTGGCGTCCCCTCGAAGAGGTTCTGCTGACCCGGCACGTCGTCGCCAGCTCGCTGCATGACGTCCTGGGCTTCCTCGATGAAGTCCCCGACGTCCTCGAATTGCCGATACACGCTGGCAAACCGCACGTACGCCACCTTGTCCACTCGCCGCAGCACCGTCGCCAACCGCTCGCCGATGGTCTGGCTCGAGACTTCCTTCTCGAACCGGGTCACCAGCCATTCCTCGACCTCGTCGACAACCTGCTCGAGCCGCTCCGCCGTGATCGGCCGCTTGTAGGCCGCCTGGCGAATGCCCTCGAGCATCTTGCCGCGGTCGTACGGCACGCGCGAGCCGTCGCGCTTGATCACCGCCAGCTTGATCGCGTCCTCGGCCCGTTCGTACGTCGTGTAGCGCCGCTTGCAAACGAGGCACTCGCGACGACGCCGAATGCTCTTTCCGCCCTCTGCAGAGCGAGAGTCAATGACCTTGTCATTGTCTTCCTTGCAGAACGGGCACCGCATCGCATCCGGCTTCCACGCGCCGCAGCCAAGAACCGACCAGACCTGCCCATGCGACGTGCCGCAGGATCCCAGGCTCGGTCGCCGCGCCGGCGACCCACTCTCGGCCAAACCCAAGATCTTGTAACGGAAAGAAGCATAAACCACAAGGGGCCGTGTGTCAAACAAATTCGAGCGGATTGCGGGACAATCCCCGCCGCCCCCGCTATAAGCGCTGCCCCATGGGCGCCCCGCTCGCCGAGTTCACGCACGGCAATGTCCACCTGCTCGGTTCGTCGCTGGCGGGGGAAGAGACGTTCATCGTTGCGCCGGAGCTGAATGTCGCCTTTGACGTCGGGCGGGCCCAGCGCGAGCTGCTCGGCGTGGATCACGTGTTCCTCTCGCATGGGCACATGGACCACGCCGCCGGCATCGCGTACTACTTCTCGCAGCGCATGTTCATCGACACGCCGCCCGGCCACCTCTACGCGCCGGTCGGGCTGGTCGAGCCGATCCGGGATCTCCTTCGTCTCTGGGCCCAGATCGACGGACACGAGCCGCCCGCGCACATCCACCCCGTCGAGGCCGGCGTCGACGTCCAGCTCCGCCGCGACATGGTGGTCCGACCGTTCGCGGTCAACCATCCCTGCCGGCGTCAGGACCGGAGCACCATCGATGCGCTGGGCTTCAGCGTCATCGAGGTGCGACAGAAGATTTTCGAGGAGTACGCCCAGCTCACCGGGCCGCAGATCGTCGAGCTCAAGCGGCAGGGCGTGCAGATCACGCGGCGGGTCGAGATCCCGCTGGTGGCCTACACCGGCGACACGGCGGCCGGAGACTTCCTGGAACTGCCCTACGTCCGCGGGGCGAAGGTGCTGCTCCTGGAGTGCACCTTCGTGGAGCCGGACCACATGGACCGGGCCCGCGCCGGCGCGCACCTGCACGTGCGCGACCTTGGCGCAATCATCCCGCGTCTTGAGAACGAGAAGATCCTGCTGATTCACCTGTCACGGCGCACCCCGCTGGCAACCGCGAAGGCGATGCTGCGGCGAGAGTTGAGTGCGTCCGATCTTGAGCGGGTCAGCTTCTTCATGGAGCATCGCCGCCGCCGCCGACCCGCTATCGCTGAGCCGGGCGAATCCCCGGAGTAACGGCGGAGCGTGTGGGGTGCGGCGCGGCGGCCGGGGGCCTGCGCATCGCCGGGCCGATCAGCTACAATCCCCGCGTATGTCATCAACGCTCCCCCTGCCGCTGGCGAGCGAATCTCCGCGGGCCCGCCGACTGCCGCCCTGGCTGAAGCGGCCAGTCCCGACGGAGCAGATGCTCGAGACGCGCAAACTTATTAACGGGCTCAAGTTAAACACGGTTTGCGTAGAGGCCCGCTGCCCCAACCTGACCGAGTGCTGGTCGCGGCACGTGGCGACGTTCATGATTCTGGGGGACCGCTGCACGCGCCGGTGCCGCTTCTGCGCTGTGGGGACCGCGAAGCCCGAGCCTCCCGATGCCTCTGAACCGCAGCGTTTGGCGGAAGCCGCCCAGCACCTGCGGTTGCGTCACGTCGTGATCACGTCGGTGGCCCGGGACGACCTCGATGACGAAGGGGCGGGGCACTTCGCCGACTGCATTCGCGCGGTGCGGGCCGCGATGCCGCGGTGCACGATCGAGGTGCTCACCCCCGATTTCCACGCGCGCGAGGACTGCCTTCGGACCGTGTCCGACGCCGGCCCGGAAGTGTTCAACCACAACATCGAGACGGTGGAGCGGCTGCACAAGCCGGTGCGGCCCCAGGCGCGGTATCACCGCTCGCTGGAGGTGCTGCGCCGCGCTCGGGCGATCAACCCGGCCTGGAAGACGAAGAGCGGGCTGATGGTCGGGCTGGGCGAAACGTGGGATGAGCTCATCGTCGTACTGCGCGACCTGCGCGCCGTCGCGTGCGACCTGGTGACCATCGGGCAGTACCTCAAGCCCTCTGGTCCGGACCACGCGGGGCACGTGGCGGTATCGCGCTTCTATACGCCGGCCGAGTTCGAGGAATTGGCCGCCATCGCGCGCGGCCTCGGCTTTGAAGCCGTGGCCAGCGGTCCGTTCGTGCGGAGCAGCTACTTCGCCGAAACGCTCTATGACGAGACCGCGACGTCGAACGACGCCGCGCGGGTGTCCAGCGGAGGGTAACACGCGATGCGGAGGGCGCGGGCAAGGCGCGCGGGGACGATCCTCGTGGTGGCGGGGCTGTGCGCGCTCGCCGGATGCGAGGGGCTGCCGCGGCTCGCGCCGAACATCCTGCCGGCGATGGGCACGCCCGACGGCCACCCGCCCGCCGTCCGCGTCTTCTTCGCGACCGATCGAGCGCCGACCGGCGCGACGGCGATCGGCGGACGATTCAGTGGCGGCCGCAGCCGCACGGTGACCTATGGCGAGGCGCTGGTTTCGATCCCGGCGGATCACCGCTGCGGGAGAATTGAGCGGCCCGGACTCCTGGAGGTCGAGTCGCCCGCGCGGCACGTCAAGCTGATGGATGTGAAGGTGGTGGGGAACTCGCGCTCGGACGACGGGGCCGATGCGTTCATCGAGGCGCTTCAGGCACAAGTCGCCCGTTCGTCGCGCCGCGAAGTCCTCGTGTTCGTGCATGGCTACGCGTCGCCCTTCGACGACATGCTGCGCCGCACGGCGCAGCTTGCGCACGACCTGCAATTCGACGGCGTCCCCGTGCTGTACAGTTGGCCGTCCGAGGGGTTGCTGCTGAGCTACCTGGTGGACGCGAGCAACAGCGAGTGGACCGTGCCGTACTTTGCCCGCTTCCTCGACCTGCTTGTGCGCCGCTCGGGCGCGGAGCACATCCACGTAATCGGGCACAGCATGGGCACGCGGGTCGTCTCGCGCGGCGTGCGTGACTACATGGCGCTGCGCGGCGGGCGCGGCGGGCTCGCGGGCGCGTCGGGTCGGCGCGGCACGGCGACGGACTCGCCCTACCCGCTTGACCAGGTCATCCTGGCCGCCGCCGACATGGACGTGGACATCTTTGAGCGCGACTACGTGCCGTCGCTGCTCGAGGCCGCCCGTCGAACGACGATTTACATGTCGCGGAAGGACAAGGCGCTGGGCATCTCGCTGCAACTCAACGGCTACGACCGGCTGGGGCGAACCGACCTGCCGAACGTGGATCTGGATGATCTGAAGCGGATCGAGGTCGTGGATGCGACGGAGTACGACAACGATCTCGTTGGCCACTACTACTACGCCAGCAATCCGGCCGTCCTGGCCGACTTGCGCCGCGTCCTGCGGGGCGAAGCCCCCCAGGAGCGCGAACTCCAGCGCGAGTTCATCTACCGCATGCGCCGCCACCAGTAGCGCCCGCCGGCCGCGACGGGCCCGCCGAGGGCGCGCCTACCGACGCTTGGCCGCCGAAGGCGTCGGCCTGCGCGCGGGCTCCGGACGGCGGGGGGGCTCCGGCCGGCGCGCGGGCTTATGGTCCGCTCCGTCCGTGGGTGCTGCGGCGGCGTTGGCTGCCGGGACGCCGTCGGCCGTGGTCGGCGCTGTCGCGGGCTTGGGCCGCTTGGCCTCCAGCACCTTGCATCGGATCTGGTGGAAGACCTCCGGGTTGTCGCGGAGGAACTGCCGGGCGTTGTCGCGGCCCTGGCCCAGCCGCAGATCGCCGAAACTCAGCCACGTGCCGCTGCGGGCGACAACGCCGCAGTCGGCGGCCACGTCGAGGACGTCGCCCTCGCGCGACATTCCGGAGTCAAAGAGGATGTCGAACTCGGCCTCGCGGAAGGGGGGGGCGACCTTGTTCTTGACGACCTTGGCGCGGACCCGCGTGCCGATGATCTGCTCGCCCTCCTTGAGCATGCCGATCTTGCGAACGTCGATGCGGAGGGAGCTGTAGAACTTCAGGGCGCGGCCTCCGGGCGTGGTCTCCGGGCTGCCATACATCACGCCGATCTTCTCGCGGATCTGGTTGATGAAGATGACGCTGGTGCGGCTCTTGGCGGAGATGCCGGTGAGCTTGCGCATGGCCTGGCTCATGAGCCGGGCCTGGACGCCGACGTGGCTGTCGCCCATCTGGCCCTCCAGCTCGGCCTTGGGCACCAGCGCAGCCACCGAGTCCACGACGATGATGTCCAGCGCGTTGGAGCGGACGAGCAGCTCGCAGATCTCCAGCGCCTCCTCGCCGCTGGAGGGCTGGTTGATCATCAGCGCCTCGAGATTGACCCCCAGCCGCTTGGCCCAGGTCGGGTCGAAGGCGTGCTCCACGTCGATGAAGGCCGCCGCGCCGCCGGCCCGCTGCGCCTCAGCGATGATGTGCAGCGTGAGCGTGGTCTTGCCGCTGGACTCGGGGCCGAAGACCTCGACCACGCGTCCGCGCGGGATGCCGGCGCCGCCCAGGGCCAGGTCGAGCGAGATCGAGCCCGTGGACGTTCCCTCCACCGTGGCGCCCTGCGTCTCCGACAGGTACATGATGGCGCCCTTGCCGAATGACTTCTCGATCTGCTGAACCGCGCGCGCCAGGGCTTCCTTGCGGTTCTCCTCGCGGGTGTCGGCGACCTCGTGACCGTTGCGCGCTGCGGTGCTCATGCGACTCTCCTTGGCGACCTGCGCCGCGGCCCACCCGGCCGGACGCAGGACCCTCGCCACATTACAAACAAATACCTAACTGTCAAGCCCGCTCCGCCGCAGGCTCCCGCCCCGGGATCAGACCCTGTGGGACGCCGATGTCCACCGCCACCACCCGGCCGAGCACGGCCCGGGCCGCCGGCTGGTCGAAGCCGATCTTCGCCGCGACCATCGTGATTGTCGCCTCGGCTCGAAAGCACGGGTCGAACACCTCTCCCGTGTCGGCGCACAGGCCGCTGGGAACGTCGATCGCAACGCGCCGGGCCCGTGGGGCCGCGTTGGCCAGGCGAATCAGGTCGGCCAGTATCCCGCGCGGGGCCCCGCGCGCCCCGGAGCCCAGCAGGGCGTCGATCACCAGGTCCGCACGGTCGAGCCGCTCCCGCACCGCCGCCGGCACGCCGGGCGGGCTGTCGGCGTCCGGCGCCGCCACGGCCGCGACCAGCGGCACGCCCATCCGTTCGAGAATCCGCAAATTCGTTCCGGCGTCGCCGCGGGACTGTTCCGGCGGGGCGGCCAGGACGACCGCGACATCGACGCTGGAGTTGGCGAGGTGGCGGGCGATCACGAAGCCATCGCCGCCGTTGTTGCCCGGACCACACAGGATGACGACCCGCTCGCGGGCCGGGTTGAGCAGGGCGGCGTAGACTAGCTCGGCACACGCCCGGCCTGCGTTCTCCATCAGCACGATCCCCGGAATGCCGACGTGCTCGATGGCCAGAACGTCCAGGTCGCGAATCTGCTGAACCGTCAGCGCCTCGCCGGGCGGATAGGGGATGGACATCGGGCTTCCCTCAGGCACGCACAGCATACCGCGCCGACTCGCCAGGCGGGCCGCTCGCCGGACCGTGACCCGACTCCTGCCGCCGGGCCGCTTTAACGCGGCTAGAATCCGGGCGAGCAGAGTGGCGGCAGTTTGGCTGTAGAGACGAGGCAGTGATGGGCGGCCAGAATCCATACATCAAGGAAGCACAGACCGAGCTTCCGGCTCAGAGATACACCCTGACCGTGATTGACGAGCAGAAGCGGGAGCACCGCGTCGAGGTCGACCCGGCTCGAATTCCCTACGGCGATCATGGCTTGCCGGGTTCCATCCTGGACATCTGCATGGCGCATGGCATTGAGCTGGACCACGCCTGCGGGGGCGTGTGCGCGTGCAGCACCTGCCACGTCGTAGTTCGTCGCGGGCTCGAGGCGTGCAACGAGTGCACGGATGATGAGGCCGACCAGCTCGACGAGGCCTACGGCCTGACAGCCCAAAGCCGGCTCGGTTGCCAGTGCGTCCCGAACGGTCGCCAGGACGTGGTCGTCGAGATCCCCACCTGGAACCGAAACCTGGCCCGCGAGGCGCATTGACGCCGCGAGCGTCCGATCGCTCGCGCGATCGGCTCAGACGCGCGCTGCTCGCCCGACGACGATCGCCGTCTCACTGTCTGTTGGCTGTCAATCCGAGCCGACCGCGCAAGCGGTTGGACGACGGCGCTCGCCCGGCGTGCGCACACAGTCGGACGATCTCGCCCCCGCCCGGGGCGCACTACGAGTCATCCGCCTCCGCCGGCGGTGCGGCAGCCGGCTCGACCTCGCGGGTCGCGGCGGCGTGCTCTGTCCGGGATGCGGGGGGTGCCGGCAGCGCGACGACGTCGCTCCGCGGCACGGTGATCCGCAGATCCGAGATCTCGACGATCGGCTTGAGCTCCCTGCGGCGCGCGTCCCAGACCGGCACGGCGATCCGACGCGTCGTGCCCGCCAGCAGCGGCCCGGGCCAGTTGTGATCGAAGGCAACGGGCGTGGCCGCGAAGAGCGATTCCTGGTGGCGCGGCACCTGCTTGGAGTCCTCGGCCACGACGCGAAGCGAGAGCAGTGAGACCGTTTCGCTGCCATTGTTGACCACTTCGAGCACGATCGTGCCCCGCTCGTCCGCGCTGTCGCCCGGAACGAAGCGAGCCTCGACGCCGACGCTCGTGCGGTATTCCGGCGCCCGGCGATCGCTGATGGCCTCCGCGACCGAGGGCGGCAGCAGCTTCTGCCACTCCGGCAGCGCGGCCAGCACGCCCGTGGACATCTGGCCCAGGTGACGGTCGACGACGTTGAGACCATACAGGCCGGCGACGGTGCCACAGATCAGCACGACGATGATGGTCCCGAATATCCCGTGCACGAGGGCGGACAGGAAGCCGCCCTTTCGCACAACAACGGCCGCTGCGGGGTGCATGACCACGTCTCCTGAGAGCCCCGGATGCTCAAGCCGTCCGGCCCGGCCCGGGATGCCCGCCGGGGGCCGATCGGTGCGGGACTGCGAAGGGGGATTCGCGGGCGAGCGGTGCATATTTCACACTTCCGCGACGAAATCGCTCCCGCGCGGCAGAGGCGGACGCGTCACCCACGCCTGCGAGCACCGGCCGCCAGCCGTGGCGGGTCGTCGCGGATGAGTATACGGCCGCTGGATGCGGCCGTCGTCGCCGGGCGGGGGATTTGATCGCGTGCCATGTTATGTTGCACCGATTGAGACCATGACGCGTTCGTGTAAGGGTCCAGATCCCGCACTTCGAAGGGACAACGCCATGCTCGTGAAGCGCGTACCAACCGCCGGCATGAGAATCGCCCTCGCAGCCAGCCTGTGCGTCCTCGCCCCACCCGTAGCAGTTGCCCAGTCGCCCGATGCGCTCGACGACACGCTGGCGCTGGTGGGCCTGAAGCGCGGCGATGTCGGCTGGATACCGAAGGGCTGGTGGCCGCGCTTCCCGGACGTGCCCTACCGCATGCGCGTGTTCGACGGGCTGTTTGCGGCGCCGCTCGAATGCGTCCCGTTCGCGCGGGCGCTGGGGGAGACGGCGTGGAGTCGGCTCGATCCCGAGCGGCTGGACACCAAGGAGGATCGCTTCGACGGCCAGCTTCTTCAGGCCGTGCAACGCCTCGGGATCGACCCGCGTTTCGGCGGCTTCCGCGGCTACAGCGCGAATCTCATTGCGCCGCCGACGCCGCTGGACGAGGCGATTCTGAAGCTGACCGAGCAGGCCGGTCGCCCGACGCGCATCTACACATTCGGGTGGGACCTGCCGTACCCGCGGATTCGGGAGGAACTGGCCGATCGCGTGAAGGTGATCCCGCGCGAGGTGAGCCTGATCCTCGGGCAACTCGTGCTGAACCTGGCGGACGCGCACCGCTGGGCCGAACTGGCATTTCGCAAGGTCGATGCGCGGGACCGGCTCGTCGTTGCGACGCGGTACGACGTAGCCGAGGAGATGACCGACGCCTACGACTACATCCCGCAGATCGACGATGTGGCCCGCGCTTGGGACGAGGCGAGCCTCTGGTACGGCGCGCTCAAGTGCGTGCAGGCCGTGGACGACGCCCGCGTGGCCCTGCAACGGCTCGACCCGTGCCCGGCCGGGGACTTCGCGTTCGACTGGGAGTCGCCGCTGGGGTGGATCCGCGTGCGCGGGACCGGCGACGACGAGATCAGCGGCGACGACACGCTGCTCGTCGTCGACTTGGGCGGCAACGACCGGCACACGGGCGCGTGCGCGGCGGCCGGTGCGACTCGGCCCATCAGCGTCCTGCTCGACTTGGCCGGCGATGACCGCTACGAGTCCGGCTCCGGTCCCGCGCAGGGCGCCGGACTGACGGGCGTCGGGCTTCTGCTGGACGCGACGGGGAGCGACCGCTACCGAGCCCAGCGCTTTGCGCAGGGTGTGGGGCAATTCGGGCTCGGCGTCTTGGCGGATCTCGGCGGCGACGACGAGTACACCGCCCGGTTCACTGCGCAGGGCTGCGGCCTGTTCGGGATCGGGATGCTGCTCGACGTGGACGGAGACGACCGCTACGGCATCCTCGCGGACGGCCAGGGACTGGGCGGCGTGGCTGGCGTGGGCGTGCTGGCCGACCGCGGCGGCGACGACGCGTACGTCGCCGAGCGAAAGAACTCCGTGACCGGCCGCCCGTCGTACCACTCGCCGGACCTGGACGTGGGTGTCTCGAACGCCCAGGGCGTCGGCATGGGTCGCCGCGGCGACGGCAGCGACGGCCACTCCTGGGCCGGCGGACTGGGCGTGCTGCTCGACGGAGGGGGCAACGACACGTACACGGCCGGCAACTGGGCACAAGGCACAGGCTACTGGTTCGGCGTCGGTGTGCTGCACGATCGCGCGGGCAACGACGTCTACCGCAGCGTGGCCTACGGCCAGGCCAGCGGAGCGCACTTCTGCGTCGGAATCCTCGTGGACGAGGCCGGCGACGATCAGCACCTGGCCGAGGTGAACTCGAACATGTGCATGGCCTGGGGGCACGATTTCACCGTCGCGGTCCTGTTCGATGCGGCCGGCAATGACCTGTATCGCGTCGATGGCCACGGGCTCGGCTACTCGATCAATCGGAGCGTCGCGCTGCTGGTCGACGGCGGCGGAGACGATCGCTACGAGACGCAGAAGACGCCGCGACCCGGATACGCCCTGAACGACGAGCGCTTCCGCTCGCGCGACGGCGTGACGACCTACTTCGCAGACACGACCTCGCTGGGCCTGTTCCTCGATGTCGGCGGCCGCGACACGTACTGGGGCGAACTGCGCAACGACACGCACTGGCTCGACGCGCCCGATGCGCCCAACTGGGTTGATCGCAACTTCAGCGTCGGCGTGGATCGCGCCGACGGTAGCGTGAACTGGACGCCGATCCCGGTCCGGCCGCCAACTGGCGTGCGTCCCGAAGGCGTCCGGGCGACACCCTCGCGGTAGAATCGCTCGCGATGTGGAACATCGACGCGCTATCCGATGTGCCGCGGGTCGCGGGGCGCACGCCGGGCGGCCTGGCTGTGCTGGCGCGCGTCGCGGGACCGTTCACATCAGGTGCCGGAGAGGGACTCATGGCTGGAGCGCCGGACCACGACGCGCTCTGGCTGCGCGTGGAGCACGCCCGCCTGAAGCTGCTGCGCGGCTTTGAGGAGCTGCTGTGCCTGGAGGGGCTGCACGGAGTCGAGCGCCTGCCGCACCAGATCGAGACGGTCCGGCGCGTGCTGCGGCACTTCCGAGGCGGGGTGCTGCTGGCCGACGAGGTCGGCCTGGGCAAGACCATCGAGGCGGGCCTGCTGGTGCGCGAGTACCTGCTTCGCGGCATGGTCCGACGTGTGCTGATCCTTGTTCCGGCGGCGCTGGTCGACCAGTGGCACGAGGAACTGTCGAGCAAGTTCGGGCTGGACTTCGTGCCGGCGCCGAGCGGTTCGGGCAGCCTGGAGGCGTTCTGGCGGGACACGCCGCGCGTGCTGGCGTCGCTCTCGCTGGCCAAGAGCGTGCGGAACTTCGAGGCGGTTTCGGCCTGTCCGTGGGACCTGGTGGTCGTGGACGAAGCGCATCATTGCCGGAATCGCTCGACGCGCAACTGGCAGCTCGTCAACGCGCTTCAGCGCAAGCGCATGATCATGCTGACCGCCACCCCCGTGCAGAACGACCTGATGGAGCTGTACAACCTGCTGACCCTGCTGGAGCCCGGGCACCTCAAGACGGAGACGGATTTCAAGAGGAACTACGTACGGCGCGGCAACCCGCGCGACCCGCAGAACCGCGAGCGTCTGCGGGCCCTGCTCGGCGAGGTCATGATCCGCAACACGCGCAGCCTGGTGAACATCAACCTGCCGCCCCGGCACGCCCAGACGTTCGTAATCCATGCCGAGGGTCCGGAGCGGCGGCTCTACGACATGCTGGATACATACCTTCGTCGGCACGTTGGCGGCGCGGCGGCGCGGCAGGCATCGCCGGCGCCGCCGGGGAGCGTAGCCGCGGCAAACGCGGCCCCGCAGCGCGCAGCGGCCGCTCCCGCGCAACTGGAGCTGTTTGACGGCGGGGTGGAAGTGCCAGCGCGTGACGGCGCGTCGGCGGCGCCCCTACCCGGCGCGGACGGCGACGGCAGAGAAGCCGGTGAGTCGCTTGGACTGTCACGGATGCGCGTTACCTCGTTGCTGATGGCGGCCGGCAGTCATCCAACAGCGCTGGTCGAACCGCTGGCCGAGCTGATCGAGCACGATGGCGGCGCGCGACCACTGCTCGACCTGGCGCGCCAGATGACCGGGTCGGCGGCAGGTTGCGGCGCATCAGCGCTGAGCGCCAAGGAGGCGCGGCTGCTGGAGCTGCTCCGTGAGCTGCAACGGGGCAAGGCGCTGGTGTTCGCAAACTTTGCGTCCACGCTGGAGCGCCTCGGCCACGTGCTCACGGGCGCCGGCATCCCGTTCAGCGTGTTCACGGGCCGGCAGTCTGCCGCCGAGAAGTCCGAGGCTGTCGAGCAGCTCGCTTCCCGCGTGCCGGTGATGCTGTGCTCGGAGGTGGGGGGCGAGGGGCACAACCTCCAGTTCGCCAACACGCTGGTCAACTTTGACCTGCCGTGGAATCCCATGCGTATCGAGCAGCGCGTCGGCCGGATTCACCGCATTGGCCAGACGCGCGAGGTCTTCATCTTCAATCTCTGCACGGCGGGATCGCTGGAGGAGCGAATTCTGAAGCTGCTGCACGACAAGGTGCGCATGTTCGAGCTGGTGGTCGGCGAGGTCGGCTCGATCCTGGGCAACCTGGAGGGCGGCGACGAGTTCGAGACGCTGGTGTACAGCCTGTGGCGGGAGGCATGCGGCCCGGCCGAACTCGACCGGGCCTTCGAGCAGCTCGGCGAGTCGCTGGTGGCGGCGCAGGAGCGGTACCTGGAGACCAAGCGCCTCGACCAGGCCCTGTTCGGGGATGAGTACGAATGAGCCGCAACGTCGTGGAACGCCTCCGCTCCTTCACGGCCCGGCTGCTGGAGCGCCGCGGGGCCGAGGTGGACTGGCCCGCGGAGGCCGATGCCGGCCTGGCCCTGCTGCCGTCCAGTGTGGCCGACGCATTGCGGTGCCTGGAGATTCTGCCCCTGTCAGCGGATGCCGACGCGCCACTCCCGATCAACCTGATTTCGGATTTCCTGGAGCGAGTCGAGCCGCTCGTGCAGGTCGAGCCGGCGGTCGTGTGCCTGCGCATTGGTGAGGCGTACCTGAAGCGCTCCGACATGAGCGAGGCCGTGGCGCGGGCCTTCACCTGGCGCAACGCCAGGGTGCGGGTGCAGGCCGCCGAGCCCGCTCGCGTGGAGTACCACGCCTGGTACTTCATGACGACGCTGGATTCGGCGGACCGCTGGCAGCAGATCACGCGGGCCACCATCAACGCCGCCACCGGCGCGGAGGTTCACCTGCCGGAGCTGGCGGACGCAGGTGTCGAGGTTGCGACCGGGGCGACCCTGTCGGGTGAGCCGGGGACGCTCCTGGCCGCGGTTCGGGCGGCGCTTCGCCGTGCCCAGGTTGACAGCGGCGCCTTCGTGGAGCGGCTGGAAGCGCGACTCGCGCGCGATCGGCAGCGGCTGCAGGACTACTACCGGGCGCTGCTGCGTGGGGATGAGAAGCGCGGCGTGCGCCGCGCCAGCGCGGACGACGCGAGCGAGAAAGAGGCCCGCGCTCGCGTCGTGCAGCTCGAGCTGAAGCGCAAGCTCGGCGAGTTGGACGAGCGTTATGCTTGCCGCGTGGAGCTGTCCCCGTTGGTCTTGGCGCGCATCGACTGCCCGGTTCTGGCGGTGCGCTGCCACGTGCTGCGACGCTCAGCCGCCCGGTTGATGAGCATCTACTGGAATCCGCTGAGCAGAGAGTTGGAACCGCTGTGCTGCTCGCACTGCGGTGTCAGCACGTACGCGTTGGGGTTCTCAGATGACAAGGTCGCACCACTGTGCGCCGCATGTCGCCCCTGAGCGAGCCCCGCCCGGCCTTGATCCCCGGATACCGCGCGGCTACGCCTGCACCAGCCGCTGGAGAAACCGCAGCACGGACCGGTACAGCGTGGCGGCCAGCGGCTCGGCTCGCGCCGGCAGTCGCAGCGTGCCGCTCGCGCCGTGGCGCAGTGCGTCGTCGCCGGGCTCAAGATCGACCAGAAGCTCGACGTAGGCCTGCGCAGCCTCGCCGGTCAGCGGGTCGACTGCGATGTTGCCGCCGGCGGCGTGCGTGAGGGCGGCCAGCTCGACGACCCGCGACGCGCTCGGCCGCGCGAGTCGAACCACGCCCGCGATGCTGGTGTCCGGCCGGTTCTTCGGGCGGAACTCCACGTCGCTGGGCGCGTCGAGCTTTGTGGCCGCCATTTGCTCCGTGGTGAGCGCGGCACGCACCTGCCAGCCGCCGCCGGCGATGGTCACGAGCGGCTGCCCAGGGGTGACGAATCGGCCCCGGTCGGCATCGCGCAGGCCGGCGACGACCACGCCGTCCTGCGGTGCGCGGCACACGAGCTGGTCCTGCCGTTCGCGAATGCGGGCCAGCTCGGCCTCGGCGGCGGCGAGCTTCTCTCGCTCCTGCTGGGCCGCGGCCGCGTCCAGCGCGGTCAGCGCCTCGCAGCGGAGGCGCGCGACGCGCACGGCGGCCTCCGCCTCGGCTGCGGCTTGATCGAGTGTCGTGTCCCTGAGCGTGAGCAGCACCTTGCCGGCGTGGACTTCCTGCCCGGGCATGAAGTCGAGGCAGTCGACGAAGCCCGCGCGCTCGGCGCGAACGACGCTCTCGCTTGCGCTACCGATGACGCCGGCAGCCTCCACCGTTCCCGGCAGCGGTACGAAGAGCACGCCCGCGGGGAGCGCCGCGAAGAGGACGATGCTGAGCGCGATGGCGCGGCCTCGCACGGGGGCGGTTTCCGGTGCCCACCAGAGCAGCCGTGTCAGCTTGCGGACCAGGCCGTACAGCGTGAGACCCACCATCGCCACGCCGATGCCCAAGCCGACCACCGGCACCTTCCAGGCCAGCACGGCCACGATGGCCACCATCAGAACGGTCCGGTACACGGCCGCGGACACGCCGAAGACTAGCAGGGCGGCGCGCTCGGCGAGCGGCGCGCGCGGATTCGAATCGCGCAGGCCGAGCGTGAGGCGCTTGGCCACGGCGGCCACGTAATCGGACGCGCGCTGTCGCAGGTTGGGGATCTCCAGGAGGTCGCTCAGGACGTAGTAACCGTCATAGCGCATGAGCGGATTGATGTTGAACAGCAGCGTGACGCTGCTGGCCAGGAAGATCACGTTGTACGCCACCGAGTTCAGCAGCGACGGGCCGGTCAGGGCCCACACAAACACCGCGACGGCGGCGATCGCCAGCTCGACGTATACGCCCGCGAGCGAAACGATCAGCCGCTCGATTCGCCTTGGAAAGCCCCAGGCCGCGGTCGCGTCGACGTAGGCGCAAGGCGTGAAGAGAATCAGGTAGGCGCCCATCTCCGGGACGTGCCCGCCGAAGCGTTTGCAGGCGTACGCGTGGCCGAACTCGTGGAAGATCTTCAGCCCGATCAGGGTGAACCACAGAACCGGGAGGTTCCCCGCCGCGAGCAGGCCGTTGATCGGCTCGGCCAGGGCCCGCCAGTTCGCCGCCGCGACCCCGGCCGCTGCGCCGATGAGACACAGCCAGATGAGGAAGAAGGTGCGCGTGAAAAGCCAGCGCGCCGCGGGCAACGTGCGGCCGAGGAAAGCATCCGGATTGAAGAGCGGAATCTGGAGAAACAGGATTCCGAGGATGGACTTCCAGCGTCGGGCGCGCTGGCGGGCCTGGTAGCGCTGGTAGAGCAGCCGATCGTCCGATACGGGCAGGCGGAGGAATCCCAACCGGTGCAGCGAGAAGACGAACTCGAAGAAGTCCTGCTCCTGGTCGGGCGCCACGTCGCCCTGGGCCTTCAGGCCGTCAAAGGTCTCGCCAAGCGTCTGGCTCGCATCGATACTGGCGAGGACCTTGTAGTCGTGCGGGCTGACGCGGTGACTCTGGAACGTGATCGGGTCGCGGACGACGTAGGCCGGCTCGCCGCGGAAGACGTGGCGCGACACTTCCAGGTCGCGCCGCACGCCCACGCGCAGCGGTCGCAGGCGCTCGGCCAGGTCGGGCGGCGCGGTGGTGGTACTCATAGCCAGTAGCTCAGCCTCAGCGCGCTGACGACCCGGTGGGTGGCCAGCCACCACACCGGGCGCGGGCCGACGCGAATGCGGGCCACGCCCTCGGCTCCGGGCCGCAGCGTCTCGTCCGGTGAAGCGATCGCCCCTTCGGCCAGGAACACGTTTCGTCCGCGGCGCACTTCGGCGCCGGGCAGGACGCGGAGCACGTTGATCTCGTGCGGCGACTCGGGCCGCGCCTGGCTGGTGAAGGTGCCACTGAGCCCGTCGGCCAGGTCGGCGACCGCGTGCTCGGGCGCCTCGATTTCGAGGGTCCAGCCCGACTCGGGGGCGACCTCGAACAGCGGCGTACCCTGGGCGAGCACCGCGCCGACGCTTCGCCGCAGATCGCCCCGCACCACGACACCGTCGACGGGAGCGCGTATGCGCGTCTGCTCAATCCGGCGTGCGACGATGTCGAGCTGAACCTGCACGAGCTGCTCGTTGGCTTCGGCCAGTTGGGCCTCAACGGGCTGCCCGCTTGCCAGGGCACGCGTGCGCTGATGCGCGAGCACGGCCTGTTGAGAACGCAGACGGGCCTGCTCGAGTTCCAGGTCGCGCCGGTCGAGTTCGCACAGCACGTCGCCCGCGCGCACCCGGTCGCCTGCGACGGCGTGCGACGCCGCGAGCACACCCTCGAACGGTGCGGCCAGGTGCCGGACCTCGGCGGGTACGACGCGAGCCGGCGCGGCGACCTCGTACGGAAGCGTGCCCAGGCCGACCCACCCGGCAAAGGCCAGCGCGAGGACGACGAGCAGCTTGCGGCCCCAGCGCTTCGGGCGCAGGAAGTCCTGGATCGCATCGGCGAATTCGTCAACGGCGTGCCGCAGCAGTCCCCGTCGCGCCGCGTGCACGATCTCGAGCGCCGGCGTGAGCGGCTCGACCAGCTTGCGGATCTCGTCCACCTGCGCGGCGCCGATCGGCTCGTCGTCCCGCCGGCGCAGGCTCAGCACGGCAACGCACGTTTCGCCCTGCTTCAGCGGCACGGACAGGACGGCGTCCCCGCCCGCCGCCGCGCGCCACTGCTCGTGCAGGGCATACCGGCGGCGCACGGCCTCGCCGTCCCAGCCGCGGTCTTGCTGCGCGACCATCGGCTGGCCGGCGTCGAGGCACTCCTCCATTGCACCGCGGATCAGCGCCATGCCCGGGCTGCGACGCGGAACGTCGTCGAGGCCCGAGATCGAGAGGATGCGCACGCGCCGGCGCCGCACCATCCCGAGGGCCACCTGCTCGCAACCCAGCTTGTTTCGCAGGCCGTTCGTGATCGAGAAGGCCAGCTCGGCCAGCGAGCCCGCCGACGCGGCCCGCGCCAGCGACTGGGCGGCCGGCGCGGCGCCGTCCCGTCCCGTTGCGGGCGATCCAACGAGCTGGACCGCGGCCACCACTGCCTGAGTCTGCGTGACCAGGCGAGCGAGTAGGTCTCCCGCTGCAACGTCGTCGGCGCCCACCACCAGCGCCAGGCCGCCGTGCAGGCTCTCGGCCTCGCTGGCGACAGGAACGTAGAGCATGGCGACCCGCAAGGCCGCCTGGCGCGCGCTGAGCACCTGGGCGCGGGGCTTGCCCTCGCCCATCGCGTGGCTGAGAAACTGCTGCACGAAAGCCCGCCAGAACTGCGGTCCCGACGGGCCACGATGAACCTCCTCCTGGACGACCTCGGCTCCCAGCCTGGCCGAGAGAATCGCGTATGGACTGGCCATCTCGTCGGCCAGCCGTCCCAGGGCCTGCGCGAGGTAGCCGTGCCGCGAGGCGGCCTGCCGCGCCAGGCGGAGAACGTCTGCGTGGAACGAGGCCGGGCCGCGCCCCGGTCGCTCAACCGCCGTCGATCGCTGCTTCTCCTCGGTCACCATCCGCCATCTCCAGCAGTCCACCCGATCAGTGGCTGGTCCGCCCTGGGCACTTCACGGTCGATCAGTGGCGCACGGTCGCGGCGCCGGCCTCGGCCGGCTGCGGCAACGAGATCGGCGCGAAGAACTGGAACCCGGCCTCGTAGGCCGACTCGCGCAGCAGCGAGCACCGCACGCACCGCGCGAACGTCAGCGGGATGTCGAGCTGACGCCGGTCGAACTCGAGCCGGTACACGTCCCCTACGCCCACGGGCAGCGGAAACAGAATCCGGCACCCGCCGCAGGAGACGTCGCCGGTCGTGCCCTGCATCTTGAACTTGAGCAGGTCGCTGGCGTTGCCGGGCATGAGCGTCACCCGCGCCTTAATCTCGAGGCGGAAGTGCGAGCGCTGGCTGCGGATCTCGTCGGGCGTGTTCCGTTCCAGTTCCCGCAGCATGCTGAACGCGTTCTCGTCGTTGAGCGCGCCGGGGCCGCCCAGCACATCGTCGAACAGGTTCATGGCTTACCTCCCAGTCGGGCGGGGCGCGTCGCCGGCGGATGCGGGCCGCGCGGCGCCGGATCCCAGGGACACGAGAACGCGCATGCCAGCGCGCCACCCGGTGTCAGCGTTGGCAACGTGCAACTTCACCTTCAACGTCTGGCTGGCGGCATCGGCCACCGGGCTCACGTACACGATCGTTCCGCGACGCGGCATCGCGCCCGGTCCGTCCGGCATCACCTCAGCCACGCCGCCTGTCTGGATCGCGGGCACCAGTTCGAGCGGGCAGTCGACCGTGACGACCAGCGGATCAAGCTGCACGAGGCGGACGATGCCTTCGCGATCCTCCACCGTCTCACCCGGCTGGCGGAGGTGCTCGACCACGAAGCCGGCGAACGGCGCGCGAATCTCGTACTCGTCCAGCAGCGACTGCTGGAGCGCCGCCTCGCGAGCCGCCTGCTCCTGGCGGAAGCGTGCCCGGGCCACATCCACCTCGGCCAGCGCGACCTCGATCCGGGCGGTGGTCAACTCGTATGTCGAGGCAGCGCCCACGCCGACCGTCTGAAGGTGATCGCGCGCCGTGCGCGCCTGTTCGAGCCGGAGCAGCGCCAGCTCCACCTCCAGCTCGGAGCGGGCCTGTGCGTCGGCCAGCTCGAACCGGTGACGCTGAACGTCGCCATCCAGCCGGACAACGGTCGCTCCAGTCTCGACTCGCGCGCCCTCGTCGACGAGGATCGCCTCGATCCGGCCGGTGCACGTCGATCCCAGCACCACGTTCCGCAGCGGTGCGGTGAACCCGGTAATCACTGATGACGCCGCGCTTGCCGGCGGGGCGGGCGTGGCGACGTGGTCTGCTCCGGCCTGGCCCAGCGCCGCGATCGCCAACACGGCGAGGGTCACGAGGGCGGTGTGCTGGATTGGTCGAACACGCATGGTCTTCGCCTCGATTGCTCGTTCTTGCGGCTTACGTTCGCCGACTCTTCTCGGTCTCGGACGACTCGCTTGCCGTGCGGGCTCCACCACTGCCGCGGATCAGGCCCCAGAGCAGTGCCCAGAAGCCATCGCGGGGCGGCGGGGCATCACTCGGCTGATCCGGCTGCGGCGCGTCCGCGGTTCGCGAGGCACCCGCCGGCAGGTCCGCGTCCTCCGCGACGGGGACGAATGTTGCCCGGCCGCGGGCGGCCTCCACCGGGTCGCTGCGCTCGGCCCCGCCGTCGTCGAGCACAACCTCCGACTCCACCACGAAGACATCTTGCGGGCGCTGCCGCGCCAGCACGGGAGGCACTTCCAGCGGCGATGACGGCGGCGCGGCCTCCAGCGTCAAATCCTGTTCCTGTGAGACGAAGCGCGGAGGCTGACCCGAGTCCGCGTCGGAGCTGCCCACCATGTCATCGGGCGACACGTCCGCGATCGTTGGCCTCGCGGCGGCGTCCGTCTCGACGGCGCCTCTCAATGCAGCCACCGGATCGAGAACCTGGAGATCCTCGGTGCCGTCCCAGTTGCCGGCCGAGTCCGCCACGGTTGAGCGCGGGGGCGGGACGGCGCCGTCCGCCGATGCGCCCTGAGCGGGCTGGTCAACCGTCGGTTCGGGCATTGCCGTCGGCGTGCCGACGGGCGGCTCTGCGGTCGCCGTGGGCGCGCCGACCGTCAGCGTCACGGTATCGACACTGGTGTTGCGGTCGTCCGAAACGCGCAGCTCGAAGCGCAGTTCCGTTGGGGCCTCGACGACCGGTGCTACGAAGCTCGGAGTGGCCGCCTCCGCGTCGCTGAGCTGGACCGGCGGGCCACTGGTCTGCAACCACTCGTAGGTCAATTCCTGTTCCGCGGGGGCTGTGCCGCCTCCGTTGAGTGGAACGGTCGCACCCGGCTCGACGGCCCCATCGGGGCCGGCGTTGGCACTGGGAGCGTCTGGGTCCGTGTTCACATGGATCGTCACAGTGTCAGTCGAGACGTTCGTGCCGTCGCTGACGCGCAGCTCGAAGGTGATCTCCGTGTTCGCCACGCCCGGGGGTGCGACGAACGTGGGGCGCGGTTCGGTCGGATCGGACAGCGTGACGGGCGGGCCCGAAGTCTGGACCCACTCGTACGTCACGTCCTGGCCCTCGGGATCGGCGCCCGAGCCGTAGAGCCGCACAGCTGCGCCGGCGTCGACTTCCTGGTCGGTGCCGGCATCCGCGGTGGGTGCGTCGTTGACGCCGTGCACGTGCACCGCAACGGAGTCGATGACCTCGGACTGCCCATCGCTGACGCGCAGCTCGAAGTGGAGCTCCATGTTCCCCGTGCCCTCGGGAGCAACGAACGTCGGGTTCGGATCGTGCGGGTCCGAGAGCTCGACCGGCGGCCCGCCGGTCTGCCCCCACGTGTAGCTGAGCGGCGCGCCGTCTGGGTCGTGCGCTGTGCCGGCGAGCTGCACGAGGTCGCCTTCGCGGGCCGACAGGTCGGGCCCGGCCTCGACGACCGGCTCATGGTTGTAGTTGATGGCGACGACGCCGTCGGCGAAGGCCGCTGCCTCGATGTTCTCATGCTGGATCGTGAACGAGCCGCCCCCGGGCAGCCGCACCTCGATGCGCCCGACGGACATTTCGACGTCGCTGCGCTGGAAGGCGCGCAGGTCGAGCGTATCGGTGTCAGCGCCGCCGTCGACGGTGTAGACGTCGCCCGCCTGGGCGCCCTCGAACGCGAAGGTGTCGTCGCCGGCTCCGCCGCGCATGATGTCGTTCCCGCCGCCGCCGATGAGCAGGTCGCGGCCCGCGCCGCCCTCGAGCGTGTCGTTGCCGGCGCCGCCTTCGAGGACATCGTTGCCGTCCCCGCCCTTGAGGACATCGTCGCCAGTGCCGCCGATCAGCCGATTGACGTTCGCGTTGCCGGTGATCGTGTCGTTGCCGGTCGTGCCGTTGAAGACGATGCCCGTGAGCGTCGTCTGCAGGGCACGGATCTGCTCATGCGTGAGCGCGTCCTTCTGGGCAGCGGAGAACGTGTTGAACCAGTTCGCATTGGGAATCAACGCCATCTGGTTGGGCGTCAGTTCCGGGACGCGCTCGGCCGGCAGGTAGCGGAAGTCCTGGTAAGGCAGGTCGTGCACCTGGTCTGTCGTCAGGTGCAGCCGCTGCTCGGGCGTCAGGTAGCTGATGCTCACCTTGGACGTATCGAGCGCCTGGATCTGGTCGGCGTCGAGCGACGCCCGGGCCTCGGCGCTCATGGTCGCGAACCAGTTGCTGTTCGGGATGATCGCGACCTGGGCCGGTGAGAGGTGGTCCACGCCTTCAGCCGAGAGATAGCGGAAGTCGGTGTAGGGCAGCTTGCCGATCTGCCCGGGCGTGAGCAGCTCGCGCTGTTCACTCGTCAGGTAGCTGAT
>CAADGM010000027.1 GCA_900696535.1 uncultured Planctomycetota bacterium
GGAAGGCCTTCCCGGCAACGCTCCAGGCCGCACCGCCGGCGAGCCGTCCCTCCGTCACCATCGCAGGGCTCCACTACGCACAGCCCCCTCTGCATCGCTCCCCCATCTCATGCCACACACACGCGTAGCCATGAATTGTCGCGCGCCACCGATCGGCGCGAGCGGGCCGATTGCCCGCCGGCGGGAATTCGGTCACCGACGATCTTGCGACACTCGTGCGATGTTGCGGTCTGAACAACACGCTTGCGAGGAAACCGAGGTGCCGACGATCGTCGAGCTCCTGGGAGCGTCGTCCAGGCAGCCCGATACGCCAGCGCTGCTCGCGCCGAACCGGCGAAGCGCGACCCATGCCGACCTGTCCGGTCAACTCCGGCGCGTCGCCTCCGCGCTCCGGAGCGCCGGCGTGCGCCATCGCGCACGGGTCGCGGTCTGCGTACCCAACGGTCCCGAAGCGGCAACCGCCACCTTGTCGGTCGCCGCTTCGGCCACCTGCGTCCCGCTGAATCCGGCCTACCAGACCGCCGAGTTCCGCTACTATCTCGAAGACGCCCGCGTCGACGCGGTGATCGTTCCCGAAGCCGAGCACGGGCTGATTCGCGACGTCACCACCGAGCTTGGCCTCACGGTGTTCGAGATGGTCGTCGATCTCGCCGCCGCCGCAGGCTGCTTCGAACTGCGGGCGGCCAGGTCGGCCATGCGCCCTGCCGGCACCGCCCAGGTTGCAGCGGCCGAGGGCTCCCCGGCGCCCGACGACGTCGCGCTGATCCTGCACACCTCGGGTACGACCGCACGCCCGAAGATCGTTCCGCTGTCGCACGCCAACCTGACGGCTTCGGCCCGCAGCTTCGCCGCGCACCCGGCGCTGCTGCCCGACGATCGCTGCCTGAACGTGATGCCGCTCTTCCACATCCACGGACTCGTGGGCGCACTGCTGGCGCCCCTCGCATCGGGCGGCAGCAACGTTTGCACGCCCGGCTTCGACGAGCAGGCGTTCTTCGGATGGGTGGCCGACTTCGGACCCACCTGGTACACGGCCATGCCGACAATCCACCAGGCCATTGTCGCGCACGGCGACGCGTACCGCCGGATCGCCCCGCAGCATCGCTTCAGGTTCGTGCGCTCGTCATCGTCGGCATTGCCACCCACCACACTGGCGGCACTGGAGTCGCTGCTCGAGGCGCCGGTGCTCGAGGCTTACGGGATGACCGAGACGTCACACCAGATGGCCACGAACCCCTTGCCGCCGCGTCCGCGCAAGCCTGGCTCCGTAGGCCTGCCGGCCAGCGTCGAGGTGGCGATCCTGGACGACGCGGGGCGCGAGATGCCTCAGGGCGCGATAGGCGAGATCGCGATCCGCGGCCCCAGCGTCACCGCCGGCCACGAACGCTACCCCGAGGCCAACGCGAATGCGTTCACCCGCGGATGGTTCCGCACCGGCGACCAGGTCAGGATGGACGCGGACGACTACATCTTCATCTCGGGGCGTCTCAAGGAAATCGTCAACCGCGGCGGCGAGAAGGTATCGCCGCGCGAAGTCGACGAGGCCCTGCTCGAGCATCCAGACGTGGCACAGGCGGTCGCGTTCGCGATGCCGCAGCCCTCGCTGGGCGAAGGCCTGGCCGCCGCGGTGGTGCCGAAGCGCGGGAGCCATCCCGAAGAGGCCGGTCTGCGCGGCTTCCTGCTGTCCAGCCTGGCCGGCTTCAAGGTGCCCAGCCGGATCGTCTTCGTCGACGCGATCCCGAAGAGGCCGACCGGCAAGGTCCCGCGCACCAGCCTGCACGAGAAACTCGCACACGCGCTGGCGCCGGCATTCGTCGCGCCGCACACGCACACCGAACGCACGGTCGAGTCAGTGCTTCGCGAGGTCCTCGAAGGCGCACCGCTCGGCGTGCACGCCCACTTCTTCGCAGCGGGTGGCGACTCGCTGCGAGGAGCGCAGGTGATCGCGCGCCTCAACGAGCGACTGTCGCTCGAACTGCCGGTCACGGCGCTCTTCCAGCCTCCGACAGTGGCCGAACTGGCGCGTGCTATCGACGAAGCGCCGGAAAGCGAGCACCGCACTCGCGGCATCGCTGGCTGCACAGATCGACGCCATGTCCAACGAGGAAGTCGAGCGCCTGCTGGCCGAATGCGAGGCCACGGGCTCGCCTCGCGCCGAGGCGGGACGCACTGGATGAGGCCCTGAAATGACCGATACGAACCCGCATCATTGGCGCGACGCCGTCAACGCGCCGCTTTCCTGGGCGCAGCAGACCCTGTGGGTGTTCGAGCGCCTGTTCGGAGCGAGCGACACCCACAACGTCGCCATGAGCGCCCGTCTCGCGGGCCCGCTGCGGATCGACGCGCTCGAGCGCAGCCTGCAGGCCCTCGTCGAGCGGCACGATGCGCTACGCACCGCGTTCGAGGACGCCGACGGGCAACCCGTGCAGCGGGTGATCCGGGACGCGCGTCTCGCCCTGTCCGTCGAGCGGCTCGACGCCTTGCCCGCCGCGCAGCGCGAACCGGCGCTCCGGCAAGCCCTGCTGCAGCAGGCCCGCATCCCCTTTGATCTCGGCCGCGCGCCCCTGCTGCGCGCGAGCCTCTATGGCATGGGGCCCGACGAGTACGTGCTGCTGCTGGTCGTCCACCACATCGTCGCCGATGGCTGGTCGCACGCGGTGATCGCGCGCGACCTCGGCGCGCTGTACTCGGCGCAGCTGAACGGCACCGACCCGGCGCTGCCGGCGCTGCCATGCCGGTTCGTCGACGTCGCGCGTCGCCAGCGCGAAGCGACCGGTGCCGCCGGCCTGGCGGGCTCGCTCGCTTACTGGCGGCAGCAGCTCGCCGGCATCCCGGCGCTCGACCTGCCGCACGACCGCCGACGTCCCGGCCGACCCAGCTATCGCGGAGATGTTGTCGGCTTCAGGCTCGAACGCAGCCAGGTCGATCGACTGAAGTCGCTTGCTCACGATTCGGGCGCCACCCTGTACATGACGCTGCTCGCCGCGTTCGACGTGTTGCTCATGCGTTACAGCGGACAGAGCGACGTAGCGGTGGGCGTTCAAGTCGCTGGACGCCATGGCGCCGGCCTCGAGGAACTGGTCGGCCATTTCGCCGACGTGCTGGTGATGCGCACCGACCTCGGGGGAGATCCGGGCTTCGACGTACTGCTCGCGCGCGTTCGCGAGACCTGCCTGGGCGCCTATGCGCACCAGGACGCACCGTTCGGAATGGTGGTCCGGCAAGCGGCGCCCGCGCGCAGGCTCGGCCGCAATCCGCTGTTCCAGGTGTCGTTCGCACTCGAGAACATGCCGTGCCACGCGTTGGCGATCGGCGCGGTGCCGGCGCGCCTGGAGCCGATCCACACCCATACGTCGAAGTTCGACCTGTCGCTGACGTTCGTCGAAACGGAAGGTGCGCTGCACGGTACGCTCGAGTACAGCACCGATCTGTTCGAACGCTCCACGATCGAGCGCATGGCCGGGCACTTGCGCAACCTGATCGACGCGATCGTCGGGAACCCCCAGGCGCGGCTCTCGGCGCTGCCAATGATGGGCGAGCGGGAAACGCGACAGGTGCTGGTCGACTGGAACGACACCGCGCGCGACTATCCCGCGGACCGCACGCTGGACAAGTTGTTCGAAGCGCACGCAGCGCGCGCACCGAACGCCACCGCAGTTGTCTTCGGGCACCAGCCCTGGCTCGACTATGCCACGCTGAACCGCCGCGCGAACCAGCTCGCGCACCGGCTTCGCAGGCTCGGCGTCGGCCCCGACGTCCTCGTCGCGCTGTACCTGCGGCGCAGCCCCGCGATGATCGTCGCGATGCTCGGCATCCTGAAGGCGGGCGGCGCCTACGTGCCGATCGACGTCGACTACCCGGACGAGCGCGTCGCCTTCATGCTCGCCGATTCGGCCGCACGCGTGACGCTCACCGAGAAGGCGCTGGCGCCGCGACTGGCCGATGCGGGCACGCAGCTGCTGTGCATCGACGACGATCCTTCGCTCGACAGCGAGCCGTTCGGCAATCCCGATCCTCTGGCGCGGCCCGAGCACCTCGCGTACGTCATGTACACGTCGGGATCCACCGGAAAACCCAAGGGCGTGATGATCCCGCACCGGGCGGTCGCGCGGCTCGTCTGCAATACCGACTACGTGCGCATCGGCCCGCCAGATTGCGTCAGCCAGGCGTCGAATGCGTCGTTCGACGCGGCAACCTTCGAGATCTGGGGCGCGCTGCTCAACGGCGCGCGGCTGGCGATCGTCACCACGGACACGCTGCTCTCGCCCGGCGCGCTGAAGCGGCAGATCGAGCGCGACCGCATCGACACGATGTGGATCACCGCCGCGCTGTTCGACGAGCACGTGGCCAGTGCGCCGGACACCTTCGCGGGCGTGCGGGACCTGCTCTTCGGCGGCGAGGCGGCGAATCCCGAGTCGGTCGTGCGCGTGCTGCGCGCGGATCGCCCCACTCGCCTGGTCAACGGCTACGGCCCGACCGAGACCAC
>CAADGM010000028.1 GCA_900696535.1 uncultured Planctomycetota bacterium
CGGCCTGCGCGCCCGTCGAGGCCGACATCCTCCAGCTTCCGCGGGCGGACCGGCCGGCGTTCATGGCCGAGTACGGCATCAGCGCGCTGGCCCGCGACCGGATCATCCGCGCCTGCTTCGACGCGCTGGGGCTGATCGTCATGCTGACCGCCGGGCCAGAGGAAGTCCGCGCCTGGCCGCTGACCCGGGGAACGACCGCGGTCGAGGCCGCAGGAAAGATCCACACCGACCTGGCCCGCGGGTTCATCAAGGCTGAGACGGTCGCGTTCGACGACCTGCGGGCGACGGGCTCGATGCGCGACGCCAAGGCCGCCAACAAAGTCCGCCTCGAGCCGAAGGGCTACGTCATCCAGGATGGCGACGTCGTGCTCATCAAGTTCAGCGTTTGAACCGCGCCGCGCGGCCACGCAACCGGTACGGCCGCGCGCAGCCGCCGCACAGGAGCGTTCGTCATGGGCCGTCTCACCGCGTGCATCGGCGGGCTCGGAGTGTGCCTGGGACTCGGCGTGGCGCTCGCTGCCGCCGCCGAGCGCGTCACGCAGGCCGACCTGCTGCGCCGCGTGGTCGACCTGCGCCGGCTGCCCATCCCGGCGGCCGGGGAGCGCACGGGCGTGTTCAGCAGCGCCGCTCGCATCGCGCGACCGGCGGACGCTTCGAGCGCGCCGGGCCCCTTCCTGCGGCGCACGGACGGCGGCTGGGGCGTGATGGCGGAGATCGAAGGGCCGGGCGCCATCACACGCCTTTGGTGCGACCCGCCGAGCGGTCCGCTGCGCATCGTGCTCGACGACGAGACGGTCTTCGACGCATCGATTGAGGAGTTACTGGCCGGCACAACCGAGGCGTTCGCGCAGCCACTCGTCATGCCGCCGAGCACGTCCTGCGTGCCGATGGGTTTCGCCCGGCAAGCCGTCGTGATGACGCGCAACGCGTCGCTCCGCTACGAGGTGAGCTACGTGCGCTTCGCGGCCAGCACAGAAGTCGAGCGATTCAGCCCGAAGCTCGACGACGCGGCCCGGCAAGCCCTGACCGACGTGCAGCGCATCCTCCAGAGCGGGCCGCGCGACCGCGAGCTCTTCGGCCCCGGCAAGCGCCCCATGCCCGTCGCCATCGAGCAGAAGATCGGCCCGGGCGAGAAGCTCGCCGAGACCGTGGACGGCGATGGCACCGTGCGGGGGCTGTACATCGCGCTGACGGACCGCACCGATCCGCGCGGCAACTACCCGCTGCACCGCGTGATCCTGAGGCTGTTCTTCGACGGCGACAGCCAGCCGAGCGTTGAGGCGCCGCTGACGGCCTTCTTCGGCAGCGGCTTCGAGCCGGCGCGCTTCAACGCCCTGGCGCTGGGGACCGACAAGGACCTGCGCGTACCCCTGCCCGAGCGACGCATGGGGCAGGACCGCTTCATGTACTGCCTGTATCCGATGCCTTTTCGCGACGGAGTGCGGATCGAACTCGAGAACCGCAATACGCAACGCAAGCCGATCGGCCTGCTCGTCATCATGATGGTCGACACGGACACGCCACCCGAAGGCGCCTGGCGGTTCTTCGCGCGATTCCGCGCCGAGCAGCCGTGCCGGGAGGCCGAGTTTCGTCTGCTCGAAGCCGACGGCCCCGGCCGGGTCGTCGGCCTGTCGCTCAATGTCGACATCCCCCGCGTCGGATGGTGGGGAGCGGGCTCCGGCCTCGCCTGGCTCGACGGCGCCGACGCGCCTGCCTACTGGAGCACGGCCGGCGATGCCCTGCTCGGCGGCGGAGGCGGCGGGATCGAGGTCGGCACGCGGCCGCTCGCGGGTGTGACGCGCACTGGCCCCTACGGCAAGAGCAGCGGCTACCGGCTGCTCATACCCGATTCGCTGGCTTTCGATCGATCCATCCGGCTGGCGCTCCAGAACGCCGCGCCGGGCGATCAGCGCGACCTGTATTACGGCGCTGTCACCTACTGGTACGCGGCGCCGAGCGCGCGCCACGCCATGACTCGCGTCGAGGAGCGCGACCTGGCTGTTCCGGGGTTGCGCTTTCCCGAGGCCGTCGAGTTCGAGACCAACATCCGCACGCCGAACTGGGGCCATCCGCTGCGGGAGGAGTTCACCGACGTCGAGTTCTCCGGCGGCGTGGCGGCCACGATCGGCATCGACGGCCCTGTGCAGGTCAACATCCCGTCGGACCGCCAGCGGACGGTTCGGCTGAAGCTGCGCGTCAGCCCGCGCAAGCCGTTCGACCAGATTGCCGTTCTCGATCCCGCGGACAAGCCTCTGGCAACGATCCCTTACGCTCGCACGACGGACGGGGTCTTCGAGGTCGGCACGACGACGCTCGCCCCAGGCGACAACCTGTTCACCGTGCGGGCACCCCGCGGCACGATCCTGGACTGCTGGATTCTCGAAGATCCGGAGTGACGAGCTGCGCGTAGCCCATCACTCCGGCTCGCCCTCGCCCGCACGATCACCGGGCTCAGCCGGCAGAGCTGGCTCGTCCGCGGCCGGGGCGGGCTCGACGGGCCGGACCTTCCGACGGGCTGCCAACTCGGCCTCGATGGCGTCGGCTGCCACGGGCTCACCGCCCGGCGTGAGTGGCCACCGGGCGACGCCGGCCGCCTCCCGCCCCGTCAGCAGTTGGCACACCAGCCACGTCTGCTCCATCCGTACGCTGTCCGCGAGCGCCGGCAGTTCGGCCGCGGCAACCTGCGGCACCCACTCCGCGATCGCCTTGACCGCCGCGCGGTCCGCGACGACGGGGCCGTCGACGATGTGCCCCTGTCGGAACGCGAGCAGCTTCCAGGCCCGGCGGCGGGTCACGGGCAGCGCCAGCGCCTGGTCGAGATGCGTCGCGGGGGCGGCCAGTGCGGCCCACTCCCCTGACCATCGGGCGGCGAAAGCAAGCTGCTGCTTGAGCAGCGCGGCGCGCTCGAACGCCTGCTGCTCGGCGGCGGCGCGCATCTCGCGCGTGGCGCGTTCTCGCCACTCGCCGACACCGCCGCTGGCGAATCGCCAGGCCGCCAGATTGCGTTCCAGGTACGACGCCAGCGGTGCCCCACCGTCGCAGGGCGCGTCGCAGCGACGCATCTCGGCGTACGCACAGCGCTTGCCGCGCGGCGCGCGGCGCACCTGCTCGGGGTAGCGGCACAGGTCGAACAGGTCCCACAGTCCCTCGAGCGCTGCCTGCGCTGCCGACCGCGACGGCCACGGGCCGACGAACTCGCCCACGTCGCACCACACGCGCTCGCTGACGCGGACCTCCGGGATTGCGGCGCCGCGGTCGAACGCAAGGAACCAGCTCGGCCCGAACGCGATCAGCTTGCGATAGGAGCGCGGATGAAGCTCCCGCGCCACCCGGTAGTACCACCAGCGTGACTCGAACGCGCACGCGGCCTCCCGCCAGCGCACGCCGCACGCGATCTCACCGACGTCCGCCCGTCGCGAGCTACGCTCGCGCTCGGCCAGCCGCGCCAGTACCGCCGCGCGAAGCTGCTGCGTGGCCAGAAGCTGAATCGGCCGCTCATCCGCCGCGATGAAGAGCAGCACGGCCGGGTGATTCGGAAGTGACTTGATCGTCTCGGTCGACGGGCGGCCGGACCAGCGAAGCGAGTGGGGCAGCGCGTCAGCGAGTAAGGCGTCGGGGATGGGTGCGTGGTCCATCGCTCGGGCCCGCTCGCGGCCAGGTGGCGCCCGTCCGGGCGCTCAGATGGGCATGCCCGTGATCCGCGCCTCGAAGACCATATTTGAGCCGACGAAGCCCTGCACCTCGCAGATCGTGCGGCGCGGCTTGACTTCGATGCCCTTCCCGACGACGACGAAGCGACAAGTCGGCTCGACCGTCCCGCGAAACTTGACGCCGTCCACGCCGGTGAAGCCCAGAAACCGCCCGGCGCCGAAGAAGTGGGAGTGCATGAGACTGGCAAGCTGGGCCCCGACCTCGATCATGAGGACGCCCGGGAACAGCGGGCGGCCCGGGATGTGGCCGCGCGTCCAGAACGCGTCCGGGAGGATGTCGTGGTAGCCGGCGAAGACGCGGGTCACCTCGTCGATCGACACGATGGCATCGACGAGCGCGAACTCGAATCGATGCGGCAACAGCCCATCGATGGCCTTCCGGTCGAGCAGAATTCTGGATAGATCGAGCTGCGCCGGGTCAAGAATGACCGGTGGGGGCATTACGGCTCCGGGTGGGCTGGCCGACCGTCGTTCCCACGCTGAATCAAGATTGGGGTGGGGTCGGGTTCTCGGTGCTGCGCAGGTCCAGGATCTTCTTGCGGACGTCCTGGGCCATGTTCTTGATGTCCTGCATGATCTTGCGGACGCGCGTACCGGCCGCCTTGTTCCCCCCCTGGGCCTTGTACACGTCCTCCTCGATCTCGGCGACGAGTTGTTTCAGCTTGAGATACTCCTCCATCGCGGTCTCCGTCCTTTCGCGGGTGCGCCACCGAAACCGGCCCTGGCGACGCGAACAAGCCGACGTTCTCGGTCAGGCAACGCCTATACTATCGGCCGAACGCCTTACCGCGCCCCAGCGGGGCGGGTTCTAGCATCGTCCATCGGCCGCCGCAAGGGCTCCAGACCCGACCCGAGCGGGGCTGACCCCCTGTGACGGCTTCGGGATCGCTCCCGAACAAAGATTCCGGCTCCGGGACCGATCACGATCGATCGAAGTGGGACGCACCCAAGGCAGGTCCGATTTCAGCCGGGTGCGTCCACCGGGCAGGGCACGCCGGCGAAGTCATGTTCGGCAGGTCGCCAGTTTGGCGGCGGCTATACTCGTTGGCCATGCCACCCGGGCCAGATGAACGCCTTCGTCGCCTGCGGGAGAAGATCGCTCAACTGCCCAAATCGCCCGGGGTGTACCTGATGAAGGACGCCGACGGGGTCGTCCTCTACGTCGGGAAGGCGCGCGAGCTGCGTTCGCGCGTGGCCAGCTACTTCCAGGACGGGGCCGATCTGCTCACCTCCCGCGGCCCGCGCATCGCGCACATGGCCACGCTCGTCGAGGACATCGACGTGCTTGAATGTGACAGCGAGGTCGATGCCCTCCTGAAGGAAAACCGCCTCATCAAGGACATCCAGCCGCACTACAACGAGCGGCTCAAGGACGGTAAGAGCTTCCCCTACCTGGAGATCCGCACCGGCGACGACTTCCCCGGCGTGTACGTCACCCGCACGCCCCGCCGCAAGGGCGTCAAGCTCTACGGACCGCTCCTGCAAGCCAGCGCCGTCCGGGACGCGGTCAACACCCTGCAACGCATCTTCAAGTTCCGCACATGCGAGTTGGAGATCTCCGAGGACGATCCGCAGCGCCGCTTCTTCCGGCCCTGCCTCCTGCACGCAATCAACCAGTGCTCGGCTCCGTGCGCCGACCGGATCAGCCGGGCGGCCTACGCGGAGGACATCCGCCGGCTTCGGCGGCTGCTCGACTCCAAGCAGAGCGTGCTGCTGCGAGAGATGCGGCAGGAAATGGAGCAGGCCGCGGCGGAGAAGCGCTACGAACATGCGGCCACGCTTCGTGACCGGATCAAGGCGGTGGAGGGTCTCTCGCTTCAAGGGGACGTCCGTACGGACGTGCAGCCGGAGGTCTTTTTCGTCGACCCGACGGCGGGGCTCGACAAGCTCCAGCAGGTCCTCGGGCTGCCGCAGCGCCCGCGGATCATCGAAGGCATCGACATCGCCACGCTGCACGGCGAGGAGTCGGTCGGCTCGCTGGTGTGCTTCATTGACGGTCGTCCGTTCAAGAGCGGCTATCGGCGCTACCGGATCCGGACGGTCGAGGGCGTGGACGACTACGCGATGATCCGCGAGGTGATCGTGCGGCGATACCGCCACGCGGTGAACGCCGAGGAGCTGTTCCCTGACCTGGTGCTGATCGACGGCGGCCTGGGCCAGCTCCACGCCGCCCTGGAAGCGTTCGACGCGATGCATCGCGCGATCGAGGCGGAGGGCGGGCAGGCGGCCCGGCCGGCGATGGTGGTGGCGCTGGCCAAGCGCGAGGAGCTCGTCTATGCGCAGGCGCGATCGACGCCGCTTCGGCTGGATCGGAACAACGAGGCGCTGCGCCTGCTCCAGTCAGTGCGGGACGAGGCCCACCGCTTCGGACAGCACTACCACCACCTGCTGCGGCGCAAGCGGACATTCGACGAGGATGTCGCCACCGGTCGTCGCCCGCCGCGAACACGCGGTTCGCGGAAGGCGCCGCCCCCGCCGTCAGAGTCTTGAAACGCGGATTCAGCTCACCAGGCACCACAGGAACTCGCGATTGCCGCCGTGCCCGCGGATCGGGCTTTCCGTCTCGCCGAGGATCGTCCAACTGAGCTGCGCCACGTCCGCCCGGCAACGCTCCAGCACCGCCGCGAGCTGCGCTTCGCGTACGCGGCCGCCGGCCAGTTCCTCCGGCGCCGCCTCGTACTGCGGCTTGACCAGCGTGATCACCCGACCACCGGGCCGCAGCGCCCGCCGGGCGGCCGGGAGGATCAGCCGCTGCGGCGTCCAGCCCACGTCGATGGTGACGAGGTCGCACGGCTCGGGCGGCGAAAAGTGCAGGGCGTTGGTGCGTTCGTGGACGACCACGCGCGGGTCACGGCGGAGGGCGTATGCCAGCACGCCGTAGCCGGGCTCGACCGCGTGCACGCGAGCGGCGCCGTGGCGAAGCAGGCAGTCTACGAAGCCGCCCACATGGCTGCCCAGGTCGATGCACACCCACCCGCGGACGTCGACGTTGAAGGCGCGCAGCGCGGCCTCGAGCTTGAGGCCCCCGCGACTGACGTATGGGCCGGAGTCCGACGTGCTCATCTGAAGCGGCCGCCGATCAGGCCCGGCGGCACGAGCGAGGTCGCCGGTCGCCAGGCTGGAAATACTACGCTCACGGCTCCCGCGGCGCCGGCTGCCAGCGGCCGTTCTCCGAACGCTCGAACTCCTCGACTTTCGAGCCCGCGGTCCACTCCAGCGGCTGGCCGTCGAGCAGCAGCACGATGCTTCGCGACGCGTCCACCATCGGCACGTCCGAGCGCGCGATCCGCAGGCGCTGGACATTCTGCGTGGCCACGATGAGCCGCTGGCCACCTTCCGTCCGGGCCGTGACCTCCGCTGAAATACCGGCCTTGAAACGCTTCACCACGGTGATGTACGGCGGCGCAGGCGGACTCGGGGCTTGCGTAGCCTCCGACTCGGCCCGCGGCACATCGGAACGCGGCGGCGACGGCGGCGGAGGTGTCGCCGCGCGACTCGTGTCGGTGCCTGGTGATGCATGCCCCGGCGACGGCGGGGCTGCGGGGGCGGGCGAGGCAGGCGATGCTGGTGTACTCCGATCCGCCGACGGCGCAGGCGTGGACGCAGCACGACTCGACGGGCCGGCCGGAGACTCGGCCGACGGCCCCACCGTTGCGGGACCGCGCTGCGGCTCGGGCGCGACAGCCGACCCTCGTGGCGGCGCCGCGGCCGGGCCGTCGGGTGACTTCGATGGCGCCTCACAGCCACTGAGCGCCACGACCAGAAGCACCCCGCACGCTACGCACAACGCGACGCTCATGACGCGATGCATCGCCGACTCCTTGCCCGCTTGCGGCGTGCCAGATTGTAACGCTCCGCCCGCAGCAGCCGGCGCCGCGTGCATCTCTACTCAGGGGCGTGCGTGAACGAGGTGCCAGTGGCATCCTTTACCGCACGCGAGCGGGCCCGTACGCTGCCCACGCCCGGCGCGCGGCCCGCGTCGAGGCCGGCCGAGCGAGCGCCAAGCACCCGTCCATGAATGCCGACCGCACCGAACCGCGCCTCCCCGACTGGCTCGTCCTCAACCGCAACTTCGTCCTGCTCTGGCTGGCCTACGGCATCGCCGCCTTCGGCGACCACCTGAGCGAGATGGCGATGCTCAGCGGCCGGGGCGGGCTGGCCCGCCCGGATGTCACGCGCATCCAGGCGCTGATGACCTTCGCGTTCTTCCTCCCCTTCGTCGTGCTCGGGCCGCTGGCCGGCTGGTGGAGCGATCGGTTCAGCCGCAAATCGACCATGATCGCGGCCGACCTGCTGCGGGCGGCGCTGGTCTTCAACCTGGCGTACGTGATCGCGCTCCTCGATCGCTGGTTCCCACCCGACGCGGACGGCCGCGGCAGCGTCTACTCGATCATCCTCCCGCTGGTGGTGATCGGGGCATTGGCGGCGTTCTTCTCACCCGCGCGGCAAGCGCTGCTGCCGATCCTGATCCGCCCCGAGCAACTCGTCCGTGGCAACGCGATGATCAACGCGCTCGGTACGATCTGCGCCATTCTCAGCGCGATCGTCGGCGGGCTGCTCGTCAATCGCGGGCTCGAGCACGAGAACTTCCACATCAACGCGCTGACGTTCGTGCTCAGCGCCGTGTGCGTCTTCGGCATCAGCCTGCGCACGGCCCGGGTGGTTCCGCGAGCCCCCCTGGAAGGCACCTGGGAGCCCCTGCGCGACGGCTTCCGCTACGTCCGCACGCACCGCCGCACGCTTCAGCTCATTGCTTTGGCGAGCGTGTACTGGGGCGCCGCGGGCGTGGGCGTCTCGGTCATTCCCGCCATCGCCAAGCAGTATTTCGGAGAGGATTACGCGGCGGCAGGCACACTCCGCGGCGTGCTGGCGATCGGCCTGGCCAGCGGGGCGGCCGTGATGACGATCGTCGGTCCGTCGCTGCCGGTCGCCCTGGCGTTTCTCATCGGACTGGGCGGGGCGGCGGCCTGGCTGGTCCTGCTGGCCGCGAGCACGGCGCTCAACTGGCCCGCATTCGTCAGTGGCGCGTGTCTCTTCGGCATGGGCGGCGCGGGGGCCGCCATCCTGGTCAGTGTCATGGCCACGCTCCAGCGCGTCGTGCCGGACGCGCGCCGCGGCCGAGTCTTCGGCGTCTCCGACATGAGCACCATGGCCGCGATGGTGCTGACGACGGGGCTCATCGGCCTGCCGGACATCCCGAACCTCGACACGTACGTCCCCTGGCTCCTGCTGCTGACCGCCGCCGGGCTCTTCGTCACCGCCGTCCTCGCATGGCGCGTCTACCGCCGCGGCGATCGGCACTCCGCGGCCGTCTGGTGGCTGTGGCGCCTGGTGCGGTTCTACGTGGCACTGTGGTGTCGTGCCCGGCGGGAAGGGCACTGCACGGTACCCCGCAGCGGGCCCGTGCTCATCGCCGCAAACCACACGGCGGGGGTCGATCCCCTCCTGATCATCGGAACGTGTCCGGGGCGCTTGCCGGCGTTCCTCGTCGCCAGCGAGTACTATCGCCGACCGCTTGCCGGGTGGTTCATGCGCCTGGCCAAGTGCATTCCGGTCGATCGCCGCAGCCCCGGCAAGTCGTCCCTGTCGGCGGCGCTGGACTTGCTCCGCGAGGGCGGGTGCCTGGGCATCTTTCCGCAGGGCACGTATGCGCCGCCCGGCGAGCCCGAGGTCGAGGCCAAGGCGGGCGTCGGCGCGCTGGCCCTGCGCACCGAAGCAACCATCATTCCCGTGCACATTTCCGGCACACGGTACGACGACAGCCCAATTCGCTCGCTCGTGCGGCGGCACGATGTGCGCATCCGGTACGGCCCACCCGTGAACCTCGCGGCACTTCGTGTGCCGGATGCACCCCGCGACGCCGCCGAGCGCGCCACCGAGCAGATCATGGCTGCCATCCGCGCGCTGGCCCCCGCGGGCGACGCGTCGGCAGGGCCCGCAGCACGGTAGGCCCATGGAGCGACAGGATACCCACCGGCCAGTCGGTCTCGCCGCGTGCGTTCCGCCGCGAAATTGGCTGCTCTTTGCCGCCGCGGGCCCGATCGTAGCCCTGGCACTGCTTCGCGCCGGCGACGTGCCGCTCGGCAAGCCGGGCACCTTCGTGTACCCGTACTCACCGGTCGCGGGGCTGCGCGCCGGGCCCGCGCTGGTGGGGGTCATACTGAGCGCTGCGGTCGCCGCGAGCATCGTACTGGTCGGATCGGCTGCACCGTGGCGTCGTCGGGCAGGTTGGGTTCTCGCGACCGTCGGCTGGACAGTGATCTCGGCGTGGACGTACTTCGCGCCGCCCGGGCACTACAACCAGCATGTCTTCAACGCAACCTCGCCATCTCACGACGGTGCGTTCGTCCGAGAGGCGCTTTCGATCGAGGATGTGCCCGAGTATCTCCGCGGCTTCCCGGATCGCACCCGCACGCCGATCGCCCGCATGCGCGGCACGCGCGTCGTCAGTAACCCGCCCGGCACGACGCTGCTCGCCGTAGCTGCCAACTCGGCGCTCGCTCACCTGCCGGTACTCGGCAACGCCGCGGCGGCTCCCTTCGACCGCTCGATCCAGGCCCCCGAGGTCGATCGCGCAGCACTGCGACCGGCGATCCGGCTCGGCATCGCGTTCTTCTGGTTGCTGACGGCCCTGTGGGCGCTGTCCGCGCCACTGTACTACGCGCTAGGGCGCCTGCACTTCGACGCACCGATCGCGCTCGCCTTCGCGCTGGGCGTCGTCTTCTGTGGACCGCTCCTGTTGTTCTCGCCGGGCAAGGATGCGGCGCAATTGCTCACCGTGGTCGTGCCGCTACTGCTCTGGTTGCTCGCGACGCGCCCGGGAGCTTCGGCCGAGGATGCACGTCGCACACCGGGCGCCCGCTGGGTGGTCGCGCTGGCGGCGGGCGCGACCTTTATCCTGGCCACGCTGGTGAGCCTCGTACACGCGTGGGTCGCGCTCGTCGTGCTCACGGCCAGCGGCGTCACGGCACTCCGAATGTCCAAGTTGCGGTCCCTGCTGATCGCCGCGTTGCTGCCGGCTTCGGTCGGCGCGGCCGCGGCAATCCTGCTCTGCGGCACCGTCGGCCTGGACTACTTCGCAACGTGTGCGGCTGTCGCCGAAGCACAGGCCCGCGTCACGCGCGGCACCGCGGCGATGCCGACTGTCTGGCAAGCACTTGGCATCCCTCTCTTCATCCTGTTCGCCGGACCGGCCTTGTGGGTAATGCTCGGCTGGTCATGCCGAAGCGGCGGGGCCGCAACCCACGTCGAGGGCCGGGCCCTGTTCGGCGACGTGCTGCTGTCAGGCAGCGCGGCCGTGATGGTCGCGACCGTCGGCTTCACGAATGCCGAGACGCCGCGGCTGTGGATTCCGTTCATTCCGCTGCTGCTGCTGGGCGCGATGCTCCGCATCGACGCGCTGCGGCCCGGCACCCGCGCAGTGTCCAGGCCCGCGCTCAGCTTCGTCGCGCTGCTGGTATTCGCGCAGCTCGTGACCGGCTGGCTGCAATGGTCGCAGATGGACATGCGCGAGAGCGAGACGCGCATCACGGAGGGACGCTACTTCGGCTGATGGCGTCCCCGCCTGGCTCGGCACCATCCCGAGAGAATCGGGTTGACAGCGCCCCGGCCCGCGCGGTCCGATTCCCGCAGCGGCGCGGCCGGGCTCGCGCTTCGGACGACCGCCGCGCGGCGACCGGCGGCAGGCCGGTGCGTCTCTTGCCCGGCGGCCCGACGGTAGCCGGACCAAACCCCGCGGGTCGACGCCCGCCCAGAACGGAGGAGTGCAGCCGTGACCCGATTTCGCCTGCTCATGACTCTGTGTGTGGTGACATCCGTGGCCCTGGCGGCATCGCTGGCGCACGCGGCCGGTGACAAGCCCAAGCCGGCCCAGCCGACGCCCGCCAAGCCGACCACCGAACGCCCGGTCGCCGAGAGACCGGCGTCCGCCGCGCCGACCACCGAAAAGCCCGCCGACCCGGCGGCCAAGCCCGACGCGCTGGAGCCCTTCCGCAAGCTCGCCGGTACGTGGGTCGGCAAGGCCGGCAGCGGCGAGGACACTTCCGACGTCGAGGTGACTTACCGGGTCATCGCGGCCGGCAGCGCCGTGGTTGAGGAGCTCTTCCGCGGCACGCCGCACGAGATGATCACCGTGTTCTACCTCGACGAGGGGCAGCTCGTCCTGACGCACTACTGCTCGGCACGTAACCAGCCACGCATGAAGGCCGCCCCGAGCGACGATCCGAAGGTCACGAAGTTCGAGTTCGCCGGCGGCACCAACATCGACCCCGCCACCAGCAGCCACATGCACGCGGCCACTTTCCGCTTCATCTCCGACAACGAGATCGAGGCGACCTGGACGCACTGGGACGGCGGCAAGGCCACGGGCGACGTCAAGTTCTCGCTCAAGCGCAAGGACTCCTGAGCGGCTGCGTCCCTGGACCGGCGCTCGCGCCGGCCCCGACCGTCGCTTCTTGTGACGAGCGCACCGCGGCGCGCTCGCACCCGGTACCATCGTCCGCGTGGACGAGCGCACCTGGCTGCTCGTCGTCGCCGGCGGGCTGCTGGCCGCCCTTTGCCTGTGGGGCGCGACCCGTGCCGCGCGCCGGGCGCGCCTGGTCCGTGACCTGCCCACGTGCAGCACTGACGGCGTGTTCATCGGGCTCGTGGAGCTGAAGGGGCGGGCGCGCTCGGAGCGACCGCTGACCAGCTTCCTCGCCGAGCGGCCCTGCGTGCACTACGCCTGGTGCGTCCAGGAGCATTGGCGCCGCACGGTCACCGAAACCTACACCGACAAGGACGGCAAGACCCGCACGCGCACGCGCGTCGAGAGCGGCTGGACGACCGTCGCCAGCGGCGGCGAGCAGCAGGACTTCTATCTCCAGGACGAGGACGGCGCGATCCGCATCCGGCCGGCCGGCGCCGAGATCGAGCCGCTTTCGGTCTTCGACCGCGCTTGCTCGCCGCGGGACCCGTTGTATTACGGCAAGGGACCGGCCGGGGCCGTGGCGAACTCGACACACACGCGCAGCTTCACCGAGAAGGCCATCCCGATCGACGCCACGATCTACGTCGTCGGCATGGCGCGCGAGCGGGACGATGTGATCGCCCCGGAGATCGCCGCCCACCGCGACGCCCCGATGTACCTCATCTCCACGCGCAGCGAGCAGCAGGTGCGGCGCGGGTACACGGCGCAGTACTGGTTCGTGGCTGCACTCGGCCTGGTGCTGTGGGTCGCGGGGTGGGTCGTCCGCGACGCGCTCGCGGCGGCGGGCCCGGTACCGTGGGGTGAGCGGCTGCCGGTGTATGCAGGCTGGGGGGCGGCGTACCTGGGCGCCTGGCTGCTGGCGTGGGTGTGGCTGGCGTACAACAGCCTCGTCGGGCTGCGGCAGCGCGTCCGACAGGCGTGGGCCAACGTCGACGTCCAGCTTAAGCGCCGGGCCGACCTGATCCCCAACCTGGTGCGCGCGGTGGAGGGGCTGCGCGACCACGAGCGGCAGGTGCAGACGCACCTGGCCGAACTGCGCGCCCAGGCCGGCGCGACCGCCCCCGGCGAGCCCGGGCCGGACCCGCACGGGTGCCTGGCCAGCCTGCTGGCGATCGTCGAACGCTACCCGGAGCTGAAGGCCAGCGAGAGCTTCCTGCGGCTCCAGCGGGAGCTGGCCGCGACCGAACAGCGAATCGCCCTGGCCCGCGGCTACTTCAACGAGATCGCGACGTTCTACAACACGCGGCTGGAGTCGGTGCCCGACGGCTACGTCGCCGCCCTGGCCGGCATGCGGCCCAAGCCGCTGATCACCGCGACGGATTTCGAGCGGGCGGCGGCGGCGGTGCAACTCAGCGCGTGAAGTGACAAGGTGAAGAAGTGATAACGTGACAAGGGGCGAGTGACGGGTGTCGGGCCAACGCGCGAGCCGTCGGCGTGGCATCCGGCAGGACGTGAACCTCGATTATACGTCGATTCGACGCGCTACGATATCCAGTGCGGGGTAATGGAGCGAAGTAGCGTTGATGTTCATCTCCTTGAGTCGATCGCGAACATCGCCCTTCAAATGCCCTGGGATTACGATGCGACCGCGCTCGATCTGCGCGTTGTTCGGAACCTTGTCGATGGCCTCGTTGTGGGTTTTTCTCAGGCAGCCGCACGCTGTCATGAAAGCCTGCTGAGCCGCCATTCGGGGGAATGTTGGTTCATAGTGGATCTTCGAGATCCAAGGCGCTCCGCTCGGGTCGAACGCGGTCGCCTCCAGTACACGCGGGTCAGTACCAGCAACTACCTCGGGCGTCCCCATCTCACGGACTCTCCCGTAGTACTGGGACCGCGTCGGGACTCGCCAGCCGTCCCACGCCTCGTGAATGACTTGCTCAAACTCGTTGTCATTGAACGACCAAATCACGCCATCAGTATCGCTGTGCTCGTGGCACGCGAACCAGGCCGCCACCCAAGGCGAGTGCGTCCAGTCGAGGAGTCGTGTCGGGAGCCCGCAGTGCCTTCCCAATGCAAGTAGGTTCCAGATATTCTGTAAGTAAGCCCCCTCGATGCTGCTGGCGTACAGAGCGCCCTCATCGCGGAAGCGCGCTATGACCGCCTGCTCTCGACCAAGCCACTGCTCGTACGACTCGTCGCGCGCGCAGCGTGTGAGCGCTCTGTCGATCGTGGTCTCAAGCTGCCAACTGGCCCTCGCAAGTCCCCGCCATGCGATAGATTTAGCGCGACACGCAGTGGTCGTACGTATTTCGTCGTAAAGCTGGTCGAAGCTCATGACCTGCCGAGCAGGCCAGCCCTGCGCCACTGCGAGACTCGAAGCCTCATGGTTCATACTCGATCCGGGTCCCTGTCGACAGGGTGAGCGGTGTACGAACCCCCGTCATACTTGCCACTCAGCGAGAGTAGACGCTACTTCGCCTCCTTCGCCCCGCCCTGGCTCTTGAGCGCGTCCAGCTCCGCCCGCAGGGCCGACATCTGCTGACCCTCGCGGGCCTTCTCGACCTGCTCTTCCGCCGCGATCAGCCGGTCGATCTCCTCGTCGCTGATGGCCTCGCTGGGGGCCGCGGCCACGTCCGCGGAGGCGGTCTGCTCGATCCCTTCCAGGAACATCGTCATCCGCTCCTCCATCGTCTGCGACTGGGCGATGGCCTTTTCCCACTCGAGCTGCGTCCTGGTCAGGTCGGCCTGGCCGTACATCCGCCCGATCTCGGCGGCCATGATCTTCATCGCACCGGCGAAGTCCGCCGCCGCCTCGGCCTGCCGCTTGATCAGCAGCGCGTTCTTCACCGCCAGGAGCTGCCGCTCGAGCATCTTCTTGATCGTCGCGGTCTTCTTGAGCGAGTTGCGGACGAAGGCGTACGACTGCATGTCGCCGATGGCCTTGGCCTGGCGCGCGTTCTTCACGAACTCGTCCTGGAACTTGCTCTGCTCGGCGATGGACTTCTCGATCCGCCGGATGCCCTGGCGGATCTTCATGTCGCGCTCGATTCGGCGTTCTTCGCTGGACTTGAAGAGACCCATCGTCCGCTCCGTGTGCGTGATAACGTGATCACGTGAGAACGTGATAAGGGGCTGCTACTCCCACGTCTGGCCCGTCCCGGGGCCTGGCTTCCCGTCGTGCTCAATCGGGTTGAGGTACTTCGGCCCCGGCATGCCCTCACGCGTACGGCGCAGGCGGCTGATGTACGCCTGAAGCTGGCGAGAGCATGGCTCGCAGCGCTCGTGCAGCCACGCGAAGGCGCGTTTGTCGATCAGGCCCACGTCATGGGCGGTACAGATCTGGCTCCGCAACTCGCCCGCAGACCCCCTGGCGATGTAGCACGCCTCGATCTGCTGCTTGCGCGTCCCGCGCTCAAAACCTTCGGCGATGTTGCTGCCGATGCTGACTGCGGCACGCTTCATCCGGGTCGCCAGGGCAAAGTCCTTCGCGAGCCGTTGCCGCTCGGCAGCCCGATAGACGCCGCGCGCGAGGATGCGCGCCGTCTGCCACACTCTCAGGTCTGCAAATCGGTTAGCGGCCATAGCGTGCGAGCCCCTTTTCACCATCTCACGTTGGCACTTTATCACACCGCTCACTCCGTGGCCGCTCCGCGCTCGCGCAGGCGGCGCTCGGCCTCGTCGAAGGCGGTGTGCGTGTCCTTGATCAGGCCGGCGTCGAGGTCGCCCCAGATCTTCATCAGCTCCTGTCCCGCCGGCGAGAGGCCCGCCCCGCCCGCGTCGGCCTCGGCCCCGATGGCCAGGATCTGGTCCAGCCGCTCCTGATACATCTCGGTCGTGATCGCGTCGCTCTCGATCAGCCGGGCGATCGTGGCCAGGTCGGCGTCGCGGATGGCCACCCGCCCGCCCAGGTTCAGCCCCGCGGCCGAGGCGGCGTTCTCCCGCAGCAGCCGCAGCCGGGCGACCGTGAGCATCTCCTTGCTGCGGATATTGAGCTGACGGCTGAGCATGGACTGCTCGGTGTGCAGGAGGTCGTACTGCTGCGCGAGCGTGCGGCGCATCTCGGGCGTGCGCTCCTTGGCGCCCTGCTCGACGAGCTTCTCCTTGTCGGCGGCCAGCTTGCGGACGCGGGCCATCGTGCGGTCGCGGTCGGCCTGGAGCAGCATCTCCTGGGCGCGCAGCTCGGCCGGGGACATGCTGGCCAGGGTCTTACGCTTGGTGGTGAGCCATTCGAAGAAGTTCATGCGCTGTCCATTCCTGAGCCGCAAACTCTGGAGCACCCGCTCTCAACCGATAACGTGGAGCACCCGCTATCAGCGGGTGTCGAGACGTGCACGCTACCGGCGGGTGACGTCGAGCGTCGGCGCTTAGTCGGCGATGTGCAGCACCCGCCATGAGCGGGTCCCGGTCGACCCGCTCCTGCTGCGACGCGCAGCTTCCCCCGACGGCGCGAGTTCCACACTTCCGACTCAGCTCAACTCCGGCTTCGCCTTGCTCTTCTCGCCCGGCGGCGGCTCGGCCGGCGCGGGGCCGCCCGCCAGCCGCTCCGCACCCGGCGCACGGCTGCGCTCCGCGGCCGGCGGCGCGGGTTCGGCTCCGGCCTTGGACGGGGCCGCCTTCTCCGCCGCCGCGGCCCTGAACCGCTCCATGATGGCCTGCTCTTCCTCGGCCATGGCGGGCGAGGTGGCCCCGACCTCGATGCTCGCGGCGAGGTCGGCGCTGGTGGCCAGCTCCGCCATCATTGCCTCGGCCTGGGCCGCCTCGCGGGCCAACTCCTCGGACGAGGGCAGCGCCACGCGCTTGCCCTTCTCGGCCCTGGTCTGGTGGTGGATGTGCGTGCCAATCACGTCAATCTGCTGCGTGAGCATGTTCGCCTGGGCCTGCACTCGGCGCATCTCGCGCTCGGTCCGCATGAGTTGCCCGGCGATCGCGCGGCGCTCGGCATCGTTCTTGGCGTCGACCCCGCGCTGCTCGAGCTCGCGGGCCTGCTCGCCCAGCCCGGTCAACCGCTGGTCAAGCTGGTGCCGCTCCGCCTCGAGCTGCACGCGCTGCGCGGTCAGCTCGCGGACGCGCTCGGCCGGCGAGGGCGGCAGGCGAAACACGTTCCGACGGATCCAGCTCCACCAGTTCATCTCGCGAACCTCGTCGGCCAGCGGGCTGCGGCAAACGTGCAGCACGCCCTCGTGCACCACGGTCATCAGCCGACCGTCACGCCGGCACGCCTCGCGAACCAGCGCCACCACCTGCTCGCCCGGCAACCCGAGCTGCTCGGCCAGCTCCGGCAGCGCAAGGCCGCGCGACTCGAGCTCGACCGCGTGCTTCTGAAGATGATACACCAGCCGGCCCACCCGCTCGTCCAGCGACTCGAGCTCGAACAGCGGCCGCCAGGGAGATTTCTTGAGCACCTCGGGCACGTCGACGTCCCAGCCGCCGTCCGCCCGCCCGCCCATCAGGATCAGCGAGCAATCGCCGGCGGCGTTCACGAGCGCGCGGGCTTCGGGCGTGAACCCGGTCGGGCTCGCGAAGACCACCGCGGTCGGACGCTGCGGCCGGGGCATGCTGCGGAAGCGCGCCAGGGCGTCGCGCACGTACTCGGCATCGATCGGGCCTGCGGCGCCGCCGAGGATCATCGCCTGCAGCGGCATGAGCACCTGCGCCCGCAGCCGAACGACCTCCCGGCGGAGCGGACCCAGAACGCGGCGCTCGAAGCGCAGTTGCTGCCCCTGCGCGCCGGGCAGCGACTGCTCGAGGGCGTACGGGTTGGCGGCGGAGGCCCCCCAGCGACTGACCGCGGCGCGAACCGTCTCCGCGCCGTCCGGCGTCGTTTCGACGCGCACGCGGTCCGCTGGCAGCCAGCGGCCCAGAAGCTGCTCGGCGCGCTTCACGAGCTGCCGGTGAAACTGGTCCTCGAACTGCTTGTAGCGGCTCCGCTCGTCCATGGTCTCGCTCGGCGGCACGCCGATGAATGGCTGCGGCAACGGTTCCCGGCCGGTGCGGGCACGGCTCGTGACGCGCTGCCCGGACAGGGCGAGCGGCGTGGCCAGCACACCGCTAGCCGCGCAACCGGCTCCCGCAGCGGGCACAGTACCGCGCCTGTGGCGGGTTGAGGTAGCCACACCGGGTATTCGGGCAGCCGACGAGCGTATTGACCGGGACTCCGGGATCCGGGTGGCCGGCCCCGAAGAAGGCCCGCCCGAGCGTCCGGAAAGCACAGGTGACCGCCCGGATCACCGACCCGACCACCACGACGAAGAAGCCGACGAATCCGACGACCAGGAGTGTCAGGAGAACCGCGAAGGCGCTGGTTTCACCCAGGAGCATGGCGAACTACCCCCGCAGGGCCGCCAGCGCCGCCCCGCAGTAGATGCAGTACCGGTCGAACGGACCCGGATACGCCCCGCACGCGCTGCACCGCACGATCTGATCGACGAGCTGCACGCCGCAGTGTGTGCAGAAGTTGTCCTCGGGCTCGACCGCGCCGCCGCAGCCCGGGCAGCGCGTCAATCCGCCCAGCGTGACGCTGTCCACCGGCGGCCGGGCCGGCGCAGCGCCACGCGGCGCCGCCTCCTGCTCGAGAATCTGGAGCACCTCGGCGGCCGACTCGAAGCGCCGCTCGTGCCGGGCGTACAGCCGGCGAAAGACCTCGTCGAGCGTGGGCGGCGTGTCGGCCCGCAGCGTACTCGGCAGCTCGGCGCCGGCGGGCCGCTCGCCCGTGAGCAACTCAAAGAGGATCACGCCAACGGCGTAGAGGTCGCTGCGGGCGTCCGGTGGCAGGCGCCCGTCGCGCACCTCGGGGGCCATGTAGGCCAGCGTGCCGGCAAGCTGCGAGCCCTGCTCGTCCCGCGCGATCGAGGCGGATTGCATCACGATTGAGCGCAGGTCGTTTTCCGTCTTGACGCCCAGGCCGAAGTCTCCCACCTTCACGTCCTCGACGCGCAGCTCCACGAGCGACCGCGGCCCGAGGTTGAGCAGCACGTTGCCGGGCTTGAGGTCGCGGTGAATGACGCCGCCGGAATGGGCAACGCCGAGACCGGTCAGCACGCCACGGAGGATTGTCAGCAGTACGGGAAGCCCCAGTCCCTTGGGGTGCTGGTTGATGACATCGCGGAGCGACGGACCCGAGACGAGCTCCATGACGAGGTAGGGCGTGTCCGCGTAGGGATCGAGGCCGATGACCCGCACGATATTGGGGTGCCGCAGGCCGTGGACGACGATGCCCTCCGACCGCAGGTAGCGGACGTAGTCCGGCTCCGTGGGCAGCTTGACCGCGACGCGCTCGCTGTCCCAGACGTGATGCCGCGCCTGCCAAACCTCGCCGAACGCACCGCGCCCGAGCAACGACTCGAGGATGTACTCGCTGATGCGCAATCCGGGCTGGTAGCGCGTGATCATGCGGTCGGTCCCTCTCTCCCAGCGTGCTCCCCGAGCGGCGGGCCGGACAGGCGAGCCGTGGGCTGGAAGCGCGCGATCATTGCGAGCGCTCCGCGAGGTACTCGCATACGAAGTAATTGTACGTTCCCGCCAGGGCGAGCAGCGCCAGCGCGCCCAGCCACGCCCAGCCACCGGCAGGCCAGCCGCCGATAAGCAGCAGGCCCGCGACCGCGTTGACCAGCGTCAGGCTCGCGATCAGCACGACCCCGACCCAGTTCTCGCCGACTTCGAGCAACCGCCGAATGAACAACTGGCTGATCCAGGGCAGCACGGCGGCGATGACGAACCACGCCACGGTACGCCAGATGGCCTCCCAGAGTGCCGCGCGGCCGGCGGGTCCGGCCTGGTACAGCGCAATCCCGCCCGCGACCAGGGCCGCCAGCGCGACGTAACCCAGGATTCGCTCGCTCAGGCGCGACAGCAGTCCGCCCTTGGTTTCCATCGCCGGGCAGTGTATCACCGCGCGGCCCGGCGGACGTTCCACAGCCGACCCAATCGCGGAATGCCCGACACGTTCCGACGGTGCAAGGGCGGCGTAACGGGTAATAGGTGCACCGTCCGGTAGCCTGGCGGCCCGCGGACCGATGTGGCTGCCGCAATCGCGCGGCTACAGCAGCGTCCCGCGCAGTATGGCGGAGGCCAGCGCGAAGTAAATGACCAGCCCGGTGACGTCGACCAGGGTTGCCACGAACGGCGCCGAGCTGGTGGCCGGGTCGAGGCGCAGTCGGCGCAACAGGAAGGGCAACATGCTGCCGACGAGCGTGCCGAAACAGACCACGCCGATGAGGCTGGCCCAGACCGTCAGGCCGATCAGCACGTAGTGCGGTCCGTAGTCGTAGAAGCCGGCCGCCTGCCAGATGATCACGCGCAGGAACCCGATCAGCCCCAGCCACCCGCCCAGCGTGAGGCCGGACCGGAGTTCGCGGAGCAGGACGCGTGTCCAGTCGCGGAGCTGAAGCTCACTCAGGGCCAGCGAGCGCACAATCAGCGTGGCCGCCTGCGAGCCGGAGTTGCCCCCGCTGCTGATGATGAGTGGAATGAAAATGGCCAGCACGATCGCCTTGGCAAGCTCGCCCTCGAAGAAACCCATCGCGGTCGCCGTCAGCGTCTGGCCGAGGAACAGCACCGAGAGCCACACGCCGCGCTTGCGGGTCATCTCGAGGTACCCGACATCCAGGTAGGGCGCGCCGAGCTTCTCGGTACCGCCGAGCTTCTGAATGTCCTCGGTCGCCTCTTCCTGGACCACGTCGACCACGTCGTCGACCGTGACCACGCCCTTCATCCGCCCCTCTTCATCGACGACCGGGACGGCCGTCAGGTCGTGCCGGGCAATGACCGCGGCCACGCTCTCCTGGTCGGCGGTCTCGTGCACCGTGACGACGTCGCGGCGCATCACCTGCTCGACCAGCGCGTCGGCCGGCGTCTGGAACAGCTCGCGGAACGACAGCACCCCCAGAAGCCGCTGCCCCGCGTCCAGGACGTAGATGTAGTGATACGTGGCGAGGTTCCGCTGCGTCTGCTGCCGCAGGTAGCGGATGGCTACGTCCATCGTGACGTCCGGCCGCACGCGCACGAAGCGCGGATTCATCAGGCCGCCCGCGTCGTCTTCCGCGTAGGCCATCAGGGCGCGGACCTCGCGCAGCGTGATCGGATCCAGCCACGACTCGAACCGCTCGCGCTCCTCCGGCCTCACGGCCTGGAGCACGTCGGCCGTGTCGTCCGGCGGCAGGAAGCGGAGCCAGATCACCGCCTCGGCCGGCGTGAGGTCACGCAGCAGGCTCGCCTGGTCCGCCGACGAGAGCCCGGAGAAGAACTCGCGGGCTTCGTCGGAGGCCAGCAGCCGGAATGCGTCGACCCGCTCGTCATCCGAGAGCACGCTCCAGAGGTCGCGGAGTGTCGCGGCGTCGAGTCTCTCGTCAGAAAGATCGGGCGGCATGGTGAGGTGACTCCCGCGCCCCCGGGGGCAACCCCGGGGCCCACTGCCTGGGTCCGCGCGCGGACCGACCGACCTGGTCCCGTGGCCACCCCCGGCCCGCCTCCCGCGCGCGGGCCGGACGCGGCGACGCGAACCTAGCGTAGGCGTCGGCGTTGGGCAATCGCCACCGATCGTGCCGGCGCCGAGCGTGTCTCGAATTGCGCCCGGGCCAGAGAGCGGACTTACGGCGAGAACCGCAATCGGTCGTACAATGTCCGGGTGTTGCGCCGCGACGCCGCGGCCGCGAATTCTGAGGACGCGCGACTGAATTCCCCGAGATGCCTGCATCATTTGCCACGTTTCAGCGTCTCAAGGACAAGGGCCTGGCCGCCCTGCGCGAAGGCGACCACGTCGCCGCCCGGCCCTACCTGATCCAGGCCGCGGAGTGCATGATCGAGATCGCCGAGGCCAACACCGATCCGTCGCAGCGCGCTGAGCAGGAGGCCTACGCCAAGGAGCTGCTCGACCTGGCCCGCGATTGTGATCGCCGGGCGGCGGCCGGCGGGCGGGGCGGCGGGGCGGCGCTACGACCACGCGGCGAGCGGGCCCGCGGCGGCGGCGGGGGCGACGAGGAGCCGGGCGCCAACCCGGACGACTGGATCGTCCGCGAGAAGCCCACGGTCCGCTTCGACGACATCGCCGGACTCGACGACGTCAAGGCCGAGATCAAGCTCAAGATGCTGCACCCCTTCAACCACCCCGAGCTGGCGGCCCGGTACGGCATCGATGTCGGTGGCGGCGTGCTGCTGTGGGGCCCGCCCGGCACGGGCAAGACCATGTTCGCCAAGGCGATCGCGTGCGAGCTCGACGCGACGATGTTCGTCATCAGTCCCGCGCAGCTCATGAGCAAGTGGGTCGGCGAGGCCGAGCAGAACGTCCGTAAGCTCTTCGACGCCGCCAAACAGGAGGCCAAGAGCATCATCTTCATGGACGAGGTCGAGGCGCTCGTGCCCCGCCGCAGCGGCCAGCAGTCCACGGTCATGCAGCGCGTCGTCCCGCAAATCCTCCAGGAGATCGAGGGCTTCGACCGCAAGGCCGGCCGAGCGCTCCTCTTCCTGGGCGCCACGAACGAGCCGTGGTCGCTCGACCCGGCGATGATGCGGCCCGGCCGGCTGGACGCGAAGATCTACGTCCCCCTGCCCGACGCCCCCGCCCGGCTGCGCCTGTTCGAGATCTATCTTGGCAAGCGCCCCCTGGCCGACGATATCGACCTGCCGGCGCTGGTCGAGCTCACCGCCGGCTACAGCGGCGCCGACATCAAGGCGATCTGCGAGCGTTCCGCAAGACGTCCCTTTTTGGAATCGATCGAGGGCGGTCAGCCTCGTAACATCCGCCAGGCCGACCTGCTGGCCGTGCTCGCCGAGACGCCGCGATCCGTGACCGGCAAGGAGCTCGAGCGATTCGAGAAATGGAGGATCGAGAACCAATAGCGAAGAGCGAATGGCGAATAGCGAAGTAGGAGCGAGCAACCGAGTCGGCGGTATGTGACCGCTCGTTACCGAAGATCCGGCGGTTGCGGTCTCGGCGAACGAGATCCGACGTTTCGCCACTCGGCACTTGAGACCCGGCCTCTCGCCATTCGAGGTCCGCAGTTCGGTGTTTCGCCATTCGTTATCCGCTCCTCGCTCTTTACGGAGTCTTCCATGCGTTCCGTCGGTGCGGCGTACGGCTTGTGGGCGTTGTGCATCGTGGGTGTCGCCGGCGTGCACCGCTTCTACCTCGGGAAGTGGGTCACCGGCCTGATCTGGCTGTTCACCTGGGGCCTGCTCGGCATCGGCTCGCTCATCGACCTGATCCTCATCCCGGAGATGGTCGAGCGGCGCAACGCGCGCGCCGACGGGTACGCGACGTGGTGAGGCATGAATAGCGAATCGCGAATAGTGAATAGCGAGAGAGGAGCAGCCGATCCGACTGGCGGGGCCTCTTCCTTTGCCACTCGCCATTCGCTATTCGCATTTCGAGACACCGAGCGGCGCCCATGCTCGACCGACTGACCGACGCCACGATCCTCGCCCTCCGCTGCCCGGGGTCCGCCTGGCCGCGGGGGCTGCTGGGCGGTCCGCCGCTCCCGGACGCGTGGATGGGCCTGGTCGAGACGCCGGACGGCCGCCGGCGCTTTGTTCCGGCGGGAGAAGACCCGCGCCCCGCGCGCGACGACGTGCTCCTGCTGGTGCGCAACCGCGCGATCACGGTGCCGCTCGAGCTGCACGACGCACCGGCCGCTTGTGATCACGGCGTCGAAGCCCGCGTCGAACTGCTCGTCCGGCCCGAACGCCAGGAAACGGCCCTGGCCGCGCTGCGGCAGAATCTCCTCACGCAGCCGGAACTGCGACTCGACGAGTTCGCCGCGGCGGTCTGCGGCCCCGGCGGCGCAGTCGCGGCGTTGCGCGCGTACGTTCGCTCCCGACCCGCCGCCGACCTGGTCGGCACCGACCCGGAGCCCGAACTGCTCGCGCACTTGCAGGCGCGGCTCGGTCCCTGGCTCTACTCGGCCGGGCTCACCCTGGAGCGTGTCGCGACGGCCGCGTTTTCCAGCCCCGCGCTGGAAGCCCAGCGCAAGCTCCAACTCTCGACCCGCGAAGCGGCCGCACGACTCGAGGCCCGCGAGGCCGTCGAGCAGGCCGCGCTGACCGCCGCCCGACGCCGTGTCGAGGGTCTCAGCGCCATCCTCGACAAGCTCCGCAGCGCCGCCGGGAACGACGACCGGGCCGGCTGGCAGGCACTCCTGCCGGCGCTGACGCCGGCGGAGCGCGGCCGACTTCTCGAAAGCCTGTGGCGGATCACGCCTGACCGGCACGTGGCCGCGGCGATCCTCGCGGTGGCTGGGGACGAGTGCCTGTGGCTTGACCCGTGCGACCCGCTGCGCGTGCAGCGCCGTGTCCAACTGCCACCGACACTCGGGCCGCCGCGATCAGTCTGCTTTGCCTTGGACACCGCGGGCTCGAGATCGTCGCCGGCGGGGCTCGTGCTCGTCGGTGCCCAGTCGGGTGTATTGGTGCTTGATGCGGACGACGGCGAGTTGCTGGCCGAGTACCCGGTGCCCGGGACGCGCGAGCTACGCTTCGGCTTCAACCGCGTGGCGCTGTCGGGATCGCGCCTGATCGCAACGCACTCGGAGCTGGGTTGCTGGACGTGGACGCGCAATCGCCCCGACAGCCCGGACGCCCTCCTCGTGCCCGAAGGCGGCACGCCCCGGACCGTTCGAGCGGCGACGTTCAGCGACGACGGGCACATGCTCTTCGCCGTCGACAGCGCGATTCGCGTGCACGCTCCCGACGGGGCGCTCGCGCGGACGCTCGAGATCAGCCGCGGCGGTGTCCACGACCTGGCCGTCAGCGGCGAACAGGTCTACGCGGCCACCGCGGACGGACTGCTGCTGGCCGATCGCTGGACCGCGCCCCAGGTCTGGCAGGTGCTGCATCGCCGCGCGGATCCCATCGAGTCGCTCGCCCTGCGGCGCTGGGACGACCTGGTCGAGCTGGTCATTCCGGCGGGCGAGGACGGCGTGCTCGGCGTGTACGGTGACGTGGGGATTGTGGCGCAGCTCGTCGCCACGCCGGTCCGCATTCGCCGCGCCTGGGCCTGCGACGACCTCGTCGTCGGTCTCTCCGAAGTCCGCGACCGTCTCGTCGTGCTCAACGCGAACCTGCCGGACTCGGTTCCGCGACAGGCGCCCACGACACGGCTGACGCGCCACTCGATACAGGACGTGTGCATCGCGCTGCGCCGCGCCGCAAACCCGGCCGACGCCGCAGGAGAGAGCCCCTCATGACGACAACGCACTACACCCGTGCGGAGCTGGCCCGGCTGATCGACCACACCATCCTCAGGCCGGAGGCCCGCGCGAGCGACGTGGCCCGCCTGTGCGACGAAGGGCTCGAACACGGCTTCTGCTCGGTGTGCGTGAACCCGTGGTGGGTGCCGGAGTGCGTGCGGCGCGTGGGCGGCTCGCCGGTCCGCGTGTGCACGGTGGCCGGCTTTCCGCTGGGTGCGACCACGCCCGAGCAGAAGGCTTGCGAGGCCCGGCTGGCGGTCGCCGCCGGGGCGACTGAGATCGACATGGTCGCCAACATCGGCGCGCTGCGGGACGGCCAGAGGGACGTGGTCGTCCGCGACATCGCTGCGGTGGTCGACGCGGTCAGGAGCGCCAACCCTGACGCACTGGTGAAGGTCATCGTGGAGACGCGAGCGCTGACGGAGCCGGAGATCATCCTCGCCTGCCGCTGTGTCGCCGAGGCCCAGGCCGACTTCATCAAGACCTCGACGGGCTTCCACCCCGCCGGCGGGGCGACCGCCGAGCACGTGGCCTTCCTCAAGCGGCACATCGCGCCGATCCGCGTGAAGGCCAGCGGCGGCATTCGCGACCTGTCCTCTGCCCTGGCGATGCTCGAAGCCGGCGCCGATCGCCTGGGCACATCCTCGGGCGTGGCGATCCTGGCCGAGCTGGAGAAGCGATGAGCGCAGCGCCGGCGACGTTCGGCATCTGCCCGCGCTGTGCGCGGCCGCTCCGCTCGCGGGGTGGGAGCCCGCCGCGCTACTGCGCGGTCTGTGGTCAGCGCGTGGGTGCGGACGAGTTTGTCCATGTGCCGCCGCGTCCGTCCGGGGGCGCCGAGGGGCGGCCGAACGTCGAGCACCGCTTCTCACACGCGTCGAGCGTCGAGCATAGGTTCGTCGAGCCGGGAACGGACTGGGTCGGCGCGATAAGCATGGTTGCCGCGTGCCTGGGGCTGTTTCCATTCTGCGGCTTCCCGTTCGCGGTCGCGGCCGTGGCACTCGGAGTCGCCGCGCAGGTCGGGACGCGGCGCAGACCGAGCCGTGTCGCGCTGGGCGGCACGATGATCGGCGCGCTGGGTGTATTCATGCACCTCTCCTGCTGGGGCGCGTTCCGGTAGCGCCTAGCGCCTTCTGAGAAGCGCGGGGGGTATGTGCGCCGCGCGGTTCTCGCCGCGGGCGCGAGACCCGAGTTCTGTCTGCACCCTGCCGGGGGTTCAAGACCGTCCCCCGCTCCTCAGGGCGCCAGCGCCGCGACGAACGGGTCGATGTCGTCAAAGTCCACCACCCCGTCGCCGTTCAAATCCCGCGCGCGGGCCGGGCAGTTCGGGAACGTGGCGAGATATCCGGGCGGGTCGCTCAGCGCCAGCACGAACGCGTCGATGTCGTTGAAGTCGACGGCCCCGTCGCAGTTGCAGTCCCCCGGGCGCGCGATCTCGACCGCCATGTACTGCACGCCCGGCACGAGCGTCAGGTTTGGCGTCGGCCCGAGATTCGCCACCCCGCCGCCCAGCCCCGGCAGCCACTGGTTGCTCACCAGTCCGTCGGCGCGCATCGCGAACGCGGCCAACTGAATCGTCCCGCTGAACGTGGGCGGCAGGCCCAGGTCGGCCAGCGGCAAGATCATCTCGACACCCGTGGTGGCCGTGTGTGCCCCGGTGCCGCTCAGATGCGTGACCCCGGCGGTATTGGAGTTGTCCAGCGCGACCTGCATGTCGTTCGGGTTGCTGCCGCCTGAGAGGAACCCGTCCCCGTCGCCGACCGTCCCCTGTCCGCGATACGTCTTCTGCACGCCGCCGGACGTCAGTAGCCGGTACTGATCAACGTACAGCGTGCCCTGATAATTGTTGATGTACAGCAGGTAGTCGGGCAGGAAGCCGGCGTCGAGCGTCGTACCGTCGAGCAGCGGGGCGGCGGGCGGGGGGCTGCTGCCGCCGAAGGTCAGCACGCTCTGTCCGCCGGGGGCCACGTCGAAGAGCAGCACCAGCCCCGTGGCATTCGGGGCCAGGTTGCCCGTCAGGCCGAACCAGATCGCCGGGCCGCGCGTCGACACGAAAAGCTGGTTGAGTTCGGCCACGTTGTCACCCAGGCCGGCCTCGTTGTTCTGTGTGGCCACCAGGTTTCCGGGTCCGAACTGTGCCGGGATGTCGCGACCGTCGACCGGGGCCGTCACCGGCGGCGGCGGCGAGACGTTCACCTGGAGAACGCGATAGCTCAGCGCCGGCAGGAACAGGCTGTAGGCGTTCTTGTTCGCGTCCGTGATCGCCGTGAAGCTCTGGCCGGTCAGAATGTTCACCGGCGTGGTCGAACCACCGGGAATCTGGTAGCCGCCCAGGTTCAGCGTGGCCAGCACGTTGCTCGTCGACAGGTTGATTGCGACGAGCAGGTCTTGCTCGGCGTGTATTCGCGTGAAGGCCCAAACGCTGCCCGCGGTGCACGGAACGGGGTAGTAGTCGCCGCGCCGCAGGGCCACGTGCGCCTTTCGCGCCGCGATGAGCGTGCGATACTCCTCGAGCAGCGAGCCGGCGACGCCCTGCTGTTCCTCGACGCTGCGGCCGTCATTGTCCTGCGAGAACCGCGTCTGCACCGCGCACAGATTCAGCGCGATGTAGTTGCTCATCGGCGGCCCGGCGACCGCGTTCCACTTGAACGGCTCGCGCATACCGATATCCGTCGCGTCGCTCGGACAGTACGTCTTCGTACCCAGCATCCCGATCTCGTCGCCGAAGTAGAGGATCGGCGGGAACGGCTGGGTCATCAGGATCGCGGCGGCGACCTTCGCCTTGGCGAGACTGCCGCCGACCACCGACGTGACCCGATCGACGTCATGGTCGCCGATCGTGCCCATGAATGTCCGGCCGGCCGGCAGGGCGGCCAGCGTGGCCTGCATCTGGCTGTAGAGCACCGCCGCGTTGCCGCTGGACAGCGCATCGCGGGCGGCGGCCTGAAACGGCTTGGCCAGCGAGGCGTCGTGCGCGGCCAGAAGCTCGGCCCCGTGACTGCTCCAGTCGGCCTGCTCAGCGAAGGTGAAGACGTCGGGATTGACGGCCTGGAGGGCCTGCTTCCAGGGGATCCAGAAGTCGGCGATGTTGTAGCCCCAGCCGTTGGGGCCGCTGTTGTAGTTCAGCCAGACGTGGTCGAGGCGGTATCCGTCGATGCCGTCGCTCGGGTCTCCGTCGCCGTCCGGGTCGAGCCAGCCGGCCGACCAGCCAATGACGGTCTGGCGGGTCGCGGGCGTGTTGAGGTTCCAATGGATGAAGCCGACCTGGCTGTTGTTCCAGGTCGTGTATACGCTGCCGAGGTAATTCGTGTTCTGCTGATTCGTAAAGGCCAGCCACGTGTCGTATGGGCTGGCGGGGTTGCCGTATGCGCTCTGGAAGTACACCGAGTTGTGACTGACGCCGTAAGCGACCAGGTCCACGAACACCTTCATCTGCCGCTGGTGCGCCTCGCCGACGAAGTCGAGGAACTGCTGGCGTGTTCCGAACCACGGCTTGACCTGGTCGGCGGGGCCGTGCTGATAGCCGTGGTACGCCGGCGACGGAAAGATCGGGTTCATCCAGACGCCCGTCACGCCGAGCTACTCGAGATAGATCAGCGAAGCCGACATCCCTCCAAAGTCGCCGAAGCGGTGCGTGTCGCCATCTGAGTCGCGCCAGGCGATGGGCATGAAGTGGTAGAGGACATCGTCGCGAATGTCGCGATCGACCCGCGGCTGGGCGACAGCCGATGCCGTCCCGCTAACAACCACCAGTAACGCAGCGAGCGGGGCCAACCTGTTCATCGGATACCTCGGCGGCGATGCACCATGCACGGCATCGCCAGCGGCTCTGCCACCAGTCTAGCACGCCGACCGCCGAATCCCGCCGCACGCGTGCACCGCATCCCCAGTCGCCGGACCGATAGTTCCGCGCGGCGCGGGGCAATGACGTCGCCGCCCCGTTGCGCCGTCGGGCCCTGCGCCCCCGGCGCCCCCCAAGGAAGCGACCGGACACGCGCGCAGGAGCAGCGCCGAATCTGTGTCCGGCGTCCCTGCGTGCGCCGGCGAACGCGCGCTGGACACTCAGGTCCAGCGCTGCTGTTCTCTCGCTGCCCCCTCAGCTGGCCTCTTTGCCCACGTACGTCCGCGTCCGCGTGTCCACGCGAACCACGTCTCCGCTCTTGATGAACAGCGGCACCTTGATCTCCAGCCCGTTCTCCAGCGTCGCCTCCTTGTACACGTTGCCGCCCGGCGAGCCGGCGTGGCTCGGCGCCGCCGTCAAACCCACCTTCAGCGGCACGATCTCCGGGAGTTCGAGCATCAGCGGCTGGCCGTCGGCGTAGAGCACCCGGTAGCTCTCACCCTCGCGGAGGAACGGCTCCGCGCCGGAGATCTGCGTCGGACTCAGCGCGAGCTCCTCGAAGGTCTCGCTCTCCATGAACACGCGCTCCGTCCCTTTGGCGTACAGGTACTGCACCTGCTTGTACCCGCACGGGACTTCCTGGATCGGCATCAGCTCGTCGAGCGAGCGGTCCACAGAGTGCCCGTCGCGCACGTCGCGAAGCAGCACATGCACGGTCGGCTTCATCTTGCCCGAGTGGCGCTCGTTGTACTCGGCGACCGTGTACAAGTGCCCCTGGTAACGGATCAGCATTCCGCGCTTGATGGGCATGTTCATGACGTGGCCTCCGCTGCGGAGTTCGTCCAGTATACCCGCCTCGACCCGGTAGATGCGCACCCTCGCCCCGCCCGGCCACGACCGGACCAGGCGGAGCCCCGCCCGCAGCTCGGGCCTCGTCAGCGCCTCGAACCGCTCGAGTCGCCACAGCCTGGCGTAGTGGCCGCTGTGGTCCGTGAAGACCTCGTCGTGCCAGACCAGGTAACGAACATTCCCCGCCCGGCATACCGCCAACACCTCCGGCCAGCTCGCCCCATCGATCTCGCCCAGCCCCACGAAACGCCCCGCCGGCTCCCGACCCGCGTACAGCCGCAGCAGGCCCGGAAGCGGCGACAGCACGCGCGCGTCCGGCTCGACATTGTCGCGAATCCACCGGGCCGCCTCGACCTCCGCCAGCCTCTCACGACCCGAGCCCAGTTCGCGCGCCCCGCGCTGCACCTGAACCACCACCAGCGTCACCAGCGCCAGCACGCCCACCGCGGCGACCGCGCGACGCCCCGGGCCGGCCAGCACCAAGGCCGCCGCAACGGCCGCCGCCGTCAAGGCAGGCAGCAGCGCGCGACCGGCCAGCGTCGCCGACGCGGGCGTCCAGCTCGCGAGCACCTCGCCTGCCTCGAGTAGCAGCATCAGCAGGTAGGCGCCCGCAATCGCCAGCGTGGTGCCGCCCACCCACGCCGCCGCGCGACCGCCGCCTTGCAGCCCGGTGTGGCGCCGACTCCACTCCAGCACGATCGCCACGCCGGCAACAACCAGCACGACCAGGGGCGGCGCGACAGGAAACCCGTAGCGCGGCTGCGAGAACGGCACCAGCGACCAGGCGGCCACGTACACAAGCAGCGCCACCAACGCAACGACCGCATCGCCGCGCCGCTCGCGGACCAGCCGCGCAGCCCCCAGCAGTGCCAGCGCCCACACGGCTGCGACGAGCCACTCGCGCAGCCGGCCAGGCGGCAGCATCCCAAACGTAGCCCGCTCGAACAACCCGGGATCTGCCGCCGCAGCCGCAATGAGGTCCAGCGCGTGCCACGGCCGAAAAGCGGGCTGCTCCAGCATGCGTGCGACGTAGTGGTCCTGCGATCGCTCGCTCCACGTGAGCGCAGTCAGTCCCAGCCAAATCAGTGCCGGCAGGGTGGCCAGGCCGGTCCGAATCATGATCGCCCGCCACCGGGTGCCGCGGAGCCAGTCCACGACCGCAACCCCCGCCAGCAGGCCGGCCGCGTCGAAGCGCGTCATCACGGCGAGCGCCGCCAGCGCGTACGCCGCCGGGCCGCCGCGCGCAGCCGCGACAACCGTCGCCAGCATCAATGTTGCCAGCAGCAACTCGGCCAGCAGGTCGGCGGTCGCGTGCAGGGTCAGCGGGAGCAGGCAAAGCCACACGGCTCCGATCCAGCCGTTCCGGCCTGCCCAGTGCCACCCCGTGACGGCGGCCAGGCCCGCGAGGACCGGCAGCAGGACGACATTGATCCACTCGGCGACCGCCTTCTCGGGCGCCTCGCCCGGCACCAGCTTTGAAATCCCCACGATGAGCAGTGGGTAAACGGGTCCGCGCTTGAGGCTGCCCGGTAACTGGCCCGAGAGCAGCGCGTGGCCATTGTCGACAAACTCGAAGAAGTCGGCGTGCGGACGCGCGTAGTGCCCGCGGCACGCCAGGGCCACGACCAGCGCCAGGAGCGCGGCACCCAACAGGCCCGGACGCGCCTCGGGCGGCGTGGCGGATGCCGACGGCCGAAACCCGGAGGATCGCTGGCCGTTGCCCACGTGCGGAATTCCTCGGACGGGACCGACGACTGTAGCAGGTCACCGGGCAGGCGACGAGTTGCTGGGCCGCGTGCCCCCATTGCTATCGATCCTGGAGCGCTGCCGCCGGCCAAACCCCGGTTATACTCCGCCCCGCGCGTCGCCGCGCTCGCGTCGGCTTGACGCACATCGAAGCCCCGATTCGCGGCGATCAAGCCCGCCTCGGCGGCGTGTCAGCACGAGGACGCCATGACGGTCGGATCGCCGGCCCCATCCCGCACCTGGAGCGCGTGGATCGAGCAGCTCGGCTCAACGCGCCCCGACGTCGCGCTCATGGCCCCGTTCATGGCCTACCTGCTGCTCATGCCCGTGGCCGACCTCGTGCCGGCCACTTGGGCACCGGCGGCGATCGCGCTGCGGGGCATCGGGTCGCTCGCCGTATTCTGGGCATTTCGGCGGCACCTGCCCGCGTGGGGCCGGCCGCACTGGGGCCTGGCGGTCGTGGCGGGCGCAGTCTGCGCCTGGGGCTGGGTCGTCGGCCAGTACGTCTGCGATCACTTCGGCGTGGGCGGTCGGCTGCCTGGAATGCCGGGCGAGAAGACCGTCGTCGATCCGCGCGTCGCGCTGGGCGCCGACGACCTCTTCTGGGCGACCTGGTGGGCACGCCTGGTGGTGGCCACGGTCGCCGTACCGATCGTCGAGGAGTTCTTCTGGCGGGGCTTTCTGCTGCGGGCGCTGGTGGACTGGCACCACTTCGACCGGGTGCC
>CAADGM010000029.1 GCA_900696535.1 uncultured Planctomycetota bacterium
AGCGAAGGCGGGTCCATCGATTGGGCGGCGCCGTCGCCCCGGACCTCGGGCGGCGACGGATAGTGTGTCCAGTCGCCCCGCCGACTATGCTGTTCTGTTGGGCGCAGCGCTGGACCGCATGCCGGCCAGCGCCGCGCTGCGGCTTCGACGGGCAGCCCTGGTACGCTCATGAACCCGGTCGGATCGTCCTTGCTGATCTTTGCGGCGCTGCTGGTGGCGGGAGTTCTGCTGGTGGCGATCGGCCTGATGCTTGGCGTGGAGCGCAGGCGACGGCGCCAACGGGTGCGCCTGTGCCCCGCTCCGCACTGCGGGCACGCCAACGTCGCCGCCGCGCGGTACTGCGCCCGGTGCGGCCAGGCCCTCGACGGATCAAGTTGACGGCGCGCACCGGCGCGAGGTATTCACCGACCGACCACTCCCGGGGCCAGCGCGCGGAAGCGCAGCACGTAGTACGGGGCGCGGGCCTCCTTCGTGCCGCCGTTCAATGGCGCAGTCTTGTGAAGCTGGTTGGCGACCACGTACATCCACCCGTTGGGACCGAGACTGAACGCGTCCGGCCACGAGAGGTACTGCTCGTCGCGCACGAGCACGCGGTACTGCTGGTCCGGGCCGATGACACCGATGGCGTGGTCGGCGACGGCCGAGATGTAGATGTTGCCGTCGCCGTCGACCGAGATGCCGTCGCTGACCGGGCGCTGGGCGTAGCGCTCGACGCGCTGCGCCAGGGCCATGGCTGGCAGCGAAGCGTCGCCCAGGTCGGACGTCCTCGCGCGGTACAACGATGTGCCGCTCATCGGGCCGAAGTAGAGCCACTGGTCGGCCGCGTCGAGCGCGATTGGATTGACGCCCACCCGCGGACGCACTGCCTTGCCGTCCTGAAGCATCTCGAGCGGGCGGCCGTCGATGACCATGTCCACGTTCTCCGGAACCACACTCGGATGCCCCTCGAGCACGCGGCGGGCGTCGCCCGTCTCGATGTCCACGACGATCAGAGCCGATCGCTCGCCGGCCGGGTCGGCGATGTAGATGCGGTCGTGCGCCCGGTCGACGGCCAGGTCGTTGACGAACGAATCGGGTCGCGTGACGGGCGGCGGAAGCGGAATCACCTTCACCAGCCGGTTCTCGCCCAGGTCCCACCCGACCAGCTTGGGCGTCGACTTGCCGCGCAGCCCGTTGTCCAGCATCCAGACCACGCCGCGCTGGTCGCACTGGATGCCCAGCACGCTGTCAAAGCTGTAGCGGCCGTCGAGGCCGGGCGTGTTCCACTCCGCATTGGGGAACGGGGTGAGCTTGCCGTCGGATTCAACCAGCGCGACGCGCAGTGATGTCTCGAAGAACTGGTGCAGGCTGACGATCACGCGCCCGTCAGGCGTCACGGTCAGATTGCCCGGCCCCTCGCGGAGCTTGGCGAAGACCTCGATCGCGGCGGGTGCCGTCGCGGGGGGGCTGTCGGCCCACGCAAGACCGGCGGTCACGAGGACCGTCAACAGGAGACTGAATCGCTTCATGCCGTGAACCCTCTTTGAGTCGGTGCCAGCCGCGGCGACCGCGCCGCGCGCCGGTGATGATAGCGGACGCCCGTTATCGATCCGCAAGCACGACCAGCGCCACCAGGGCGAGCCCGGCCACCACCAGGGCGACGCCGAGGACGATTCGCGCCGCTGGTCGCCGCCGTTGGTAGAACTCGCTCGCGTGCCAGGCCGTGTAGCCGCACGCGGTACAGCGCAGTCCTTGTATGCCCGCCAGGTCATTACCACACTCGGGGCAGCGCGGCTCGTTCGCGGCGGCGGCCGCCGGCCTTCGTGTGACCAGCAGCGCCAGCCCGATCGCGAGCAGTGCGGCGGCGATGAGCAGGCCCGCAATCAGTGTCGACGTAATGGTCTCGGCGAACATGCGGGAAGTGTAGGACCGTTCCCGCAGTCGGTGGAGCGCGCGGTCGCGGCTCAGCCCGAGGGGCTGATCGATAGTCGCCTGGGGCAAGGCGAGGCGCAGCCCAGCCGCCGCCCCCGGTTCGCAGCCGCCGCGCGTCTCGACCCCGAAAAGGGTCGTGGAGGCTCGTGCGGCGCGGCCTCGTCACGCGCCACGGATTCGACGACCCTTACAGGGTCGTGTTGACGTTCAACGCCTCAACCGTGGGCGGCGTCCGCCTTCGGCGGACTTGCCCACGGCTACTGTCGTGCAGCCCTTCGGGCTGCGGCGCACTATCGCGAAGCCCTTCGGGCTGCGGCGCACTAAAGTGAAGCCCTTCGGGCTGCCGGGCGCGCCGGGCGACCGTTGGGTGCTATGGTACGATGCGCGGTGACACTCGGGACGCACATCAACACGGAGACAGCTCCCCAACATGCATCAACACGGATCGGAAGGAGCTCCGGAAGGCGCATCAATGTGCAAACGGCTTGGCGGGACGTTCGGCATGGTGATGGCGTTGGTCGCGCTGAACGGGGGGTGCCAGGCGCCCGGCCCTGCCGTGGTGGGACCTGATCTGAACGACCTCGACCGGCGCTTCGCGGCCATCGCGGCCGCGAGCGGGGAGCACGGGCCTGGAGGCCGCGAGGTGCTCGAGACCGCTTACCGCGTCCTCCGCGCGGGGCACGCAGAGGGCAGGTGGCGGCACGTGGGCCTCGAGGACCTCTGGACCGAGGCGCTCCAGGAGGGCCGCACGCTCTTTGACCATGCCGATCGGCGCTGGGGCCGCACCACCGCGGCCGAGACGAAGGACATGCTCGGCCAGACCACCATCGGACCGTGGCAGCTCACCATCGACAACATCCGCGGCCAGTACGGCCGGCCGTATGGCGTGAAGCCGGACTGGAGCGACCGGGAAGTCTACGAGTTCTGCCGCGACCGGCCGGAAGTGCAGGCCGCGATGATCTGCGACTACATCGAGGAGGCGTACACGAAGTACGGGCGGCGTGGGCCGTACGGGATCCAGCGGTACTTCTGGCTCGAGGGCTACGTCCGCGGGTGGATCGGTCAGGGTGCCTGGGACAAGTCGGTGCTGCCGACGCCGCCGGACGGCGACTGGCGGCGGCTCACGCCGGAGATGAAGGCCGACACGGGCTTCTACGCCAAGCAGGTGGTATGCGGGTGGCGCGGCAGTGCGCAGCGGCTGCTGTACTGGCTGTGCGTGACGGAGGACGAGGCGGCGATCGTGGACTTGCTGCGAACCTGGCGCGACCAGCGCAAGATGCGCTGGGACGAGGAGCGCGGCGACGCGGTACTGACCGACGAGTCGGGGAACTTCGCGATCCGCCCGGAAGACCTGCGCTACCTCGCCGCCTATCCGGCGTATCACGCACGGGTTCTGCGGCTGGTCGAGCTTGTGCTTGCCGAGCGGGCCGCGGGCGGATGGAGCCGCGAGCGCCGCCGGCAGGCTCAGCCCGCCGCGGCAGCGGCGGCCGCTGTCGCGGTGGTGATGGCGACGACGGCGGCGCGGGCCGCAGCGATCGCGGCCTGGGCGCCCTGGGCCATGCGTTGTCCCGAGGTGATGGCCTTGATTCGGGCGCGGTGCGGCCTGAGGAACTTCCGTCCGAAGGCCGCGTTCAGCACGCCGGTGGCGTCGGCCAGCGCGAGCAGCACGCCGGTGTGCGGGTCGACCTCGGTGGCGTCGCCGACGATGGCCCGCTTCAGCCGGGCCATGAGTTCGCGTTCCGGGCGGGGATCGATTTCAGGGTAGACAGTGCGCCGGAAGATGAGCAGGATCTGCTGCTCCTCGGCCTTGAGAATGCCGCGGCGGCAGAGGGCGGCGGCGGTGCGGTACCGCAGCCGCGGCAGCCGGGACAGCCGTGCGACCCAGGTTGACGCGCGTGCCCGTCGGCTGGCCGTGTTGATCTTGAGCAGGCACTCGTCGAGCACGTCGTCGCCGGTGGGGCGCGCGTCGCGCACGCTGACGAACGGATCCTTCTCCTCGCCCAGCTCCAGCCGCCCGGCCAGCGCGAGTTCGGCGAACGCGGCGCCGGCCAGACCATGCGTGTGGAAGCTCGCCTGCCAGTTCACGGTTCCCTTCTCGTCGCACAGGACGAGGAGCAGGTATGCCTCATGAAGGTGCAATTCATCCTGTGATGATGGGCGGCGCGTGGGCATAGGTCCTCTCCTGAAGCTACAGCAACGACCGCCGCGACAGCGTACCACGACAGGGCCTGCTTGGGTGTCGGAAACAGTGCGCGCAGGCGCTCGATTGTTGAGCGAAGCAGACCGAGACT
>CAADGM010000030.1 GCA_900696535.1 uncultured Planctomycetota bacterium
TACCGCGATCCAGCATTGCTGAAATCCCTACCGCGTTGCGCGCCCCGAATCGAACAGGATAAGTTGATTTCGAGGACGTCTTGAGTTAGTATGCACACTGCGCGGCGTGCAGTTCCGCACAGGAGCGTCGTGGCACGGCGCGGGCACGTCTTCATGTCGCCATATCCCGGCAAGAAGCCCGAGCCTGGACGGCGAGCCGCGGTTGTGACGCCACGTTACCCGCCGGCGCTGCGCCGACGGCGCGGCCGACGCCCATCGGGGCAGTGAGCGCGGGCAGTTGAACGCGAAGATGTGACCTTGCGCGCGTCCCGACGTCGGGTCGGGCGGGGTGTGTCTGCGCCCGCAGGGAGGAGGGTCCCAACCTGACGGCCCGCGCCCGTGCGGCGAGCGGCGCTGTCGCGCCACGTGTGAGCCCCTGCGCCCCTCGCCGGTGTCCCGAGGAGGTGCAGTCATGCGTCGTTCCCGTCACTTCGTCCTCGCGGGGGTTGCGGTGCTTCTCTTCGCCGTCGCCCCGGGTCAGGCAACCTGGGTCGGCATCAACGTGGACATTCACCAGGATGTCCTGTCGCCCCTGCCGAACGACTTCCATCTCGTTGCCCTGGTCTGCTCGACGAGCGGTGCGCCGCCGCTGGTTGTCCAGACGGTCAACGGCCGGCCCGGGGGCATCCAGTTCCCGTACGTGGTCGTGGACGTTCAGCCGGCCGGACAGCCCGATCCGTGCTGGTACTGGCTGGACGTGAACTGGTTCTTCCCGCCGGGTGCGGGTTACATCCCGTACTGCCAGGTGATTCACCTGGGCGTGCTGCTGGATGTGGTCGGGGAAAACGTGCTGATCGACGCCTTCGGGTACTTCACCCGCGATGGAATACCCGTCGGCCAGCTCAACCCGGCCCTGCGGAACAAGGGGTTCGTGCCGATCATCGGGTTCGACGTCCCGGAGATGGGCGAGCCACGGATGCGGATCGTGAACGGGCGGCCGACCTGGCTGCCGCCGCCGCCGCTTCCCATCCTGCCCCCGCCGGAGATTCCCCTCACCCTCAAGCAGATCGACATGTTCGCGTTTCCGCCGGGCTTCCCGCCGCCCTTCGAGGAGCTCTGGACGGGCGGACAGCAGCAGCAGTGGCCGTGGACCTTCGTCGTGGACGCCAACGGCAACCGGATCTACGACGACAACCCGCTCGACTTCCAGCCGGAGAGCTTCTTCGACATCTTCCTCGAAGTGCCGATGCCGCCGATCCCGCCGGGCACGCTGCGCACCATTGTGCCGGTGGTGGTCGAGCCGGGCGGCTTCCTCGTCTCGCGCCAGCGGATGAGCTACATCGGGAACAACAACAATCCGGAACTGACGCGCTGGGTGTGGGAGGTGCACGGCGCGGCGCCCGCCGAGGCGTGCTGCTTCAGCGATGGCTCTTGCCAGGACCTCGTGCCCGCTGTGTGCACGGCCCAGGGCGGCACGCCGCAGGGGCCGGGCACGACCTGTGCCTCGGTGATCTGCCTGGGGCCGCCAGCGTGCTGCTTCCCCGATGGCAGTTGCATCGTCATGCCCATGTTGCTGTGCCAGGACCTGGGAGGCGCGTTCGCGGGCTACGTCGGTTGCAACCCGAATCCGTGCCCGCCGCCGCCGGTGGGCGCGTGCTGTATCGGGGAAAACTGCTCGATGACCACCCAGTTCGAGTGCGCGACGCTGGGCGGGCAATGGCTCGGTGGCGACGCAGACTGCTTCCCGAATCCCTGCGTGCCGCCCGCCGACTACTGGATTCGCGTCCAGGACGGCATCGTGATCGAGCAGGGCGGCACGGGTTACGCCCACGAGTGGTTCCTGTACCCGGGCAACTGGTGGAACCAGTGGTGGCCCAACGAGTTCGCGCTCGGTCGGCCGAAGGAAGTGACACTCACGTACACGATCGACTTCCCGCTGACGAGCACGCCGCCAGTCGTGGCGTTCAACTTCGCGCGCGAGGACTGGGCTGACCCGTTGCAGCCGCCCCTGCCGCAGGACGACCCCTATGTGATCCGCTTGCCGGTCGATCCGCCCGTCATGCAGCCAGGGACCTACACCTCGACGATCATGCTCCCGTTCTGCCCGCGGTGGGTCTCGGTGGACGTGCAGGGCATGACGTTCGCGATCCAGGGTGTGATCACGCACGTGTGCCTCGCGCCAGTCACCGGCGCCTGCTGCGTCGGGCCGGTTTGCTCGATCACCAGTGAGGCCCAGTGCCTGGGTCAGGGCGGCGTGTGGCTCGGCGCCGGGAAGGACTGCTTCCCGAACCCGTGCGTCCCGCCGCGAGACTACTGGCTCCAGGTGGAGGGCGGCGTGGTGCTCGAGCAGGGCGGCACGGGCTTCGCCGGCCAGTGGTTCCTCTATCCGAACAATTGGTGGAACCAGTGGTGGCCCAACGAATTCGCGCTCAATCGCCAGAAGCTCGTTGTACTCACCTTCGACATCGAATTCCCGCCGACGAGCACGCCGCCAGTCGTGGCGTTCAACTTCGCGCGCGAGGACTGGCCTGACCCGGCGCAGCCGCCCCTGCCGCAGGACGACTTCTACGTGATCCGCCTGCCGGTCGACCCGCCGGTCATGCAGCCAGGGACCTACACCTCGACGATCATGCTCCCGTTCTGCCCACGGTGGGTCTCGGTGGACGTGCAGGGCATGACGTTCGCGATCCAGGGTGACATTCTCCACGTGTGCCAGTCGCCCGCGGTGGGCGCTTGCTGCGTCGGCTGGGATTGCAGCCTGCGGACGCAGGCCGAGTGCGCAGCCCTTCACGGCCGCTACCTGGGCGACGGGTCGACCTGCGGCCCACCGAACCCGTGCGAGATCCGCGACGTCGTCACATGCGAGCCGCAACCGCCGACGCATCCGACGCACTACTGGTACGACGTGACGCCGGGCGACTTCGGGCGCTGTGACTTCCACGTCCGCGTGTACGATCCGGACCCGTCCAGCTACACCAACGTCCTAAAGCCGGCGGCAACGTGGCAGTTCGCCGTGCACCAGCTCCCCAACGGCGAGTGGTGGGCCTCGTGGTGGGATCCGGATTGCCAGAACGCGATCTTCCAGACGTTCCGCTTCGGGTTCGACAACCCGCGCGAGGCGACCTGGGACGGCTGGGCCACCACGATCGGCGGCAACAACGACCCGTACGACTGGCAGATCGACAACTGGACGCACCACGCCGGCGAGCCCGACGGCTACGGTTACCGCGTGCATGTGCCCGGTGAGGACTATCCGCTCGGCGCCTGCTGCTTCGCCGACGGCAACTGCCAGCAATTGACCCAGGGCGCTTGCATGCTGGCCGGCGGCATCAGTTGGCGGTTGCACGTGCCGTGCGACCCGAACCCCTGCCCGCCGCCGAACGACAACTGCCCGGCCCAGATCCCGGTCGGCGATGTGACCGGGCTGCCATTCGACACGACCAACGCGACGCTCGACGGCCCGAACCACTGCCAGATGACCAAGAACATCTGGTACTGCTACACGGCGCCATGCACCGGATGGGCACGGATCGACACGTGCGGCAGCTCGTTTGACACGAAGCTCGCCGTCCATCACGACTGCTACTGCTATCTTCCGCAGCCCATGATGATGTGCTGCGACGACAACGGGTGCGGGTTGCAGTCGGTCTGCTACATCCCGGTCACGGCAACCCACGGCTACCTGATCGAGGTCGGCGGCGCGCCGGGAAGCCCCGGCGGACCGGGCGTGCTGAACATCCAGTGCTTCCCGTCCGGCGCCTGCTGCTTCGGACCGCACTTCCTGGCCTGCGACGTTCGGTCGCAGCAGGAGTGCGAGCAGATCCTCCTGGGTTTCTGGCACCCGGGCGCCGACTGCAGCGACATCAACGGCAACGGCGTGGCGGACGTGTGCGAGCCGCCGATGGGTGCCTGCTGCTTCGGTGACGGCACCTGCATCGAAATGTGGCAGTTCCAGTGCATGGACCAGGGTGCAGCACTTTGGCTGGAGGGCGTTCCCTGCCTGCCGGACAACCCCTGCCCGCAGCCGCCACCGGGCGCCTGCTGCTGGGGACCGGGCAACGCGATGTGCGTCGTGACCAACGAGTTCGTGTGCGCCGCGGAGTACCAGGGAAGTTGGCATGGTCCCGGCACGACGTGTGAGGACTTGGACGGCAACGGCATCGCGGACATCTGCGAACCGCCCGCCGGCCCCGAGGCCTGCTGCCTGCCCGATGGCGGCTGTGCCATGCTCCCGCTCATCGACTGCATCGGCCTGGGCGGCCGTCCGCGCGGCGCGGGCACGATGTGCCTGGGCGATGTGAACGGCGACGGCACGGACGACATCTGCGACCTGAAGTGGTTGCAGCCGCCGGACCTGCGGCCGGTGGGCCTCGACGTCAACGCGACGTTCCCATACGTCCTGGCTGACGACTGGCTCTGCGAACAGACCGGCGCGATCACCGAGTTCACCATCTGGGCCTCGTGGTTCCAGGACCTCCTGCCCGGCGACCCGATGAACGTGCACTTCTGGCTGGCCGTTCACCTCGACATCCCGGATCCGGACGGCCCCGGCCCGGCGTACAGCATGCCCGGCCCGGTCGTCTGGGCCCGCCCGTTCCCGCCCGGGTCGTTCCTGGCCGTGCCGTACCAGCCGGCCGTCGAGGGCTGGCTGACGCCGCCCAGCGAATACATCTTCCCCGGCGACACGCTCTGCTGGCTGTACCGCTTCCGCGTGCCGCAGTGGGAGGCTTTCGTGCAGCGGCGTAACCCCGTCGGGGTCGACTCGGTGTACTGGCTCGAAGTGCAGGCCCAGGTGCCCGGCGGTCCGCAGCCGGCGATGTTCGGCTGGAAGACCACCTGGAAGCACTGGAACGACGACGCCGTCTGGACGATGGGGCCCGCCCCGAGCATGGGGCCGTGGCAGGAGCTGCGCTACCCGCCGCTCCACCCGCTCTTCCCGGGGTCAATCGACCTGGCGTTCGGCCTGCACGAGCTGCGCGTCTGCCCGGGCGACGTGAACTCCGACGGCGTGGTTGACTTCGACGACATCGATCCGTTCGTCGAAGCGCTGTCGTACCCGGGCGGCGTCGGCTGGCCGCACGAGCACTGGCTCTGGCTGAATGCTGACTGCGACGGCGACGGCGACGTCGACTTCGACGACATCGATCCGTTCGTCGCGCGGATTGGCACGGTGTGCCCGCCATAGCGGGCTGCGCATCCCGGAGCGGCCGCGCCGGTCCGCGCGGCACGTCGCGCCACCGGGCGGCGGAGCCGCACCGGCGGCGCGAGGCGCGCCGGGGCCCACGCGAGGTCGGAGCGGCCGACGTTCGATGCACGCGGCGGCTCCGGCACGACCAGGAGGGGACGAAGCGCAAGCGGGGGGACTTTCGATCGGGCGCCCCGTTGTCGGGACCGGCGGGGCGCCCACCTTGCTCCTCCGGGCGGGTAGAGGGGCATGTCCGCAATCGAGGGGGGCTCGTCACGGGCGGCAACAGAGGCGGGCAACCGAAGTTTGCCCGTGACAGCCGGCACGCCGGGAAGCTACGCTTGCCGCGGGCACCCAGGCTGCGAGGCAAAGCGACCACCCAGCCCACGAGACGAGCACCCGCATGAAGACCCAAGTGGACGTCGGTCCCCACCGTGACAACGCCGAGCTGGAGACTTTCTCACGCCTGGCCAGCGAGTCCTTCAATGTGCCGCTCGACCGCATGCCGGCCTACTTCGACGCCGTTGGTCGACACAACGTGCGCGTCGTGCGCGTGGCGGGCGAAGTCGTCGGCGGACTGGTCGTTATCCCGGGGGGGCAGTTCTTCGGCGGCCGACCGGTGCGGATGGCCGGCGTGGCGCTCGTCGCCACCGCCGCCCACCGCCGCGGAACCGGCGCAGCGACGGCCCTGCTGCGCGCCGTGCTGGATGAGCAGTGCCGCGCGGGCGTGCCAATCTCCGCGCTCTACCCGGCCACGGTGCGCCTCTACCGCCGCGCGGGCTACGAGCTTGCCGGCGTCGCGCTCGAGGCCACCGTGCCGACCGCGTCGATCGACGTGCGCGAGCGCTCGCTTGATGTCCGCCCCGCCGCGCCGGCCGACGAGGCCGCCATCCGCGCGCTGTACCACGAGGTCGCCCGTCACACGCCGGGCGCGCTCGACCGCTCCGATTTCCACTGGCAGCGCGTGCACAACTTCCGCGGCGAGCTGACCCGGGGCTACGTGTTCTCGCGCGGCGACTCGCTCGAAGGCTACGTTTTCATCCGCGACGTGAGTACCGGCTCGGCCTGGTCAGCCAACCTCTACGTGCAGGACGTCGCCTGCACGACCGCCGCCGCCGCCCGGGCCGTACTCACGTTCCTGGCCGACCACCGCTCCACGCGACCGCAAGTGATCTTCCGCTGCGGGCCGGGCGATCCGTTGCTGCTCCAGCTTGGCGAGATCCAGTACACGCTGGCTGCGCGATTGCCGTGGATGCTGCGTATTCTCGACGTGCCGGCGGCGCTGACCGGCCGCGGCTATCCACCCGGCGCCGAGGGCGAACTGCACCTGGACGTGCGCGATGACTTCCTGCCCGATACTGGCGGGAGGTTCACGCTCACCGTCACGCGAGCGAGTGCCAGTGTCACACCCGGTGGCCGCGGCGACCTCGCCATCGACATCCGCGGCCTGGCGGCCCTATTCAGCGGCCATCTCGGGCCGCACCAACTCGTCCTCACCGGGTACGCGAGCGGCAACGACACGGCGCTCGAGACAGCTCGCGGCCTGTTCGGCGGCCCCGCGCCTTGGCTGAGAGACGAGTTCTA
>CAADGM010000031.1 GCA_900696535.1 uncultured Planctomycetota bacterium
CGTCGCCGCTGAACTTGCCCAGGTCGGCGACTCCGATGGCCTTGCCGAACCCCGCAACCCCCGCGGCGAAGCGCTCCACGTTGCCCACGATCAGCACGAGTTGGGCATCGTCCGGAACGTAGCGGAGCACCCGCGCGAGCGAGTCGCCCCGGCTCGCGGGCTGTGTTGCCTGGGTCGTCGGCTGGGCAATCGCAGGCGCACTGAGAGCGAGTACCACCCCCGCGACCAACCTCGGTTGGCGGCGCAACATGAATTCTCCACGCGACACGAACCGGCGCGCGCTCGTCGCGCCACGACCCCACGCCTGCGGATTTAATCTGCGATCAACGCGCCTGTCGATGCGCGCCCCACAAGTTCTGACAACGCGAGGCGTGCGCGCCGGCCCCGATTCCAGAAAACGCGAGGCCCCAGGCGTGGCGCGACGCGCGGCCACAGCGGGGGCGTCGGTGGCCATGCCGGCGTGCCGAGCCCGTGCTATCGGACATAACCAGCGTCCCTGGAGTCCGCGGCCGGTCGCACCGATGCAACCTCGGGGACCCGCGCCGCGGGATGCGCGGCCTCGCCTCGCGCTGCCGATGCTGTCGCCGAGGGCGCTACCCATATGGCTGAATCCACCGCTAACACGCTCGCGAGCGACAGCGAGATCGAGTCTGCGCTGGCCGAGGTGGAGAGCGCACCAGACCTGGTGCCAGACCTCGACGACAGCTTCGTCGCGGTCCCAGTTGATCTCGGCCTCGGTCACGGGAGCCCGCTCCCCGCTCCCGACGTGGCGGCCGAGTCCACGGAGCAGGACGCTTCGCCGCGCGCTCGGCTCGCGACGAAAGCCAGCGCATCGGCGCGGCCGTTCGGCCTGTTCGACAACCTGTGCTGGCTCCTCGACCGGCTGCTCGCCGCGATCGACTGGCCCTTCCGGTGGCTCCCGCCCGGAGCAAAGCAGATCGTGGGGCTCGCGGCAGCGGCCTCGATCCTGGTCTCGATAGCCGCCAACGCGGTCTTTCCGCTGCTGTGGCCGGAGCCGGACCCCATCGCCGACCTGCGGCAACTGCGGATCGAGGCCCAGGTGCGCCAGTCGGCCCCGGATGCCGGCGACTCAGGATCAAGTGGTCACGCGGCGCCGCCGCCCGCCAAGGGGCATTGAGCGGGACGAGGGCGCGAGACGCGTCACGCCCCATCAGCGCCCCGGGCGCTCGGCGCCAAAGTCCTCGACCGCGGCGGGGATGTTCCAGGCATAGACGAGGCCGGCTCCCAGCAGCGCTGCCAGCGCCGCAATGCCCACGGTCCAGGCCGCCGGCGTCACGGCCTCCATCCCGAGCAGCAGCGTCGCCATCGCCAGCACGCACCAGGCGATCAGCAGCCAACCGGCCGCCGCGGCAGCCGAACCGCGGATCGACCGGCCGCGCGGAACGGGCAGAACCTGTGCAAAGGCCCCCTGGGCACCGACCATGAGCACCTGGCAATGCACGCCGAACGCGACCGCCGCCGCCCAGACAGCCAGCCACCCGAGCGGCCCGCCCGCCGGCGCAATCTGCTGGCGAACCTGGTCGGCCAGCGAGAGTACGAGCAACGCGCCGATCAGCAGGGGCGAGTAATACGACCAGCGACCCACGTTGAACCTCTCCGGGCCAGCTCCCCGGAGGACTATGATGCCGCCGCGGGTCGGCCGCGTCCACACGCGACGCTGCTTGGCTGCCCCTGTTTGCGGGATCAGCTCCGGCCCGCTAGAAGACGTGCGCGTGTGCGGCGCGCGGCAGCCACGCACGCCAAGGAAGCCAGCACACCTCATGGACACCCTGCCGAGACTCCTCGCGGACTTCGCCCCGATCCCTGGGCGGATCAAGGCCGATCCGTCCGACTTCCTGGTCGAGGAGGTGCCGCTCTACCCCTGCGATGAGGCGGGAACGCACACATACTTCATCGTCGAGAAGCAGGGCCTGTCCACGATGCAGGCGATTCACGAGATCGCCAGGACGCTCAACGTTCGCCGCTACGACATCGGCTTCGCGGGGCTGAAGGACGCCCGCGCGGTGACAAGGCAGTGGATGTCGCTCGAGCATGTCCCACCCGAGCGGGTCGCCGACGTCGTGCTCCCTGGGATCAAGGTGCTCGAAACGCACCGCCATGGGAACAAGCTCAAGATCGGGCATCTCCGCGGCAATCGCTTCACCATCCGCGTGCGGACCACCGAGACGACACGCCTGGCCGAACTCCAGGATGCGCTGGCCCTGCTCGCGGTGCAGGGCGCGCCAAACTACTTCGGCGAGCAGCGCTTCGGTTATCGCGGCGACACCTGGCGCATCGGCCGCGCGATCCTGCGCGGCGAGATCGACGAGGCGGTCAGCTATGTGCTCGGCCGACCAAGCGAACGCGATTACGGCGAGATTCGGCGGGCGCGTGAGCTTTTTGATCGCGGCGAGTACGAGGCGGCGCGGGCTCGCTGGCCGCGGATTTTCCAGAGCGAGCGGCGCGCGTTGGCCGCTATCCTCAAGGCTGGTGGCCGGTTGCGCCGCGGATTCCACGCGATCGACCGGACCACGCGGTCCTTCTACGTCTCGGCTTACCAGTCGTACCTGTTCAACCACGTGGTGCTCGAACGCCTGCCGCGCGGTCTGGGACAACTGGAACTCGGCGACCTCGCGTGGCTGCACGCAAGTGGAGCAGTCTTCAAGGTCGAGGATCTCGAGCAGGAGCAGCCGCGGGCGGATCGTTTCGACATCAGCCCGTCCGGGCCGCTCTTCGGATACCGCTGCTCGCAGCCGAGCGGCCGCCCCGGAGAGGTTGAGGCACGGCTCCTGGCCGATCAGTCCCTGCGAGCAGACGCATTCAAGACGGGAGCGCTTCGCGTGAAGGGCGGCCGACGCCCGTTGCGGTTTCCTGTCATCGACGCCCGGGCCAGCGCGGGAGAGGATGCACGCGGACCGTACTTTGAGCTAAGATTCCAACTGCCGCGCGGCTGCTACGCGACGATCGTTCTGCGGGAGCTGTTCGCATTGCAGCCGGCGGCGGACGAGGGCGAGGACGCCGAGGGCGCGGCGGACTCGTAAGGCTGGGCAGCGGTTGACGTCCGTGGGCAGGCTGGACAGATGCCGTCAGAACCGAATCTCGACTGGGGACGTTTGCTCGACACCGTCCGCGCCGACGCCCCGCAGCTCTATCGCGCGTGGTTCACCACGATGCGCTTCAGCGAGCCCGCGCGCGGCGAACTGGCCATCGAGGTCTCCGACCCTACCCAGGCGTACTACCTGCGGGAGCACTGCCGCGAGCTTTTCGTCCGCGCGGCGATGAAGCTGACGGGGCACCTGGTCAGCGTGCGCTTCAGCAGCCCGCAGGAATTCTGGCCGGCGCCGCCGCCTGACAACCTGCCCCCCGCGCTGACCGAACTGCCGCTCAACCCGGACTACACGTTCGAGCAGTTCGTCGTTGGGCCGTCGAACCGGCTTGCGCACGCCGCCTGCATGGCGGTCTGCAACCAGCTTGGCATGCTCTACAACCCGCTGTTTCTGCATGGTGCGTCCGGCCTGGGTAAGACGCACGTCCTCCAGGCCACCTGCTTCGCGATTCAGAAGGCCCGGCCGGAGGCCAGGGTTGTCTACCTGACGTGCGAGACCTTCGTCAACGACTTCGTCCGCGCTATCGGCTCCGGGCAGTGGCAGCCGTTCCGCGAGGCCCTGCGCCGCGCGGACCTGCTGGCCATCGACGATGTGCAGTTCCTGGCGAACCGCGAGTCCAGCCAGGAGGAACTCTTCCACACGTTCAATGTTCTCTACCAGGGGCGCAAGCAGATCATCCTGACGGCTGATTCGGCGCCCAGCGACATCCCGACCCTCGAGGACCGGCTCGTCAGCCGGTTCAACTGGGGCCTCGTGGTGCAGATCGACACGCCCAGCCGCGAGACCCGCCAGGCGATCCTGCACAAAAAGGCCCGCCTGCGCGGGGCGGAGATCCCGGACGAGGTCGTCGACTACATCGCCGAGCACGTCGACGGAAACATCCGACTCCTGGAGGGCACCCTGACCCGGCTGATCACCGAGACGACGCTTGGCGGTAAGCCCCTGACCGTGCAAACCGCGCGCGAGATCCTCTCGACCTCCGGTAGCCACAACCAGAAGCCTCTCCAGATCAGCGAGATTCTAGAACTCGTCTCGAAGCACTATGGCATCCGCCTCCAGGAATTGCTCGGCCGTAAGCGCACAAGGTCGATCAGCCACCCGCGCCAACTCGCCATGTACCTCGCCCGGCGCCTGACGCCCCTGAGCCTGGAGGAAATCGGGATGCACTTCGGCGGACGCGATCACTCGACCGTTCTGCACGCCGAACGGTCAATCGATACCGAGCGGACGACCGACCCCGATCTTGCCGCGACGCTGACCCAACTGACCTCGCGCTTGCTCACCCGCGGCCGGTAGTCCAGTCGTGCCCGTCTTCGCGCCCTGTCGAACCCTGTCAACGCGCGGGCAGGGACTGACGATGGTCGCCAGTAACCAAAGCCGTCGTGAGCAGTCACGGTCAGGCCCGTACTCCCGTTCCGTCGCGCCGGCCTCCCCAGCCCAGCGGCCGCCATGCTACCACTTCGCCCCGTGACAGCATCATCGACAGGCGCGTCGACAAGCACACGCCGTCGATCGCACTCCGCAACCACAATTCCCAGTGACACTTACGAACACCCGGGGCTTACGTGGTGACAGTCAGCACTCGCCTACTACTGCAACTGCGAGCTTTGGCCCAGTAGATCGAACTACTCATCATCGCGTGAATTCACACTCGGGGTACTGACGTGCACTTCACCCGTACTCACCCGAGGCCAGCTGGCCCGCATGCGGTCGGGTTCTCGTTGCGTCTCGGCGATGCGAGGTTCGGCGGCGTTTCGCAAGGGGTAGTGGAAGGAGACAGGAAAATGCGTTAAATATTGCGCTGGAAAGCGGCTGTGGCCCGGTGAGGCCAGCGGGGAGATTGTGCATCTGGCAGTCGCCCTTGGCGAGCCGCTGAGCTGCGTCCCTGCGTTGGGCTTTGCCCCGGAAGTGTTTCCGGGGCTCCGCCCTTCAGGATGAGCCATGAAACCCAAACTGCCGCGACAGGAACTCGTCGACGCCCTGACGGCCGCGTCAGCCGTCGCAGGTGGGAGAACCACCAAGCCCATCCTCGGCTGCGTCAAGCTCACGACGGAAGGTGAGAATATCGAAGTTGCGGCAACGGACGGCGAGGCCTCCCTCCGGCTGGGTGTCCGCGCCTTCAGCGTGGAGCAGCGCGGGGAGGTCTGCATCCCGGCAGATCGGTTGCTCAATCTCGTGCGCGAGATGCCTGACGCGGAGATTCACCTGGAAGCCGACGCCAAGGCTTGCACCGTCCGAGGCATTGGCAGCAAGTTCCGGATCTTCAGCTTTCCGGCAGCCGACTTCCCGGCGATCCCCGAGTTTGGTGCCGAGGCTGACATTGTCCTCGACGGCGCGCAGATCCACCGCATGGTCGCCATGACAATCTACGCTGCCGCGCGCGAGACCGGGCGCTACGCGATCAACGGGGTGCTGTGGCAGAAGCAGGGAAAACGCTTGTTTCTCGTCGCAACCGACGGGCGCAGGCTGGCCCGTGCTGGTGGGAGCGTAGCCGAGAGCAGTGCAGGCGACTTCGAGGCGATCGTTCCAGTCAAGGCGCTCAAGGCGTTTGAGCGGGTGTTCGCGCCGCCGCGGAGTGGAAACTGGACGGTCGATGTGCGTGTTACGCCGAACCAGATCCTGCTGCGCAGCGGTGACCGTTTGCTGGCCACCGCCCTGGTCGAGGGGCACTTCCCGAAGTACCAGGACGTCATTCCCACGGACAGCGACAAGCTCGCGCAAGTCAGTCGGCTTGACTTTGCCGGTGCCATCCGACGAGCCGCCCTCCTGACCAGTGACGAGGCCCGGGCCGTCAAGCTCGCATTCGACCGGGAACAGGTCGTGATCACGGCAAATTCGCCTGAGCAGGGCGAGGCCCGCGTCGAGGTCCCGATCCGCTTCGAGGGCGAGCCGCTGGAAATCGGCTTCAACGCCGGCTTTCTTATCGAGGTGCTGAACGTCATCCAATTCGATACGATTATCGTGGAACTGAAGGCCGGCTTCCGACCGGGTATCATCCGGGGTGAGGACAAGGGCGAGTTCCTCTACGTCATCATGCCGGTGTCGCTCTGACCGGTCGTCTGGCGACCTTGGATCGGCATGAGCGCGATCAAGGCTGCACGGAGTTGGCGTGGGAATCGAGCAGGACCGCTTCCAGCGCGAGTTGGAGCGCCGTCGGCGCCGCGGGCCGCTGACACTCGGCGAGTCGCCGCCCCCGCGGCGCGACCGGCCCGCCGCCCCTGCTCCGGTCGCGCGCGTGCTGGCGCGCCTCCTGCGGCAGGCACGGGCCGGAGTGGCCGCGTCCGAGGCCTGGTCACGAGTGGCACGGCCGGGCTGGCGTCGGAACGTGCGCGTCGAGCGGTACGAGGGCGGCATGCTGGACCTTGTAGCGTCCGACGCTGCGGTGCGGCATGAGGTCTTGCGTGAGCGGGTCGATCTGCTCCGTCGCCTGTCGGCGTTCCTGCCCGGCGTGCGCGGGCTGCGCGTGCTGACTGGGGACCCCGGGGCTGGCTTGGATGGCGAGGAGGGTACGTGAGCTTCGAGGGCGAAACCAGCGTGGTCGAGCAGCCGGGCGGCGCTTACGACGAGTCCAAGGTGCAGGTCCTTGAGGGGACCGAGCATGTGCGCAAGCGTCCCAGCATGTACATCGGTGACACCGGCCTGCGCGGCCTGCATCACCTGGTCTACGAGGTCATCGACAACGCGATCGACGAGGCCATGGCCGGGGTCTGCCGCAATATCAGCGTCATCCTCTATGCCGACGGGTCGGTCGGGGTGGAGGACGACGGTCGCGGGTTCCCGGTCGGCATCAAGGAGGGCTACAACATGTCGGCCCTCGAGCTGTGCCTGACGCGGCTCGGCGCGGGGGCCAAGTTCGACCGTGATTCGTACAAGGTCTCCGGCGGCTTGCACGGCGTGGGCGTCAGCGTGGTAAACGCCCTCTCGACCTGGCTGACCGTCTTCACCAAGCGCGACGGCAAGACATGGACGATGAGCTTCGAGCGCGGCCGCACGGTCGGCCCGCTGAGCGAAGTCGGCCCGGCCAGCGATACCGGAACAACCGTGCGCTTCCTGCCCGACCCGGAGATCTTTCGGGAGACCGCGTTTCACTACGACGTGCTGGCCACGCGCGTCCGCGAACTGGCCTACCTCAACGCGGGGCTGATGATCAGCATTCGCGACGAGCGCAGCGGCGTGGAGGAGCGCTTCTGCTTCGGGGACGGCATCCGCGAGTTCGTCGCGCACCTCAACAAGGGCAAGGAGCCGCTGCACAACCCGCCGGTGTACTTCCGCCGCGAGGATCCGCAGCAGCGGCTGATCGTCGAGGTCTCGTTCCAGTACACCGACGCGTACACCGAGTCGACGCTGTCGTTCGTGAACAACATCAACACGGTCGAGGGCGGCACGCACCTGTCGGGATTCCGCTCAGCCCTGACGCGCACGATCAACAACTACGCGCGCAAGGCCAACCTGCTCAAGGCCAACGACGCGCCGCCCCAGGGTGAGGACATCCGCGAGGGTCTGACGGCCATCGTCTCGGTGAAGGTGCCCGAGCCGCAGTTCGAGGGCCAGACCAAGACCAAGCTCGGCAACAGCGAGGTCGGCACGTTCGTCGAGACGACCGTCAACGAGATCCTGGGCAACTTCCTGGAAGAGCACCCGGCGGACGCGAAACGGATCGTGGGCAAGTGCGTGCAGGCCGCGCTGGCGCGCGAGGCCGCCCGCAAGGCCCGCGAAACGGCCCGTAAGAGCGCCATGTCCGGGGGCGGGTTCTCGCGCAAGCTCGTGGACTGCTCAAATCGGGATCCGCAGCGCAGCGAGCTGTTCATCGTGGAAGGCGACTCGGCCGCCGGCTCGGCCAAGGGCCACCGTGACCCGAAGAGCCAGGCCATCCTGCCCATCCGCGGCAAGATCCTCAACGTCGAGAAGGCCCGCCTGCACAAGGTGCTCAGCCACGAGGAAATTCTCGAGATCATCAAGGCTCTCGGCACCGGCATCGGCGAGGACTTCGACATCGAGAAGCTCCGCTACGGCAAGATCATCCTCATGACCGACGCCGACGTGGACGGCTCGCACATCCGCACGCTGTTGCTGACGTTCCTCTTCCGCCACCTGCGCCCGCTGATCGACCGCGGCGTCGTCTACATCGCGCAGCCGCCGCTGTACATGCTCGAGAAGGGCAAGACCCGCGTCTACCTGCTCGACGATCCCGCGATGCACAGCCGGCTTACAACCATCGGCGCCGACGGCGCCGCGCTGGAGATTCGCCGACCGGGCCAGCCCGTGCGCCGGCTGGCCGGCGGCGAGCTCACCGACCTGCTCCGGCTACTCGAGGAGATCGAGCGCCAATCCAAGGTGCTCGCGCGGCGCGGCATCCTCTTCCGCGAGTTCGTCGCCCGGCGCGACACGCAAGGCCGGCTGCCGACGGTGCGCGTCACCCAGGGCCAGGAGGAGCACTACTTCTTCAGCGACGCGGAGAGCCAGGCTTTCGTCGCGCAGCGCGTCGGAACGGACGGGCTGGTCCGCACCGAGCTGGGTGAGGCCCAGCAGCTCCAGCGCCTCTTCGCCCGCCTGCCCGAGTTCGGCGCGGAGGTTGAGGACCTCTTTGCCCGCCGGGAGGAACTCGTCACCGGCGAGCTGACGCCGGCGGTGTTTGTGCTGGTTGGCGGCGCCGGAGGCGAGAAGCCGCTCGACAACCTGCTGGACGTGCCTGGCGGCGTGCGTGAGCTCGGCGCCAAGGGCTGGGAGACGAAGCGCTTCAAGGGCCTCGGCGAAATGAACAAGGAGCAGCTCTGGGAGACGACGATGGACCCCGAGCGCCGCGTCCTGCGCAAGGTCATCGTCGGCGAGACCGACGACGACCCCGAGCAGCTCGAGATCGACGCCCGCGCGGCCGACATCACCTTCGCCGTCCTGATGGGCGAGGACGTCGAAGCCCGCCGCGAGTTCATCGAAAAGAACGCGATTCATGTGAAGAACCTGGACGTCTAGCCGGCGGGTGGCACGCACCATCTATAATCCTCGCGTCGCCGCGGCCGCCGGCCGCTTCGTCGCCGGAGAACGACTTTGCCAGCCGAACTGCTCCTCACCGCCCGCCAGTTCCGCGTGGAGCGACGGCCGTACGTGATCAACGGCCGCCCGCACCCACTCGAGGTGATCGTGCACCCCGGCGCGGCGGTCGTGCTGCCGATCCTGGACGACGGCCGCATCGTGCTGATCCGGAATCGTCGTCCGGTGCTGGACGGCGAGGCGCTGCTGGAAGTACCCGCAGGCACGTTGGATGACGGCGAGGAGCCGCTCATCTGCGCGCGCCGCGAGCTGGCCGAGGAAACCGGCTATCGGGCGGAGCGCTTTACGCTGCTTACCTCGTTCTACTCGTCGCCCGGCATCATGACCGAGCGGATGCACGTCTTCCTCGCGACCGGCCTGACGCCGGGACCGACGGCGCTCGAGCCTGGCGAGGAGATCGCGGTCGAAGCGACCCCGCTCGCGGACGCGCTGGCCGCCGTTCGCGAGGGCCGAATCCAGGACGGCAAGACGATCATCACGCTGCTGTACTACGCGTGCTTCCGGCGCGATGGGTCGGCGACGGGGGTCGAGCGATGAACCTGCTCGATGGCGCGTTCCCGATCGGCCGGCTCTTCGGCATCACCATCCGCGTTCACATGCTGTGGGTGCTCTGGGTTGCCTTTCGACTGTTCAACGGCGGCGGCGACATCGCCCAGGAATTGTTCTTCATACTGCTGCTGTTCGGGATCGTGCTGATTCATGAGTTCGGACATTGCCTTGGCGCCCGAACCGTAGGCGGCGATGCGCACAACATCCTCATGTGGCCGCTGGGCGGGCTCGCCTTGGCCGACGCGCCCATGCGCCCCTGGCCGCAGTTCGTCACTGTGGCCTGCGGCCCGCTGGTCAACGTCGTGTTCTGCCTGGTCAGCGGCGCAATCCTCGTGGCCTACACCGGCACGTTCAGGGTCGTCTGGCTCAATCCGTTCGGGGGTATCTACACGACCGGCGCGTGGAGTTGGCTCGAGTTCGTCTTTGTCTTCTATCAGGTCAACTGGCTGCTGCTGTGCTTCAACATGCTGCCCGTGTTTCCGATGGACGGCGGGCAGCTCCTGCGGGCCATCCTCTGGCCGCTGGTCGGCCTCCAGCAGGCAACGCTCTTCGCCGCCGGCCTCGGGCTGATCGGCTCGGCCGCGTTCGTGGTGTGGTGGCTCAACGGCGGCGGCGGGCCCATGCTCGTGCTCATCGCCATCATGGCCGCCCTGTCGTCGTGGCAGCACCTCCAGGCTGCCCGGTACGGCGCGCTGCACGAGGACTCACGCCACGAAGGATACTACGGCCCGACCTACGATCCGCGGCCCTGGTGGCGGCGCATCTTCAAGATGGGGCCCGCGCGCCGCCGCCGGCCGCTCGAGTATGACCGCGGCCCGGCCCCGGCTAACCCGAACCCGGGCGGCTGGACGCGGGTCCTCTCCGAGCGCGAGCAGGAGGAGGCCGAACTCGACCGCATCCTCAAGAAGGTCAGCGAGCATGGCACGCAGAGCCTGAGCTACATCGAGCGGCAGACGCTCGAGCGGATCACCCGCAAGCGTCAGGCCGACGAGCGCGAGTTACAGCGCGGGAATCGGCTGTAACAGCGCGTAACCAAACGGTCGCCGGGTCCGAACCGCGACCGTGAGAGAGCGATACCATCGGAGGGGAAGGCCGCCGGGGAGGGGAGCGACCCGCGAGAGGGCGTCGCTGCCAGACTCTCACGCCACCCCTTTCCACGGGTCCCGGCGTTCGTGCTACCATGCCGGGGCGAGGTGTTGTCTGGATCGTTGCGCCGCGGACGCGCGGCACGCGCCCCGGGCCCCCCGCGAGTGGACGACTCCATGAGACCAGCCTGGCTGATGATCGCCTGCCTGTTCGCGTATCTGGCTGTCGGCTGCGACTCGCCGGGGCCGCGACCGGCGCCGGGTGAGCTCGCGCAGCGCGTGTTGAGCAACGCCGATCCGGACGACGTCCTCAACGCCGCCGCGATCATTCTGAAGCGCGAGTTC
>CAADGM010000032.1 GCA_900696535.1 uncultured Planctomycetota bacterium
ATCTCGCTGCAAAGACTGACGTTGTACGGGGCGATCGCGGGGGATGCGCGCACGAACTGGCGCGCAAGGCACGAGGTGCGACTTACACCAGTCAGTAGTGTGCTGAACACATCCGCATATGCGCGCCACGGTCCACCACGAGACCGGCCAGAGGCTCGTCCCCAAGTGGCCCGATCTCCGGGTCGATTGGTATCCCTGCGCTGCCATGGCACGGCGTGTGCGGCCTCGAGGGAAAGCGTCCGATTTTCCTTGACAGGCGCGCGTGGCGCGTACAGACTTCAGGTGGCGAAGCTGGGGGGGGGGCGTGCCTTCCCCCGGCCCACGCCTGCCAACAGGACGAACGGGCATGCCTTCCAGGTTCGTCATGGGGATGGTCACCATGTGTCGGGTTGGAACACTGCTGGCAGCGGCAGCGCTGCTGGGCGGGTGCGCGGCCGCCTCCGCGCAAACAAAGGTCCTCATCTACTCAGACCAGAGCGCAGGCAGTTTGCTGCCGGCGTCGGCGCTTCGAAGTGGCGCTCAGGCCGCCGGTGCAACGGTCACGCTCACTACTGCGCCTGAGACCTTCGAGTCCGAGATCAGCCGTTGGCCTTGGGCGAGGATCTACGTGATGGCAAAGTGGGATAGCGCGGCGCCGCCCTACTTGACGACACTGCGCCAGTTCACAATCAGTAACCCGGGCTCAATCGTATACCTGCACCTCTGGCACGATCAGGGCCGAACGATCTCGCCGGAGGTTTGCGTCACCGCGTCGGCCGCGCAGACGCTCTGGAAGGACGGCGTCACAGTTATCCGCTACGCCGATGCAACGGACTCAGGCAGCGGGTATGGAGGCCAATCCGGCGTGCGGACCTTCGACGGTCAGGTTTGGCCATCCTGGACCGACATCACGCCTCGGCGGCCAACGGGGACCATACTCCTGCCTCCCGAAGCGAACCAGAACCGCGCCGAATTCGACCTACTCGGCTGGCTCGGCGGTCGCGACACGTGTGCACAGAACTGCAGGACGCGGTTTGATCACGCGTTGCAGGACTGTAACGACGAGTACCTTTCGGACTCTTCGGACTGCTACGCGATTCACCCGCCCAGCAATCCCGCGGCTCTGATTGAGTGCCTGAAGCGCGCAGGTGCGATCTTCAGTCAATGCCTCGATGCGGCGCTATTCCGGCTCAACAACTGCTTAGCCCGGTGCCCACAAACGCCAAAGCCCGAACAGATGCCGGGCGGTGGCGTTGAATAGCGCAAGATACCGGCCTGGCAGCCGACTCGATCCCGCAGGGGAGCCGGCGCAGGTCGGCGGAAACGACGGCGGGCGCGCGTTGGGTTGACGCGCGCCCGCCGGGTTTTTCCGTCAAGACAAATCGGGACTAGTAGCGCCGCTCGCGACCGCCGCCGCCATAGCCACCGCGGCCGCCGCCACCACCGCCGCCACCGCCGTAGCCACCACGACCGCCGCCGCCGCCGTAGCCGCCGCGGCTGCCGCCGGCGTTCTCGCGCGGGCGGGCCTCGTTCACAGTCAGGCGCCGACCGTCGAGCTCGCTGCCGTTGAGGGCATCGATGGCCGACTGCGCCTGGGCGTCATCGTCCATCTCGACAAAACCGAAGCCGCGCGAGCGGCCGGTCTCGCGATCCATCAGCACCGAGCAGCTCTTCACCGCGCCGAAGGCCGCGAACGCCGCCTCAAGAGTCTCATCCGTCGTACGATAGCTCAGGTTCCCAACATAGATCCGCTTCAACGTTCGCTCCTCGGACATGCTGTGCTCAATGCTTTTCGCTGCACAGGGGGGCTGACCCCAAGAAACACCGATACCTTTAACCAGCCGGGGGAATGTCGAACCAGAGGCAGGACAAACCGCTCGGACGAAGAAAATGTACCGGGCCCCGCGGCCTAAGTCAATCTGGGTTCGGGATTTCCCGAACTTCAGCTCTACCCGCGACCTGCGCGAGCCAACCGGCACGCCGCCGAACCGAGCGCCCCCACCCCATGTCGCGTGAGGCCGCCCGCCAGTCCGCCTACGTGCAGGCGCGGATAATCAGGGTGTCGTTCTGCCCGCCGAAGCCGAAGCTGTTGCTCAGGCACGTCCGCACGGGAGCCTTGCGCGGCTGGTTCGGAACGTAGTCCAGGTCGCAGTTCGGATCCGGCTCGGAGTAATTCATCGTCGGGGGGATGACCTGGTCGCGGATGGCCAGAACGCACGTGATCAGCTCGACCGAGCCCGCCCCGGCGATCAGGTGGCCCAGCATGCTCTTGACGCTGCTGATCGGCACGCGTTTGGCATACTCGCCGAAGACCGCCCGGATGGCCAGCGTCTCGATCTTGTCGTTCTCTTCCGTGCCCGTGCCATGCGCCGAGATGTAATCGATCTCCTGCGGCTTGATCCCGGCGTCGTCGAGCGCGCCGCGCATGGCCGCGATGGCCCCGCGGCCGTCCTCGTGCATGTCGGTCACCCGGAATGCGTCGGCCGTCGAGCCGTAGCCGATGATCTCGGCCAGCATCCGCGCCCCGCGACGTCGCGCGAATTCGTACTCCTCGAGTATCAGGATGCCGGCGCCCTCGCCCAGCACAAAGCCGTCACGCGTCCGGTCGAACGGCCGCGAGGCCGTCACGCACGAGTCGTTCCGCGTCGACAGCGCCGTCAGCCGGTTGAAGCCCGTCACGCCCAGCGGGTGGATCATGCTGTGTGCGCCGCCGGAAATCATCACGTCGGCGTCCCCGCGGCGAATGACCTCGGCCGCCTCGCCGATCGCCTGCGTACTGGCCGCGCAGGCCGTCAGCGTGTTGAGGTTCGGACCCTGGGCGTTGAAGCGGCAGGCGATGTGCCCCGCGGCGCAGTTCGGGTCCTGCTCGAACTCCCGTACGGCGTCCAGGTGCTGGTAGGCCAGCTCGGCCCATCGCAGCGTATCGAGCTGACGCTTCTCCGCGTCCCACGCCCCCACGTTGCACCGGACGAAGTTCTCGAAGTCGATCGGGCCCTCGCCGGCCCCCAGGTATACACCCACCATCTCCGGATCGAGCTTGGACGCGCCCGCCAGGCTGGCGTCCTTCCACGCCATCTCGGCCGCGGCCAGCGCGAAGCCGGCGTTGCGACTGGCGGTCCGGTGGGCCTCGTAGTGCGGACCAAGGTAGCGCTGGAGGTCAAACTCCTTCACTTCGGCAGCAAACCGCGTGGGGTACGTGCCGGCGTCGAAGTTCCGAACCGGCGCCACGCCGCTCTCGCCCGCAAGCAGGCGCCGCCAGACGGTCTCGATCTCGCAGCCGAGGGGCGTGACCCAGCCCATGCCAGTGATAACAACGCGTCGGTTCATACCGCTTGATCCTTCTGGCGCTTGTGCCCCTGGCATCACTCGTCCCGGTACCGCCGGATGACCAGACCCGCGTACTGCCCCCCACCCAGGGCGTAGGCCAGCGAGAGCGCGTGCTGGACTTTCACGTCGCGCGGGCCATCGACAACCATCCGAAGCCCGCAGGCCGGATCGACCGGGGTGCTGTTGAACGCCGGCGGGACAGTGGCGTAGTGGACCGCCAGCACCGCGGCGATGAAGTCGATCGCCCCGCTGCCGGCTCCGTTGTTGCCCAGGCCCGCCTTGATGTTCATCACCGGCACGTCCGCGATCCGCGGCCCGAGCACGCTTCGGTACGCGGCCGCCTCGGAGCGATCGTGCTCCACCAGGCCGCACGCGAACGACGCCACGAGGTCGACGTCACCCGGGGTCAGGCCGGCGTCCCGCAGCGCCTTGCGCATCGCCACCGCGGCGCCGCGCCCCTCGGGGTGCGGGTGTCCCGGCTGGGCGATGTGCGCGTCGTGGCCGGCACCGAAGCCGACCACCTCGGCGTAGATTCGCGCGCCGCGCGCCCGAGCGTGCTCCAGCTCCTCGAGGATGACCAGCCCACCCCCCTCGGAAACCACCGCGCCGCTGCGGTCCACCGCGAACGGCCGGCAGGCCCGCTCGGGGTGCTCGTTGTCCTGGCTGAGCCGGCCACCCAGACCCTGGCGAACCAGCGCCATCGGATTGGTCTTGCTCTCCGCGCCGCCGCAGATGCACACGTCCGCGTCACCCCGGGTGATCGTGCGGAAGGCCTCGCCGATGGCCAGGTGGCTGCTGGCTTCGCCGCAGGTGATCGTGTTGCTGGGGCCCTGGGCGTCATGCACGATCGTGACGTGACAGGCCAGCATGTTCGGCAGGAACTTGAGCAGCCACAGGGGCGTGAGGTTGTTCATGCCCTCGCCCCCCCAGCGCTCCAGCGTGAACTGCCCGTCGCGCGTGGCGCTGTACAGCGCCTCCGTCAGCTCGGGCAGGTCGGCGCAGATCAGGCCCGAGCCGATGTTCGCGCCGAAGCGGGCGCTGTCCATGTTGGCCGGCCCGGAGACCTCCTCGCGCTCGATGCGGCATTTGGTCTTCAGGTCGGCATCCTTGACGGCCTCGTGGGCGGCCACGACCGCCAGCACGATGTCGCGGGCCATAATCTTGGCCGCCTTGCGGTAGCCCTTCGGCACCGCGTCGGAGATCTTCAGGTCATCAATCTCGCCGCCGATCTGCGTCTTGAAGCGCCCGGGATCGAACGCGCGAATCCGCCGGATCGCGCTCCGCCCCTCGAGCAGCGAGTTCCAGAAGGCAGTCACGCCGGTGCCCAGCGGGGTGACGGGGCCCAGGCCGGTGACGACGACGCGGCGTGTGCTCACAGCGGGATCCTCTCCGTGTCGCGCTGCAGGTACGTCTTGAGCAGCGCCATGAAGCCCTCGGAGAAGACGAAATTCTCCTCGGGAAACGCCAGGCCGCTGATGTTCTGGTCGATGTGCGAGAAGACCAGATCGACCTCCCCCACCAATTCCGCGCCGCAAACGATGCGGCCGGTCGTGCTGGCGGCGGCCTCGCTGATATGCTCGATGCGGGCGTCGTAGCGAAGCGTCCGACCAGGCTCCACGATGCGGTGAAAGACCGCCTGCTTGATCTTGGCCAGGATGACCTTCTCACGGAAGTCGCGCGCCTGCCCGACGAGGATGCCCGCCGTCTGCGCCATCCCCTCGATCATCAGGCTTGCCGGCATGACCGGAAACGCCGGGAAGTGGTCGGCCAGGTGGTCCTCAGCGAGCGAGACGCACTTGATCCCCACGGCCCGCTCACCCGGGATGAACTCCTCGAACTTGTCGATCCAAACCCAGCGCACCGCCGATCCTTAGCCCTGGGCCTTCAGCTTGCTCTCGATGAAGTTCACGATGGTGCCAACCGTGAAGACGTCGAGGATCTTGTCGATGTCCGGGTCCTTCTCGAACTTCGAGAACTCGGCGCGCTCGACACGCTGCCGCAGGGCCGCCAGCCCGGCCGCGTTCAGCTTCCGGTTGACCACGTAGTCCGGGTTGCTGATGACGTCCCGGGGGGTCAGCTCCTCCTGCGAGATCTTGATGCTGAACGCCTTCTCCAGCCGGAACACGATGTCCAGGATGTCGATCGACTCGGCCTGGAGGTCGCCCGTGAGCGTGGCGCTCTCGCTGACGTCCTCGGGGTCGACACTCAGGGCGTCCACCAGGGCCTGACGCACTTTGCCGAAGATCTCTTCGCGGGACGGTGCAGCCATGAACGGCAACCTCCAGTCGTGACTCGAATGCCTACGCGAGGACCGGCCCGGCGACCTGCGGCGCCGGACAGCCCCGCCACAGCAGCTTGAACACGGCCCGGTGTCGGGCTCGCAGCGCCGCGTCGGTCTCCGCCCACCCGGTGCCCGCGGACTCCAGGCTGAGGTGGCGGAGCGTCAGCCGACCCTTGACCATCTCACGATCGCCCACGCGCCCGCGGGCGGTAAACTCGCTCTGCTCCGCCGTCAGCGCGCTGCACTCCGCCTCCAGCGTCAGCACCTGGCCGGGGGAAACAAAGCTCTTATAGGTAACGTTGCGGGCCGCTTTGAGCAACACCAGGCTCGGGGCGAAGTCCAGCGCCTCCCGCACCAGCCAGGCCGACGTCTGCACCAGGGCCTCCAGCATGAAGACCCCGGGCAGCACCGGGAAGGTCGGGAAGTGCTCGGCCAGGTACTCCTCCGCCAGGGACAGACCCTTCTCGGCGACGATTCGCCGCCCACGCTCCAGCTCGGTGATACGATCCAGCAGGATGAACTTCACGGGACTTCCGTGTAAGCGCCACGATGAAACGGGTTTACTGCGGCCTCGGGGTACGGCCCGCTGCCTGATTCGCGCCGCCGAGCACCGGCCACGCCCGGCGGCACCGCGCCCCAGGACCATCCGCTCAGGCTCGCGGTCATGTCGCCTGCCCAACGCTGGCGCCGACATGATCCCCGTCCTGGGGCGGGATTGTAGCCGGGACCCCGTTCGGCCGCCATAGCCGGCCGCCGCGCACGCTCCCGCCCGTATGGCGCGCCGGGCCCGCCTCGCGGAGGGCTCACACCCGACTGATGTGGTCGGGGTGCTCGCGCACGTGGGCCTCGATCCCGTCGGCGTAGCGCTGCATCAGCTCGGCCACCAGCTCCGGGCTCTCCTCCTCCCCACCCGCCTCCGGCACGTACAGCGGCGGGTTCACGATCAGGCGGAAGTAGAAGTTCGGTCGGGAGACCACGAAGGCCTGGCAGATCGTCGCCCCACAGCGCAGCGCCACCTGAAGCGTTCCCGTCAGGAACTCGCGCGTCTGCCCGAAGATCCGCACGGGGCAAGTCTTGAGCGTCACGCCCCGCACGCGTCCCACGTCCAGCGCCGTCCCCACGACCCGGTTCTCCTGGAAGCAGCGGTAGATGTCCCGCGGGAAGCTGTCCGCGTACAGCACCCGGATCGCCGCGTACTCCGGGAAGGTGCGGGCGTACTTGTCCTGCATGTACACGCGCAAGGCCCCTTCGTTCCGATCGCGCACGCCCGCGCAGCGGTAGCCCAGCAGCGCCATGAGCAGCCCCGCGACGTGATGCGACCCGTGGTGGCTGAGCATCACGTACACGCCCCGCCCGCGAGCCAGCGCCTCGTCCAGGTGCTGCCGCCCGTGGAAGCGAACCCGGTGCATGATCTTGTCGCGCGGCAGCCGGTCGAAGATCAGGTAGAAGAGCTTGTCGCATCGCGTCCGGCAGAAGTAGTCTCGAATGATGCGGCGCTCACGCGCCGGGCTCAGTCCTCCCGGAAAGACATCCTGAAGCTCGCGCCGATAGCGGGCCCGGCGCTTGAAATTGATCAGATACTCCAGGTAGCCGAAGACCCGCCCGAAGACGTACAGCCCCTTCAGGCTGAAGAGCCTCGCCCAGGCCGCGAGGAAGCCGCGCACGAGCTCAAACTTCAGCCGGCTGTAGAGGTTGGCCTGTTTCTCCCCCTTGCGGCCTGGAGAGGCGTGCGCACCCGGCTCGGACGGGCCCGGGATGGCCGGGGGCGGCCGAGGTGGCAGCGTTCTCAGGTGCGACTCTCCGGCGGACACCAAGGCTATTGTGCGACCACGCACCGCATTCCGCAATGGCGCTCGGGGCGCCGGCGGATTACGGCCCGGCGTCATGAAGCGGCGGGCGGCGGCGTGAAGCTGCCCGCGGAGGCGACACCGGCGCCGCCCGCGGCGCGCTGCTGGTGGGCGCGAATCTCGATGCAGAGCCGGTTCAGGGCCGTGCGGACGTTCGTGATGAACGCGTCGAGCTGCGTCTGCGTCTGGCCGGTGGGGTCCTCCAGCTCATCGACGAGCGCCTCGAGCTCCAGCAGCAGGCTGCTGAGCCACTCCGTGTTCAGGCCGCGGATCACCTGCAGCGCCTCGCGATACTCCTGCTCGGCCTGCTGGTACTCCGCGGATTCCGGAACGCAGCGCGCCGCGATCATGTGGAAACGGTGCACGGTCGCGCCCAGCGACTTGATCTGCACGATGACTTCGTGCTTCCGCTGCCGCAGTTGCATCGCCGCCACGTGCTGCTCGTACTCCGTCGCGCGCGTCAGAATCTCGCGCCGCAGCGTCGCGAGCTGCTCGGCCGGCAGCAGCGTCGGCAGCAGCCGATGCACGGCCTCCAGCCGCCGCATCACCCACGTCGCACGCTCGGTGTCGCCGGCCAGCGCTGCCGCCGCCCCCTGCTCGGACAGTTCCTTAATCTGCCGCCGGTACACCCCGATGTCCTTCAGCAGCTTGTCGTACTGCTCCTCGCAGGCCTGGAGGGCATCAACCGGCACGTGCACAGGAAACCGCGAGCGCAGCTCGCGCAGGCGGGCCAGAGCCGCCAGCGCACGCTGGGCTTCGTACTGCGACGCGTGCGACTGAAACTCCCGCCGGACCCGCGAGAACGTGTCCAGCACCTCGTCGCGCGTCGGCGGACCGGCCGCCCGGGGCAGATCGAACCCGTGCTGGAGCTTCGAAGTGTGTTCACGCTCGCTGTGAATCTCGTCCGGCGTGCGTAGCGTCCGCAGTGACGCCTGCCGCTCGGCAATGAAGGCCCGAAGCATCGACGCCAGCTCGGCGTCCGAGTGAACGTCGGGGTGGTTCATGGCCGTGTTGACCACACGGGCCAACGACGCCTCGTCCACGGCGCTGCGCATGATCTCCGCGCAGAGCTGCTGGTACACGACCATTCGGTGTCGATCGCGCTGCGGAAGTCCCTGGCCGGCAGGTCCGAAAAGGGCGAGCCGGACGAACTCACGCCGCGCGCCCCGCGCGAAGCGAGGCCCCCCGGAACCATCCAGCACGTCGAAGGGGATGCGCGCCCCCGGCTCGAGCCAGCCCGCTCGGCCGAGGCGAGCGAGCAGGTTTCGCCGCAGCCGCGGCGAGAGCACGGACGCGACCAGCCGGGCTACGGTCTCGGGCTCAGCCTGCCCCGCCGAGGACAGATAACGCAGAAGGGCCCTCTCCGCCCGGCACGCATACGCCCGCCAGCGACCAGCCGCGGCGCTCGACGGGCCACGAGATCGTCGGTGAGGTGCGTACATGCGCGCTCCTGGAACGAGCGGGAGCTGACTTGCATCAGCATTATACCCGCGCAACGGCGCCGCGACCAAGTGTCGACCGGGGCGTTAGTTATGCCGAGCCAGCCGATGCGCTCGGCCGCGACGAGGCCCCCGTCCCGTCGTATCGCGTCCGGAATGCTGCGAACTCCGGCTGGCGCGGGCCGCACTCGGCAATTGACCAGATAGTCGGGACGTCGTTGCAATCCGGACGCGCGATCAAACGTTGATCCGTTTACGGCCGAGTGATAAACTCGCGGTAGCGAGATGAGGTGGTGCCGAGGCGAGCCATTTCGGCGGCCGCAGGCCCCGAATGATGATTCAGCAGAGCAGCCCCTCCCCCGTAGCGACCCCGCCGCCGACACATGGGGTCGCTTCCGGTTCGTGCACACAGTGAAGGATTGGAGAAAGGAAGGGTCCGTGTTCATGCACAGTCGCACGTGGTCTCATGCGCGCATTTCTGGGACCGTGATCGGTCTCGGAATTGTCGCCGCACTCCTTTCGGCCCAGCTTGCCGCCGCGGCTGGCCCGATCGAATGGCAAAGCGGCCCCGCCAACATCGCCGCCGCCAGCAAGGCCGAACTGGCCACCCAGCTCTCGGAGCTTGCGAGCCGGGACGCCGTCGGTACCCAACGCATCGTGGTCCAGTTCGAGGGACCGCTCGCCGATGACGCACGGGCGGCGCTCGCGCAGTCCGGCGTGCGCCTCCTGAAGTACGTCGGGTCGAACGCGTTCTTCGCCGCGCTCGAGCCGGGCCGGTTCGACGCCACACAGGCCGCGGCAACGCCCGGCCTCGTCGGTGCGTCCGAGATTCGGACCGAGTGGAAGCTCGATCGCTACCTCAACACGGACCGGGCCATGCCCTGGGCCGTGGCCGGCGAGCTCCCGGACGGCACGCCGCTGATCGGCGCGTACGTGGTCTTCCACCCGGACGTCGACCTGCTCGCGGAGGGCATGGTCATCGCGCAGCAGCACGGCGCGGACGTGCGTGACTTCATCCACAGTCTCAACGGCCTGGTGATCGAGCTGACGGTCGAGAGCGCCAAGGCGCTGGCCGCCGCCCCCGAGGTCCAATGGCTCGAGACGGCGCTGCCCCAGTACAGCGAAACCAACGCCGAAAACCGGGCCCTCACACAGGCCAACCTGGTGCAGGCGGCGCCGTACAACCTCAACGGCGCGGGCGTGAAGGTGCTGATCTACGACGGCGGCACCGCGCGGGCCGATCACGTCGACTTCCAGAACCGGCTCACCACCCACGACACTTCTGGCACGGCCACCCACGCGACGCACGTCTCCGGAACCGTTGGCGGCGCCGGCGTCGCCGTCGCGAACAACCGCGGCATGGCCCCCGCCGTGACGATGGTGTCGTACGGCTTCCAGTATTCTGGCGGCGGGACCTTCCTCTACAGCAACCCCGGCGACCTCGAGTCCGACTACAACGCCGCCATCAACACGCACGGCGCCCATGTCTCGAACAACTCGATCGGCACCAACACGGAGTCCAATGGATTCGACTGCACGATTCAGGGCGACTACGGCGTGACATCCGCCCTCATCGACGCGATCGTTCGTGGCAGCCTCGGCCAGCCCTTCCGAGTCGTCTGGGCCGCCGGCAATGAGCGCCAGGGCAGCCGCTGCGACATCGAGGGCTACGGCAAGTACTACAGCACGGCTCCGCCCGCCGGCGGAAAGAACCAGGTCTCCGTCGGCGCGGTCAACGCGAACGACGACTCGATGACCACGTTCAGCAGTTGGGGCCCGGTCGACGATGGTCGACTCAAGCCCGACCTGGTTGCGCCGGGCTGCCAAGTGGGCGGCGACAGCGGCGTCACCTCGTGCTCGTCCACGTCGTCGACGTCGTACACCTCGTCCTGTGGCACCTCAATGGCCTCCCCGACCGTGTGCGGCCTGGCGGCGCTCATGCTCCAGGACTTCCGCGCCCAGTTCCCCGGCCTGACCGACTTCCGCAACTCCACGCTTAAGATCCTGCTGGCACACACGGCGGTCGATCGCGGCAACGTCGGCCCTGATTACCAGTTCGGCTACGGCTCGGTCCGGGTCAAGGAAGCCATCGACTTCATGCGGACCGCCCAGTTCGACGAGGGCATCGCCAGCCAGGGCAGCAGCTACCTGCGCACCGTCACCGTCGCCCCCGGCACGGCGCAGCTCAAGTGGACGCTCGCCTGGGACGACGCGCCGGCCGCCGCCAACGCCAATCCAGTACTCGTCAATGACCTCGACCTGCGCGTGATCGCCCCCGGCGGACAGCAGCACTACCCCTGGACGCTCAATCCGCTCAACCCGAGCGCAGCCGCCGTTCGCGTCCAGCGGGATGGCCTGAACAACATCGAGCAGGTCGTCGTGGACAACCCCGTGGCTGGCGAGTGGACCGTCGAAGTCGTCGGCTTCAACGTGCCCGAGGGCCCGCAGCCCTTCTCGATCGCCGGCCCGGGCATCACGCTCCTCCAGGCCGGCCTCCAGGTCAACGTGCTGTCCTCGGTGCCCTCGCTCGTGTTGCCCGGCACCCCGCTGACGGTCGACGTGGCGATCCAGGCCTTCAACCAGTCGATCGTGCCCGGCACGCCGCGGATCTACTACCGCTACGACGGTGGCGCGTTCCAGAGCCAGCCGCTGACGCCCGTCGCGGGCAACCTGTACACGGCGTCGCTCCGCGGGCCCTCGTGCCAGGAAGTGCGCGACTTCTACGTGGCCGCCGAAGGCACGGCAACCGGCGTGCTGACGGCGCCCGCCGGCGCTCCCACGTACTTCTACTCAACGCAGGCCGGCGAGTACGTGATCGCCTACTTCGACGACTTCGAGACCGACCAGGGCTGGACCGTGCAGAACAGCACCAGCCCGGCGCTGACCGACGGCCCCTGGGAGCGGGCGATTCCCAACACGACCTGCAACCGCGGGCAGCCCACTGCCGACTTCGACGCGACGGGCGCTGGCTACTGCTACGTCACCGACAACCAGCTCACCGGGTCCGACCCGTGCAATAACGACGTGGACGGCGGCTACACCTGGCTGATCTCGCCCACGATCGACCTGAGCGACGGCGACGCCGAGATCAGCTACGCCCTGTGGTACACCAACAACTTCGGCGCCGCGCCGAACGCGGACGTCTTCAACACGTACGTGTCGAACAACAACGGGGCCACCTGGGTCGTGTGCGGGACGTTCGGTCCCGTCACGGCTTCCGGCTGGTCCGTCAAGACGTTCCGCGTCGGCGAGTTCGTCACCCCGACCGCGCAGGTCCGCGTCCGCTTCGAGGCGTCCGACCTCGGCTCCGGCTCGGTGGTCGAGGCCGGCATCGACACGTTCACCGTCCGCCGCTTCCAGTGCATTGAGGCCCCGGCCGGCTGCCCGGGCGACATGAACTGCGACGGCTCGGTCGACTTCGATGACATCGACCTGTTCGTCGAGGCCCTGGGCTATGCGGGCGGCGCCGGCTGGCCGTACCCCCAGTGCCCGTGGACCAACGGCGACGCGAACGGAAACGGCGATGTGACCTTCGACGACATCGACCCCTTCGTCGCCCTCATCGGCACGGCGTGCCCGTAACCGTCACGTCGCAAGCCGCCTGATCCTGCGGGGCCGTCGAACACACGGGTTCGGCGGCCTCGCTCGCTTTCCCGGACGGCGCGCGGACCGCGCGCGCTGGAAACAGCGACTCGACGCATGCGGCGATTCGGGGGATGCGACGCCGGTACGTATGGTCGCGGAGCGTGCGCTGCTGGCCGGCTGTCGCCAGCGCCTCGCGGCGCCGGTCGTCCGCGAGCAGCGCATCGACCTGCGCGACGCACTCCTCGGCGTCGTTGTAGGTCGCCACCTCCTCGCCCGGCGTAAACAGCGTGTGCAGGTCCGACTTCGCGTCGGTCAGCAGTGCCGCGCCGACGCCGGTGGCTTCGTACAGCCGCATGTTGTTCGCGTGCGGCCCGGCCACCGAACTGTGCCGGTTGAACACGATCCGCGCCTCGGAGAGAACCTGGAACATCTCCCGCCCGAAGATCGGCGGACCGCTGACGCGCCGCAGGCGACTTCCGCGCGGCAATCGCTCCGCGCCGTAGCCCCACACCGCCACCCGGTGACGCTCCGCGAGCCGCTCCAGCAGCCGAACCGCCCAGGCATGCTCCGCGCCGGCCAGCCCGCCGACGAACACCACGTCGTAGCGGCGCGGCGCCGGCCGCAAGTCAGCCAGCACCCGGTCCTCGAAGGCCAGCGGGACATACTCGCTGGCCAGCCCCGCCTGCCGGAATCGCGACACCAGGTTCGGCAGCGACGAGATCAGCAGGTCGTAGCCCTCGAGGTCGAAGTGCGGCAGCTCGGCCGCGTGCTGGCCGACGATCCGGCCGCAGTAGGGGCGAATCCGCCGCGCGAACGCGCCACCCAGCCGCTCAATCGCCAGGCAGTAGAAGACGTCTGGCCGATAGGCGCGGACCTGCGCCAGGAGGATCTCTTCCAGCCACTCCTCGCCGCGCTCGCGCCAAAGCCAGGGGACGACGCCGCGCCGCATCCGGAAGCGCCACCGTCGGTGCGGCGGGAAGCCCACGCCGCGCTCGCGCGCCCAGCGCATCTGGAGCATGGGATTGTTGGCGACGAAGTCGCTCGCTTCGTAGCCGAGCGCGCGGAGGTGATGCGAGTAGAAGTCCGACGTTCCGAAACGCGTGGCGTGGCGGGTCGCGAGCTGCGCCTCGTACGAGGCCTCGTGCAGGCCGGGATGCCGCCGATAGAGCCACGCGATGAACGGGTCGTAGTCGGTGTTGACGATCATCCAGCGCATGCCTGCGCCTCCACCGCCGGCCGCTCGGCGGCCGACGTGCTGCCGTGCGGTGCGTGCTCGGCCGCCGGGTCAAGTCCCAGCACGGCGCGGAGAACCGCGCCGTAGTCCTTGATGTCGTAGTACGTGCGGGCGCGGTGCCAGCCCGCCCGGCCCATCTCCAGGCGCTTGGCCGGATCCCGCGCCAACGCGAGCAGTGCGTCAGCGTGCGACTCCACGTCGCCCGGCTCGACCAGCACACCCGTCGCGCCGTCAACCACCAGATCCGTCACGCCGCCGCAGCGCGCCGAGATCACCGGCAGCGCCGCAGCCTGAGCCTCGATGGTCACGACCGGGCACGCATCAACCTGCCGGGTGACCGGGCTGACGCAGTGATGCAGCGTGAACAGGTCCGCCGTGGCCCAGAGCGCGTCAACTCGGGCCGAGTCGACCGCGCCCAATACGCGAATCCGGTCCGCGTGGCGCGAACGGCGGCGCAGCAGCTCGCACGTCAGCCACAGCTCACCCCCACCCGCCAGCGTCAGCCGGGCGTCCAGGCCCCGGTCACACGCCCGCTCGAACGCACGAATCACCAGGTCCGGGCCCTTGCATTCCGCCAGCCGGCCGACGTACAGCACCTCCAGCCCGCGCGAGCGCATCGGGCGCGGCGGCGGCCGCACCGGCACCGGCACGCCGTAGGGCCGGGCGACGATGCGGGCGCCGTCTACCCCGATGGCGCGCAGGCGCCGCGCACACTCCGGATTCGCGATGAAGATCGCCCGCTCGGCCAGCTTTCGGACGCACGGCACGTAGTCGGGGGGGAAGTACGGCTCGTCGGGCCGTTCGATGGTGCGCAGGTCCCACTGGGCGTCGTAGCCGTGGGAGTGGACGAACAGCGGCTTGCCGACCCGCTGCCAGACCCGCTCGAAGCGCAGCGCGTACTCGATGTAATGCACGCAGATCACGTCCACGTGTGGCCGGCGCGCCGCCGCGAGTACCACGTCCTCGGCCGTGTGCGCGACCGGGGCCACCGGCAAACCGAGTCGTCGGCCGACACGCCGCCAGGCCGGCGACGGACCGTCAGCGACGCGCAGCGCCGTAGCCCCGGGCCCCCACGAGCCGCCCTGCGGCGCGTCATTCGCCGCGACGGCGACGAGATTCCGTCCAATGGCCGCGA
>CAADGM010000033.1 GCA_900696535.1 uncultured Planctomycetota bacterium
GATGATCGCCAGCGCCACGGCCAGCCAGAAGTCGATTCCCAGCATGGTCCGCGAGAAGCCGCCGATCGTGACAACCTCGTAGCCCGCGACGGCGAAGAGGGCGACGGCCAGCACGGCCCCGCCCGCGGTTATCGCCACGGCGCCGACCTGTGTGGCCAGCGCGCGAAACCGATTGCGGAAGATCGCTCCAGCCAACCCGGTCAGCAGCCAGGCGATCCCCAAGGCGATGGCGACGGCAGAGACGAGGCGCGCTGAGTCACTCAGGCATTCCGTCACCCGCGCGGGCAGGTGGCTGAGCGAGTGTCCGGTCAGCCACAGCCACGCCGGACTGAAGCCCTTGGTCGGCGCGCGATCGAAGAGCAGCGGGGCGAGGCGGTTGTAGCCCACCGACACGAGCTGCGCGGCGGTCAGGACGGCGGCAGCGACCAGGAGCGGGCGCCGAGCGAGGCGTCGGCTGGCCAGTCCGGCAAGGGCAACCACCGCCGCCAGGGGTACGAAGCTGAGATAGAAGACCTCGTAGATAAGCACGGCTGCCAGGTAAGCCAGACCGAGCAGCACCTGGCGGGGGCGGCGACCCTCCGCGGTCGCCAGCAGTTCGTGGGCGCTCCACGCGATGAGCGCGATTGCGACCAGCGCCGGCGTCATGACGGGCCACAGTCGGTAGCCGTGTGACCACGGGTAGAGCAGCCAGACAGCCGCAGCCAAGTCCGCGGCCCACGTGCCGGAAGGGTCCCACAAGCACGTCAGTCGACGGAGAAAACGTTGCAACGCCAGCAGGGCGACGAGCAGAAGAAGAGCGCCGGCGATGTGCCAGGCGGGGGCTGACTGGCCGCAGAGCGACGAGAGGGTGAAGTGGATGGGAATCACCGCGGGGCGATTGGCGTAAAGGGCGGCCAGCGGGCTGAGACGCTCCCACGAGAATGGTGCGCTGCCGTCGGTGAGCGCAAGGACATGCCAATCGTCGTGGTAGAAGCCGAGGAGGAACGGGCGCCAAGCGGTCACCGCCAGCCACACGGCCAGCACGACGAGTGTCCCCGGATCGAGGAAGCGCCTCAGCACGGTAGCCCGCCCGAGCCGTCTCTCGCGCCCGCCGTCCGTGGGAAACGCACTCGGCGTGGCGCCACCGGCGTTGGCGGGTGGCGGCCGGCTCCAGCCCATCGGCCTGCTCGGCATCAGACAAACTTCAACCGTCGGGCGGCGAACGCGACCATGCGCAGCAGCAGCACGCCATGCCGCCAGCGCTGGATGTTCGTCGTCCCGTACTTTCGCTCGCGGTAGCGGATGGGCAGATCGACGATCTTCATGTTCAGCCGGGCGGCGCCGAAGAGCAGGTCGAAGTCGCCGAAGGGGTCGAAGTCGCCGAAATATCCGCGGTTGGCGGCGATGGTCTCGTAGTCGTGCTTGTAGAGCACTTTCGTGCCGCAGAGCGTGTCCTTGACCGGCTGGCCGAGCAGCCAGGTGAAGGCCCAACTGAAGAACTTGTTGCCCAGGAGATTGAAGAACCGCATGGCGCGGTCCTCCATCGGGTACACAAGCCGCACGCCGTTGATGAACTCGCCGCTGCCGCTGAGCAGGGCGTCGACAAAGCGCGGCAGGTCTTCGGGCGCCACGGTGAGGTCCGCGTCGAGGATCATGAGGATGTCGCCGCTGGCCTCGCGGAAGCCCAGTCGGACGGCATCGCCCTTGCCCTTGCCGGTCTGGCGGAACAGCCTGGCGCGGCGGTGCGGGTTGGCCGCGACGGCCCGCTCGATGGCGGCGTACGTGTCGTCGCTGCTGTGGCCCTCGACGAAGATGAGCTCAGTGCCGCCGGCCAGCTCCGGCGTGCGGGCGAAGATGGCCGGCACATTCCCCGCCTCATTGCGGGCCGGGACGATGACCGACACGAGGGGGACCGGGTTGGCCGCGGGGCGCGGCCGCGGTCGGGCGATGACGAAGTTCGTCAGCGCCAGGTGCCGCAGGGGCCACAGCTTGACCAGGAACTTGTTGCAGAGATCGTCGAGCAAGGGGACCGGGAGCGGGAAGAGAACTTCTTGCCAGGTGCGCAGCGGCTCGAAGCCGGTCAGATAGAGCAGGTTCCGCGTGTCGGCCGGGGTGAGCCAGTTCTGACGCAAAGTCGGCTTGGCCAGCCCGGCCCACTCGGTGAAGGCCAGCGGCTGCTCCCAAAGCCGGCTGTAGACGTTCAGGATGATCCGTGTGCGCGGGGTACAGAGCGGCGCCAGGCGCTCCAATACGGTCTGGACATCCCAGACGTCGTTGAGCAGGTCGGAGAGGATGATGTAGTCGAAGGTCTCGCTCAGGGCGAGATCGTGCGCGTCGGCCTCGACGAAGCGCAGGCCGGGATGACGCTGCCGCGCGACCCGCAGCATCTCCGCCGAGAAGTCGACGCCCACGCCGACCGACGGCTCGAGGGCGGCCAGCAGGTCCCCGCGTGCGCAGCCGACCTCCAGGACTCGCGAACCGCGCGGTACGAGTGTGCGGTAGACCGCGCGCAGGCGGCGGTGGTAGGCCCCGCCCCACGAGCGGATGCGGTCGCCCATCCTGGCGATCGCGTCCCAGCGGCGGACGCGCTCACGCCGGTAACGCAGCGCGGCCGCGTCGCCGGCCACCTCGGGGGCCGCAAGCGCAGACGGCGGGGCGTCGTTCATCGTCTCGGGAGGCGGAGCGCTGGTCTGCGGCATGGATCGGCCCGCTCCCAGGGGTGACACGGATCGGCGAGGGCCTGGCCCGCCCAGGGCGTACGTGCGCCGCGGGGCGTTGTATCGGGGCCGGGCCGAGATTGTCAACGCGGCGCGTGGCCGCGCTGGGCGGGCGCGGGTATGATGGCGGCGACGGTGGTTGTTGGGAGTCCGCGGCGACGGCGGAGCGGGTGTGCCCCCGCTGCGAGCAGATTCCGCGGCTCATCCGGTCGTCCAAGCTCTGGTCGGCCGGGCCGACGGCCTCCAGGCCAGAGGATGGGGTGTCATGGGTGTGCGTCGCACTCGCGCTCCCGTGGGACCTTCGCGGGTGCGGTCTCGCCGCTCGTGACACCCCTTTTCTTCCCGCGCTGCGCGAGACGGACGGGCCGAGGACGCTGATGAAGCGAGCCCTGATCACCGGCATCACGGGGCAGGACGGCGCCTATCTGACCGAGTTGCTCCTCTCGAAGGGGTACGAGGTGCACGGCATCATTCGCCGGGCCAGCACCTTCAACACCGACCGCATCGACGCGCTCTACCGCGACCCGCACGACCCGGACGCCCGACTGCGGCTGCACTACGGCGACCTGTCCGACGCCACCGGTCTTCGCCGCACGCTCGACACGGTCGAGCCGGACGAGGTCTACAACCTCGCGGCCCAGTCGCATGTGAAGGTGTCGTTCTCGCAGTCGGAGTACACCGCGGACGTGGTGGCCACGGGGACGCTGCGGGTGCTGGAGTGCATCCGCGACTACGTGAGCTTCACACGCCGGCCGGTGCGAATCTACCAGGCCGGGTCGTCGGAGATGTTCGGGGCGTCACCGCCTCCGCAGAGTGAGCAGACCCCGTTCTATCCCCGCAGTCCGTACGCGGTCAGCAAGGTCGCGGCGCACTGGTTCAGCGTGAACTACCGCGAGGCGTATGACCTGTTCATCTGCAACGGGATCCTGTTCAACCACGAGTCGCCGCGGCGGGGCGAGACGTTCGTGACCCGCAAGATCACGCGGGCCGTGGGGCGGATCAAGATGGGGCTTCAGAAGACGCTCTTTCTGGGCAATCTCGACGCCCGGCGGGATTGGGGCTTTGCGGGCGACTACGTCGAGGCGATGTGGCGGATGCTCCAGCACGACCGGCCCGACGATTACGTTGTCGCGACCGGCGAGTCGCACTCGGTCCGCGAGTTCGTCGAGGCGGCCTTCGGGCACGTCGGGCTCGACCCCGGCGAGTTCGTGCGCATCGACCCGCGCGACCTGCGGCCGACGGAGGTGGACCACTTGCAGGGCGACGCGTCGAAGGCCCGGCGCGTGCTGGGCTGGCAGCCGCGCGTCTCGTTCGCCGAGCTGGTCCAGATGATGGTCGAGCACGACCTGGAGCTGGCCCGGCAGGAGAAGACGCTGCGGGACGCGGGCCACACGCTGGCGATGCGCGGGGTGACGCACGGGTGAGCGCGGCGGCCGCTTGACAGCACCAGGGGCGAGGATGACGCTTCGGCCAGATTATGTCGATCGCCACCACCGCCGAATTCCCTGTCGATCCGGTTGTTGACCACGCCCCGCCCGCCATTCGCGTCGCCGGCGTGAGCAAGGCCTTTCACGTCTACCCCAACCCGACCGATCGACTCCGGCAGGCGCTGGCCTGGGGGCGACGGCAGTACTACCGCGAGTTCTGGGCCCTGCGCGGCGTGTCGCTCGAGGTTCGGCGGGGCGAGACCCTCGGCATCATCGGTCGCAACGGCTCCGGCAAGAGCACGCTGCTCCAGATCATTGCCGGCACGCTGCGCCCGACCGAGGGCGAAGTCGCCGTGCGGGGCCGCGTAGCCGCGCTGCTGGAGCTCGGTTCGGGCTTCAACCCGGAGTTCACGGGGCGCGAGAACGTGTATCTCAACGGCGGAATCCTCGGTCTCCAGCGGCGCGAGATCGAGCAACGGTTCGACCGGATCGCGGCGTTCGCGGAAATCGGCGACTTCATGGACCTGCCCGTCAAGACGTACTCGACAGGCATGGTCGTGCGGCTGGCCTTCGCGGTTCAGGCCCAGCTCTCGCCCGACGTGCTGATCGTGGACGAGGCGCTGGCGGTGGGCGACGAGGGCTTTCAGCGCAAGTGCTATGCATGGCTGGAGCGCTTCCGGGACACGGGCGGCACGGTGCTGCTGGTGACGCACTCGCTTCAGCAGATCACACAGGTCTGCGACCGAGCGCTCCTGCTCGAACAGGGCGAGGCGGCGGCCATCGGCCCGCCGAAAGCTGTAGGCGACGTCTACCAGAAGCTGCTGTACGGCACGGGCGCGCAGGTGGCGCGCCTGCGGAGCGCGCTGCGCGGCGTGGGTGGCCGGCTGGACCTGCTCCCCAACCTGGCCGACGCGCTGGGCGAGTCGGCGGACGAGCCGGTCGGGCCCGAACCGCCGCCCGGCGAGATCGAGGAAGTCATTCGCCCGCCCGAAGCGCGCTATGGCACGGGACACGCGGAGATTCTCGATGCGGAGCTGTGCGACGAGCACGGCCGGAAGACCAGCGTTGTGCGCTGCGGACAGAAGTGCGCCTGGAGGTACCGCGTGCACTTCGCCGCCGCCGCGGAGGGCGTGCGCTTCGGCATGATGATCAAGACGGTGGAAGGCGTGGAGGTCGCGGGCCTGTCCAGTGCGCACTTCGGTAAAGTCCTCGAGCGAGTGACCGTCGGCGAGGACGTGCTGGTGGAGTTCCGGTTGACGCTCAACCTTGCGCCCGGGACTTACTTCCTCAACGCCGGCGTGAGCGCGATGCACGAGGGCGAGTTGACGTACCTGTGCCGCCGCGTCGACGTGGCCGCCGTCCGCGTGCTGCCGTGTGATGCGCGCGGGATGACCGGCCTGGCGTTCACCGATCCTCAGTTCGCGCTCCGTCCGACGGGGGGGGAGTAGTACGGGCATGGCTGGTCGCGTGGTGATGCTGGCCGTCGATGGTTTGGACTGGGTCCTGCTTCGAAGCCTGGTCGCGGCGGGGCGGCTTGGGCCGCTGGCGTCGATGCTGCGGGCGGGGGCCTGGGGCGACCTGGACGTGGGCAGCGCGGTCTGGGGGCTGGACGCGAAAGGCGCCGAGGCGCTCGTGTCGCCGCTGCTGTGGACCACGGCGGCCAGCGGAACCTACTACTTCTCGCACGGCATCTTCGACTTCCGCGACTTCATGCGCAGTCCGCAGCGGCCGCCGCTATTCAGCGGCAGCGACGTCCGCCAGGCGCGGATCTGGGACATCCTCTCATCGCGCGGGCAGGAGTCGCTGGTCGTCGGTTACATGGTGACGCACCCGGCCGTGCCGATTCGCGGGGTCATCGTGAGCGACCTGTTCGGCGAGACGAGCGACCCGGCCGTCGTTCATCCGCGCGAGCTTGCCGATCCGCTGGCCCGCGCGGCGGGGGCCCCGGACTACGCAGCGCTCGTGCGCGGCGGGCTGGCTGCGATGCCCATGGACGAGATGGAGCTGTCGAGTCCGGCGCCGCCGGTCGAGAGCGACGAGGACCGGCAGCGAGTCGAGTCGGTGCTCCACGAGTTTCTCGGTGACCGCCCTGACCTGGTGCAGCGCTACCTGCACCCTGATGCCTCGCCCGAGGATGCTCGCTACCGCTCGCTGCTGTTTCACCGGCTGGTCTATCCGTGTCTTCGGGATGCCCGGTTCCACCGCGTGTTTCTCGAGCTCCTGCGCATGCGGCCCCAGTTCGCGTTTGCCGTGTGCTACTACCGCCTGGTCGACTCTGTCAGTCACGGATTCTGGACCGAGGGGGCCGCGGTCAGCGACGAGTTTCGCCGCAACTACGGCGAGGTGCTGCCCCGGGCGTGCGACCGCATTGCGGCGCAGGTCGCCGAGGTCCAGGCCCTGCTGACGCCGGAAGACGTGCTGATCGTACTGTCTGACCACGGCTTCACGGCGGCGCCCCCGCCGGATGGCGCAGCGCTCGCGGACGACCTGGAGTACCGCCCAGTCGGTGAGCACCGGGCGCCGGGCGTCTTCATGGCGCGGGGCGAGTCGGTTCGGCCCGGGCGAGTGGAGAACATCAGCATCCTTGACGTGTGCCCGACAATCTGCGACTACCTGGGGCTGCCGCAGGCAGAGGCGTTCGATGGTGGCGTCGTGCCCGGCTTGCTCCACGCGGAGGCGCCGCGGAAGTTGCCGCTTGTGGACTCGTACGCGCGCGTATCGGGCAGCGCGGACGAAGCGCTGTCGCAAGACGAGCAGCGCAGGCTCATCAAGCACCTGGCCGCCCTCGGCTACCTGGAGGAGTGAGCGTGCTGCTGGGCAGTGCGAACCGGATCGGTCGCGAGGCGCCTGCATACCAGGATGCGCGGCGGCGTGCGCTGGTCGACTTCCTGCGCGGTTACGTCGGCTCGCAATACCGCTTTCATCGTTCATACGAGGAGTCGCTGGAGACGGCCAAGGCGTGGCTGGCGCAGCAGCGCGGCTACTGGGAGGCCGCCGCCAAACAGGACCAGTCGGCCCTCGCCGAGCTTCGCGGGAGAATCGCGGAGCTGGAAGGGGGGAAGTCGTGGCTGGACGAGCAGCGCGCCCGTTGGGAGCAGGCGGCGGCGCAGAAGGCCCGGGAGCTGGACGAGCTCAACGCCCGCTGCGTAGAGCTGGGCAGATCGAAGGACTGGCTGGAGGAGCAGCGCCGTGCCTGGGAGCAGGCGGCGCGGGAGAGCGAGCAGCGCAATGAGGAGCTGCGCGCCTGGATCGGCCAACTGGAGCAGGCCAAGGCCGCGCTGCTGGAGCAACTCGCCCGGGAGCAGGGCGTGGGCGAGACACTTCGGCGTGAGGTCGAGAGGCTGCGCGCTCGGACCGAGCGTGTTCGACGGTCGTGGTTGTATCGCGCGCTGGCGCGTCTGCGCCTGCTCGAAGAACTGGATGGCACTTGACGCCGCGTCCGCGTGACGGAAGCAGGGCCACGTTTCCCATTGGGGAGGCAGGATGATTGATCCGCGGCAGCCAGACTTCGAGAACACACCCGCTTCGGACCGGCGGCCCGACTTCGGCTACGCCCCCGCCGATCCGCACCCCGCCCCGCTCGTGACGGTACTGACCGCGTCGTACAACAGCTCCGAACTGCTGCGCGAGACGGCGCGGTCGCTGTTTCGATCCACGCTCCAGCAGTGGGAGTGGCTGATCGTCGACGACGCCTCGACGCGGCCGCAGTCGCAGGCCATGCTGGCGGAATACGCCGCACGCGACCCGCGCGTTCGCGTGGTGCGGCACGAGCGCAACGGGGGGCTCAGCGCGGCGATGAATACCGGCTTCGCTCAGGCGCGCGCCGAGCTGGTCTTCCTGCTCGATGATGATGACCTGCTCGAGCCGACGGCGCTCGAGAAGCTCTGGTGGACGCTGCGGTCGTATCCGCAGTTTGCCGCGGCCAACGGCTGGGAGGTCGGCTTCGGTGCGCGGCAGTACCTCTGGCGAGAGGGCTTCGAGCACGGACCGAAGTTCCTCGATACCAACTATGCGACGTCCCGGGCGATGATTCGCAGGGCGGCCCACGTCGCGGTCGGCGGCTTCGACGAGGACAACCGCGGCGGCGGGATGGACTGGGAGTTCTGGCTGCGGCTGGCGCGGGCGGGGCTGTGGGGTCGCACGGTGCCCGAGTTCCTCGATTGGTATCGCACGCGCGCGCAGCACTCGGACCGCTGGACGAATCTCGACGGCGGCGACGGACAGCGCCACTTCATCGCCCGGCTGCATGAGCAGTTCGGCGCACTCCGCGAACGCTGGCCGGAATACCACGTTCCCGCCGACAAGCCGCTGGAGCCGCTCGGCGAGCCGCCGCAGGGTGCGAATCGCCTTCGGCGTACGCGCCCGCGACTGCTCATGATCGTCCCCTGGCTGACCGTGGGCGGCGCCGACAAGTTCAATCTCGATCTGGTCAGCCGCCTGGTGCGCGAGGGCTGGGAAGTCTCGATCGCCACGACCGTCGAAGGCGAGTGCGACTGGGCGCCGGCGTTCGCGGCCCATACGCCGGAGATCTTCATCCTGCATCGGTTTCTTCGGCGCGCGGACTATCCCGCGTTCCTCCGCTACCTGATCGACTCGCGGCAGCCAGACGTGGTGATGGTCAGCAACAGCGAGCTGGGCTACGCCCTGCTGCCGTACCTGCGCCGGCACTGTCCCGGGCCGGCGTACGTGGACTACTGCCACAGCGAGTCGATCGTCTGGAAGGATGGCGGCTACCCGCGTTACGGAGCGGTGTACCAGGAGCAGATCGAGCTGAACCTCGTAGCCTCCGAGCACCTGAAACGCTGGATGGCTGCCCGCGGGGCGGAGCCCGAGCGCATCGAGGTCGTTCACATCAACGTCGACGCCGATTGGTGGTCCCCCTGCTACGCCACGCGTGCCCGCATTCGCCAGGCGGAGGGCGTGAGCGAGACGATGCCCCTGATCGTGTTCGCCGGCCGCCTACACCTCGACAAGCAGCCGGCCGTGCTGATGGCGGCGCTGGAGCGCCTCGCCAAACGCGGACACGCTTTCGCCGCTTGGATCATCGGCGATGGGCCGGATCGTCCGGCCGTTGAGCAGCGCATCAGGCGCGCCGGCCTGGACGATCGTGTGCGGCTGCTCGGCACGCTGTCACCCGAACTGGTGCGCGAGCGATTTCGTGCCGCCGACATCTTCTTCCTGCCTTCGCTGTGGGAGGGGATCGCGCTGACGCTCTACGAGGCGATGGCGTGCGGGCTCGCGGTCGTTGCAGCCGACGTGGGCGGGCAGAGTGAGCTGGTCACTCCGGACTGCGGCATACTCGTGCCACGCTCGACGCCGGAGGCTGAAGCCGAGCGCTACGCCCAGGTGCTCGCGGACCTGATCGAGGATTCGGGGCGGCGTGCCCGGCTTGGTGCCGCGTGCCGCGCACGGATCGAGCGCGAGTTCACGCTCAACGCGATGGTGCAGCGCACAATCGGCTGCTTCGAACGGGCGAGGGACCTGGCGCGCCGGTACCCGCGTGCTCTGTGGCCGGCCGCGTGGGCCGAAGAGGCGGCCGTCCAAGCTGTCGAGCGCGCCCGGCTGGCCGACGAGTTGGAGCGCCACTGGCACGGCGCGCGGGCGGGGACCGTGGCGAGCGAGCTGGACGAACTCCGGGCCTGGGTTGCCGAACTCACGCAGGCCAAGGACTGGCTATCGACGCAGCTCGGGCAATGGGAGCGCACGGCCCGCGACAAGGAAGCCCAGATCGCGCAGCTCAAGTGCTGGATCGACGAGCTGGAGCGCGGCAAAGCGTGGCTGGACGAAGCCTGGAAGGCCGCCCAGTCCGAGAACCAGCAACTTCGCGCAAGCCTGGAGCGGCTTGAACGCAAGCCGCTGGTGAGAATCCTGAGGCGCTCCGGGCTCATGTGATGCCCTCCGGTGCTGGAACGGGCGGTTGCAAGCTGGGCTGCGTTCGCCAGGCGAGGCGATCGTGCCGACATTGCGTCGGCCGGTCGGGTTCCCTATTCTGGGCTGCACAGCCCGAGTCCCTTGAAGGTGCGACATGAAACCTGCCCGCCGCCCGTCCCTCGAAACGCTCGCGGTCCACGCCGGAATCGACGACCACGAGTATCATCCGGCTATTCCGCCGATCTACCAGACGTCGACCTTCGCGTTTGCGAACGCGGAGCATGGCGCGGCGCTGTTCGCGGGCCGCGAGAAGGGCTACATCTACTCGCGGATGGGCAACCCGACGGTGGAGGCAGCCGAACGGGCGGTGGCGGCGCTGGAGGGCGGCTTCGCGGGCCTGGCCTGCGCGAGCGGGATGGCGGCCGTGCATACAGTCCTGGCCACGCTGCTCAAGCAGGGCGACCACGTCGTGTGCAGCGATGCCGTTTACGGACCGACGCTGACGCTGGTCGCGTCGATCATGAACGAGTGGGGCGTGCAGTCGACGCCGGTGGACACGTCCGATCTCGAGGCCGTCCGCGGTGCGCTCCGCCCGAATACGAAGGTCGTCTACGTCGAGACGCCGTGCAATCCGACGCTGGTCGTCTCCGACATCGCCGCCATCTCGGAGATCGCCCACCACCACGGGGCCCTGGTGGTCGTCGACAACACGTTCGCCGGGCCGATCCTCCAGCGCCCCTTTGAGCTTGGCGCCGACATCGTCCTCCACAGCGTAACCAAGTCGCTCAACGGTCACGCCGACGTGGTCGGCGGCATGATCGTGGTGCGCGACGAGCCCATGTACCTGAAGATGCGGCGGATGCTGAACCACCTCGGCGGCGTGCTGCCGCCGCTGGAGGCGTTCCTGCTGCACCGCGGGCTCAAGACGTTGCCGCTGCGCGTGTGGAAGTCGTGCGAGAATGCCCAGAAAGTGGCCGAATTCCTGGAGGGACATGCGCAAGTTGGATGGGTGCGCTACCCCGGCCTGCGGAGCCACCCGCAGCACGAGCTGGCCCAGCGTCAGATGCGCGGCTTCGGGGCGGTCATCTCGTTCGATCTCAAGGGCGGGCTCGAGGCTGGCCGGCGCATGATGAACACCGTGAAGCTCTGCCTGCTTGCGGTCAGCCTGGGTGGCGTCGAGACGCTGATTCAGCACCCTGCCAGCATGACGCACGCGTCGATGGGGGCCGAAGCGCGCCGCCGTGCGCATATCGAGGATGGGCTGGTGCGCCTCTCGGTCGGGATCGAGAGTGCGGAAGATGTCATTGCCGACCTGGACGATGCCCTGTCGGCGGCGGCCGGCCGCGGCGCGACGCGTCCAGCCGAATCGCACCCGGTCGCGTAGGCGGGTCTCGGGGCGACGGCAGCGCAGTGGAAACCGGTTGGTCGCGTGGACCGTTGGTCACGTTGGCGGACTGGCCTCCCTGGGAGGACGTACCGCCCCCTGGGGGATCGGCCTGCGGCGGGTCTCGTGCCGCTCGGTCGTGCGAGAAGCCTGACTTCGTCACCCCCGCGCACGCGGGGGTCCAGAGGGGCGGCGGGGGGCGACCTGGATTTCCGCTTTCGCGGGGATGACGGGCTGGCTTCGTGACGCGCGGCGATGAGGGGCTGACGCCGCAACGCTCGCGAGAGACGGACCGGCCCGCCGCGCGCGGGGCGTGGCGGGCCGGGAGCGTCATGAGTTTGTGCGGCTCAGATCAGAACTGCTTCAGGTTGGCGTCCGTATCGTTCGAGCCCGCGGCGAAGTCCTGTCCGAAGTTGAAGTCGTCGTGGGCGGCCGGCGTGTGCGCGGGCTGCGAAGCGGCCGCTCGGGCCGGCGCGTTGCGGGCGGCGCTTCGGTTCGCGCGGGGCCGGGTGCCCTGAGAGCTCGAGCCCGACGCCGACGCATCGCCGGTCGCCCCGCGAACGAGGACGGTGAGCTCGTCGACGACCTGCTTGAGGGTCTGGGC
>CAADGM010000034.1 GCA_900696535.1 uncultured Planctomycetota bacterium
CGCATCGCCGAGATCGCCAGCGCGGCCTTGTCGCGGCTGGCCGAATGAGCCTGCGGTGGCCGGCGACGCGATCGCGCGCTACCTCGAGCGGTTGCGCAGCGAGCGCGGCTTCTCGCCGCGCACGCTGGCCAGTTACCGGCTCGACCTGCGCGCGCTCGCCGCATTGGCGCTGAGCGACGCCGCGGGCGCAGCGGCGCCGAGTCCCGCCGGCCGGGGCGCCGTGGCCGCAGATGCGCCCTCGGCACCTGTCGAACCCGACTGGCTGGCGGTGAACGAGCACCGCGTGCGCCGCTGGGTGGCCGCAAATGCGCGCGCCGGGCTCTCGGCGCGCTCGATCGCCCGGCGGCTGTCGGCCTGGCGCGGTTTTTTCGACTGGCTCGCCAGCCAGGGAGAGGCGCTCGCCAACCCGGCGCGCGGAGTGCGCGCGCCGCGTGCGCCGCGCCGCCTGCCCAAGGCGCTCGCGCCCGACGTCGCGGTGCGCTTCGCCGGCGCCACGCCCGGCGACGGCTTCGAGGGGGCGCGCGACCAGGCGATGCTCGAGCTCTTCTATTCGTCGGGGCTGCGCCTGTCCGAGCTCACTTCGCTCGACCTGCGCCACTTCGACGGCCCGCCGGCCGCCTCCACCGGCTGGATCGATCTCGACGAGGCCGAGCTGACGGTGCGCGGCAAGGGGGGGCGCAGTCGCACGGTGCCGATCGGCCGCGCGGCGCGCGAGGCGCTGCAGCACTGGCTCGCCGAGCGCGCCGCCTGGTGCGCGGCGCACCCGGGCTGCGACGAGCGGGCGCTGTTCCTGAGCGGCCGGGGGCGCCGGCTCGCGAACCGCACGGTGCAGGCGCGGCTGAAGCGGCTGGCCATTGCGCGGGGGGTGCCGGCCGACGTGCACCCGCACGTGCTGCGGCATTCGTTCGCGAGCCACCTGCTGCAGTCGAGCGGCGACCTGCGCGCGGTGCAGGAACTGCTCGGGCACGCGAGCATCGCGACGACGCAGGTGTACACCTCGCTCGACTTCCAGAGACTGGCCGCGGTCTACGACGCCGCGCACCCGCGGGCGCGGCGGCGCGGCGATTCCTGACGGACATGCCCCCTTTGCGGGCGCTGCGCCCGCCGCGCCCGTAGAATGCGCGCTCCAGAGAGGGATCGACATGGCCGAGAAGCACGTTCCGGTGACCATCCTCACCGGCTTCCTGGGCAGCGGCAAGACCACGCTGCTCAACCGCATCCTCAGGGAACAGCACGGCCACCGCATCGCGGTGATCGAGAACGAGTTCGGCGAGGAGGGCGTCGACAACGACCTGCTGCTGCAGGAGCGCGACGAGCAGATCGTCGAGATGAACAACGGCTGCATCTGCTGCACCGTGCGCGGCGACCTGGTGCGCATCCTGGGCGACCTGCGTGCGCGCCGTGACCGCGGAGAGATCGGCTTCGAGCGGGTGATGATCGAGACCACCGGAATGGCCGATCCGGGGCCGGTGGCGCAGACTTTCTTCATCGACGACGAGATCGCCGACTACTATCTGCTCGACGCGGTGATCACCGTCGTCGACGCGCGCCACGGTGAGCGCCAGCTCGACGAGCACCGCGAAGCGCAGGAACAGGTCGGGTTCGCCGATCGCATCCTGATGTCGAAAGTCGATCTGGTCGACGAGGCCACGAGCGAGCGGCTCCAGGCGCGGCTGCGCCGGATGAACCCGCGCGCGCCGGTGCGTCCGGTGCACTTCGGCGACGCCCCGATCGCCGAGATCCTCGACATCCGCGGCTTCAACCTGAACGCGGTGCTCGAAATCGACCCGGCTTTCCTGGAGAGCGACGACCATGAGCACGACGACGCGGTGCAGTCGTTCGTGTTCCGCTCCAGCAAGCCGTTCGATCCGCTCAAGCTCGAGGATTTCCTGTCCGGCCTGATCCAGGTTTACGGACCCGACATGTTGAGGTATAAAGGCGTGCTTTACATGAAGGGGTCCGACCGGCAGACGGTATTCCAGGGCGTCCACATGATGATGGGCGCCGATGCGGGCCGACGCTGGAAGCCCGCCGAAAGGCGGTCGAGCCGGATGGTCTTCATTGGAAGGAACCTTCCGAAAGACACCTTCATCAAGGGCCTGGAGCAGTGTCTGGCATGATCCGCCGCTGGCGGCGCGACGCGGCCCGTCCCACCCAGGCATTTCCCGCAGGCGGCGCCCGGCGAGCGCACAGGTACTGAGGTCATGGCAGCAACGAAGGACAAGAAACCCCTGAGCGAGGCGGAACTGCTCGAGATGCCCGAGTCGGACTACATGAACGACGCGCAGCTCGCGTTCTTCCGCCAGCGCCTGCAGCAGATGGAAAAGGATCTGCTCGCCAACGCCGACGAGACCACCGAGCATCTGCGCGAAACCGTGATCGTGCCCGATCCGGCCGATCGCGCGACGATCGAGGAAGAGCACGCGCTCGAACTGCGCACCCGCGACCGCGAGCGCAAGCTGCTGAAGAAGGTCCAGCAGTCGCTGGCGCGCATCGAAAGCGGCGAGTACGGCTACTGCGAGGAGACCGGCGAGCCGATCGGCGTTCCGCGCCTGCTCGCGCGACCCACCGCCACGCTCTCGCTCGAGGCGCAGCAGCGGCGCGAACTCCGGCAGAAGCTCTACGGAGACTGACCCCCGATGACAGGCGGCTGAGGGCCGACTCGCGGTCGGCTCCCGCCCGATTGGCGCGAAGGGGTGCGTGCTAGACTGGCCCGGCACCCCCCGAACGGCTGTGACGCCTCGTGCGGCGGCCGATACCAGCGTCGTATCGAAAGGTC